>JBBKWI010000184.1:0-16341 GCA_037968875.1 Candidatus Sericytochromatia bacterium | reverse complement strand
CCCCTCCACCACGAAAAACGGAATAAAGATCGAGCATGTCGCAAACTGAAAGCATTGTTTTAGTCTCACGGAATATGAGCTAACCCATGTTTTCGCTTGTGATACCGGCTTATCAAGCTCCCGGCTATTTAGAGCTCTGCTTGCAGTCTATTTTTGAAGGTCAGCGCTTTAAAAATGAAATCATCGTTGTCTTCGATGGCTGTTTTAAGCAATACAAACAGGTTCACCAGAAGTATCAAGCACAGATTCAGACTGTCATTTTGCCTCAAAATGAAGGCCTCTGTCAGGCGCTCAACAAAGGCGTCTGGCAAGCTCGTTTTGATAAGCTCTTATTGATCAATGAAGACAATGTCTTGCCCTTGGATTGGGATCATCGCCTATTACAAGACTTTGCTGATGATCGCATATTGACCATCAATCAAATCGAACCCACACCCCACAGCGTTTATGATTTTGTCTACCGTGAATGGGGCCACAATTTGGATCAATTTCAACTCAAAGACTTTCAAAAGTCTGAACCCGCTCTTTCTCAAGAACTAGCCCTTAAAGACGGCCGAACCTTCCCAATGGCATTGTCTAAACGCTGGTACATGCAAGTCGGCGGTTTTGATACGATCTACCCCTCGCCCCATTATTGTGATTTTGATTTTTTTCTCAAACTGGAGCTGTCTGGACAAGTTGAGTTCATCAGAACCCGCAGACTTCATTTTTACCATTTCGGCCAAAAAAGCACCACTCGTCCGGATGGCAGTGCAGCAGTTCAAGCCCAGGCAGCCCAGCATTTTAAAAACCTGGCCGAGCAAGCCCGACAGATATACGAGCATAAATGGGGTGTCTCAGCCTTAAGAGGGCCTGATCATAGCCTGATGCCTCGCGTACGCTTTCAAAATGGCATCCGCTATCAACAGAGTCATGAAGATCTCAAACTGGCAACGATTATCAATTTTTGCACGAACGAGTTACGCTTTATTGAAACCTGCCTAAAAGAAGCCTTGAAGTTTTCATCCCAGGTGATTGTCCCTGTTTGCGATCATTTCTTTGATGGCCAACCCGAAGACTTGAATGCAATAGAAGACTTGATCCAACGCTTTCCAGCCGTACGCTTTGTGGGCTTTGCTTTTCAAGCTCAACCCGTTCGCCCGCCCTGGTATTGGCCTTCTTTGGCGCGCGTCGTCGGCTTTCGTCATCTCGATCACGATTTGGACTGGGTCTTGTTTATTGATGCCGATGAAATCATCGAAGGTGACGCCATGCGTCAATTATTACAAAGTGCTGAGCATCTGGAATTTACGGCCCAGAGCTTTAGCAATTATTGGTACTTTAGAGAAGCCAGCTTTCAAGCCACAGCTCTGGAAGACTCCGCCATATTGATACGACGAGATCAAGTCACTGAAACAAGCATCATGGATGCAATGGAGCGCATTAGCATATATGAGGCTGCCAATGGCCCCAAACGTCGCTATGTAAATAGTTTAGAGCAGCTACCACTGGTTCATCACTATAGCTGGGTACGCAGCTATCCTCAGATGTTACGCAAAGTGCAAGCCTGGTCTCATCGCCAGGACCGGGATTGGGAAGCCTGTGTACATCAAGAGTTTCAGGGGCCATTTCAAGGCACAGATTTTGTTCACGGCTATGACTTTCAAACTGTCACCCCACATTTTGAAGTTTAAATGATTTAGCTTTTTTTATTCCGGCTGTATCTGATCGCCGCTTTGTGCTGCGTATCCATTTTGCGCATCCGACTGCCCATCAATTCAATGATCTTCATGGCCAACACCGGGTAGTTTTGTATCAATTGCTCAAACTGTGCTTTGTTCATGACAACCGCTCGGATATCCGTCAGGGCTTCGGCACTGGCTGAACGCGGAAAATTATCTAGCAACGACAATTCGCCAAAAATATCCCCCATTTCGAGTAAGCGCAAGGACTTTTTCTCTGGCTCATCGCCGATAAAAACATTAATCATACCTTCTACAATAAAAAAGATACGCGGATCTTTGGCACCCTCCTGGATGATCCGATCACCGGCACGATAGTTTTGCCCGTATAAAGGCAGCAGACGCTCAAGTGCAATGATGTATTTCGATTCAGTGTCCATCCGGTTGACTCCTGTTAATAAATAATCAATCAAGTTTAACAAAAGTAAACGGGAATCGGCCCGATATAATCGGACAGGAACCCCATAAAGGGTACTAAAAAAGCTAAAATCAGGTAAATTTTAGCTTTTTTTAGGCCAGGGGGCTTTTAATTTATCTGAAAAAAGGTTATGATTAAGTTAAATAAAAATTAACAGATGATTTCGAGGTCTTCATAATGATTTCTGCTATTCAACGAAATGCTGCCGCTCAAGCCTTCACATCAGTCACTCCCGTGCGCCAGGCTAGTGGTTTCCCTTCAGCGCCCACTCAACTTGCACCTCAAGATCAATTACAACGCAGCCACGCAGCCGGTAAAATCCCTGCGAGCATCGGCTTGTTTGCCAGCGCTCCCGTTTTACAAGACAGCCTCAAAAAGTTAAATGCCAGCCCCCGCGAAGCCGACATGCGCGCCGCTCAGGCCCATTTCAGAGTTCAGATTCGAAATCTTGATCTGACCGCCTTGCAAGCCCTGGCCCTCGATTTAAACCTGGAGATTTCTCAGACCAGTAATTTCCGGACACAACGTTTTATGCATGCTATTCAGAGCGATTTGCAAATGGAAATCTTTAGCAAAGGCGGCCAGACCCAGTCTCCAGCCCCAGGCATGCCTCCTGTCCCTGGCAATACACCACAGACCATCATCAACGGAACCTTAAATCAATTAAACAGCCATCAGTCCGAATCCAATTTCAAAACAGCACAAGCTGGATTCCGAGTCGCTTTGCGCCAACTCAGCCCTGAACAACTGCTTGAAACCCGCGCTAATTTACAAGCCGCTATAGTCCAAAACTCTGACTACCGCACGCAATTATTACTTGATGGCTTAAGCCAGGATATCCTGATGGAGCAAATCACACGTGGGCTGCCAACCGATAGCCCCGCTGTAAAAATGCCTCCTGCTTTGGGCAATAATCCTCAGGCCATTGCCCAAAATGCTCTGGCCCTCTTACAAGCCAACCCCAGCGAAGCCCAGTTTAAAACCGCCCTGGCAGCAGTACGTGTGGCACGGCGCCAACTCAACCCTGCCCAACAAGCTGAGTTAAGTCAACGTTTCACTACACAAATGAATCAGACTTCTGACTACCGCAGCCAGGTCTTTTTGGATCAAGCCGCTCGCCAGTTTTAAGATTCGCTATTACCAAAAGCCCGGAGTCAAATTTCTCTGGGCTTTGCTTTTTTTTGAAATTTTTTAAAAATCATTTAAACACAGTCCATCACGGTCCTAATAATGATTTATACTTAGGCCTGATATGTGATCCGTGACTTGCAATCAAATTTGAGTCTATGTTATTGCTGAAGAAACGAAACAGATGAATAAACAACCCATTTTTGTAGTTAAATATGGCGGCAATGCCATGCTCAACCCTGAGCTGAGAAGGCAAGTGCTCCATAATATTTGTGCTTTACAGGCCCAGGGGATTGCCCCTGTAATCGTGCACGGTGGCGGCCCTTTTATCCAGGCAGCACTAGACCAGGCAGGCGTTGCTTCCGAATTTATCGATGGCCAACGCAAAACCAGCCAGGCTGCTATCCAAATCGTTGAGCAAGTCTTAAAAGGGCGTGTCAACTGTGATCTGGTACGCGAGATATCCCAATTGGGCTACCGAGCTGTCGGTCTCTCTGGACAGGACGGCAATACCGTCACTGCTAGTAAACGTCAGCACCAGCGCCTGGTTAATGGAGCAAAGCAAACCATTGATCTCGGACAGGTCGGGGACGTCGCCGTTGTGGACCCCACTCTGATTCAGCTTTTGATCAGCAATGGCTATATCCCAGTCTTGACTTGTATTGCCAATGACTCCACAGGCCAGACCTTTAATATCAATGGCGATCTCTTTGCAGGCCATCTGGCCGGTGCCTTAGCAGCAGAGCAGTATATCGTCTTAACCGATGTCGATGGCCTACGCCGAGATAAAGACGATCCTGAAAGTCTGATGCATGAACTAAATACAGCACAATTGCCTGAACTCGTCGCCCAGGGCGTGATCCAGGGTGGCATGCTGCCCAAACTAGAGTCCTGTCAGGCAGCACTTGCTCAGGGTGCCAAACAAGCCCGCATTATCAACGGCACGAAACCCCAACAAATTTTAGAATTAAAGAACCCAACAAACTTAGGAACCCGAATTTATGAGTAAACCCGAGACCAATGCAGCCTTACACACCATTGACCAACAGAGCTATTTACAAACATTTAAGCGCTACCCAATCGTCTTAGAGCGTGGCAAGGGCGCCAAAGTCTGGGACATTGAAGGCAAAGAATACGTCGATGCTTTGGCCGGAATCGCCGTCAATAATGTTGGCCACAGTCACCCCACTGTCGTCAAAGCGCTGCAAGCCCAGGTTGAGAAATTAACCCATATCTCTAACTTTTATCTGAGCGTGCCTCAAGTTGAGCTCTCTCAGAAACTACTCAAAATATCTGGTCTGGACCGCGTCTTTTTCTGTAATTCTGGCGCTGAAGCTGTCGAAGGCGCTATCAAAATCGCCCGCAAATATGCCCATAGTCTGGGCAAAGGTGGCACTGTCTACTCAATGCAGGGCTCCTTTCATGGCCGCACACTGGGCACGATTGCCACAGGCAAAAAAGCGATGCAAAACGGGTTTGAACCGATACCGGCTGGCTTTCAGCAATTGCCTTTTAACGATATGGCTGCGATCGAAGCCGCCTATAGCAATGAGATGGCTGCGATTTTAATCGAGCCCATTCAGGGTGAAGGTGGCATACGTGTCGCCGAGACTGAGTTTTTAAAAGCCGTCCGCGCATTTTGCGATCAAAAAAAGGTCGTGCTGATCTTTGACGAAATCCAAACCGGTGTCGGTCGGACAGGCAAATGGTTTGCCAAAGACCATATTGACGTACAGCCGGATATCATGACCCTGGCCAAAGGGCTGGGGGGTGGCGTGCCAATTGGTGCGATATTGTCCAATCAAACCGTCAGTGACGCGATTGAATTTGGCGATCACGGCACCACTTTTGGCGGCAACCCGCTGGCCTGCTCTGCGGCATTGGCCGTACTCGAAGTGATTGAAACAGAAGATTTATTAACAGCGGCGACAGACTTAGGCGCCTGGTTTAAAGCAGAAGTGATGGCCTGGAAACACCCCCTGATCAAAGAAGTTAGAGGCAAAGGTTTGATGTTGGGCATCAATTTTGAAATTGAGACCAAGCCCCTGGTGCTGGAAATGCTGCATCAGGGCGTGCTTGCGAATGCCACTGCTGATCATATCTTAAGACTGGTCCCCCCCTTAAACATCCAAAAATCAGAGTTAGAAATCGTTTTAAGCACGATTCGTTCCGCTTTAAAGGAGCTCGGTCATGAATAAGCATCGCGTTGGTATTATTGGTGCCACTGGCTATACAGGCTCAGAGCTGGCACGCATACTCGTCAATCATCCGGAGATTGAGATCGCCTTCATCACCTCAGAGAGTCGTGCTGGCGAAGCCTTCTCAGCTGTGCACCCGGCCTTTCAGGGGATCTTAGACTTGCCATTACAAACGGTTGAAGAAGCCCTGAGCGTACATTCGCCTCCCGAGCTCGTCTTTTTGGCTTTGCCACACGGCGTCTCAATGAAATATGTTGAGCTGATGCAAGACCAGCCTTTTTCGATCGTCGATTTTTCTGGTGATTTTCGCTTAAGTTCTGCTGAAGTCTATCAAGAGTGGTATCAAAAGCCCCACAGCTATTTGCCCGGTTTTGAACAGGCCGTCTATGGCTTGCCAGAGCTTTTTGCTGAGCAAATCAAAACAGCGAAATTGGTCGCCAATCCAGGCTGCTTTCCGACTTCAGCTATTCTGGCTCTCGCTCCACTGCTACAGGCCGGCAGCCACCGGCTTTCATCTATAATCATCGACTCCAAAACAGGGGTTACCGGGGCAGGCATCAAAGCCAGTGCCACTACCCATTTTTCGAACGCCCATGATAATTTCAAAGCCTATGGTTTAAAAAGCCATCGCCACACGATTGAAATCCAGGAAATCATTGGCCAATCGACAGCACAAGTGCCGCCCGTGCTCTTTACACCGCATTTATTACCGATCGATCGCGGCATCTTATCCACAATTTATGTTCCGACCCCTGACCCAAGTTCTCAGGATCAACTGATAGCTTTGTACCGTGATTTTTATGCTGAAAAACCATTTGTACGCATTTGCGAGCATTCGCCGAGCTTAAAAGAGGTACGTGGCAGCAATTACTGTAATCTATACATAGACTATGATCCACGCACACAAACGATTCTGATCTTGTCAGCCATCGACAATCTGGTCAAAGGCGCGGCAGGTCAAGCCGTGCAAAACATGAATTTAATGCTGGGACTCCCTGAAACTCAGGGCCTCAACATGATTCCAATGCAACCCTAGAAGAGAGAATATATGATGATAAAAAACATAACCAATGTCCGTGGCATCAAATGCTGGGGTGCTCATATTGGTGTAAAATCCCTGCGCCGGGATCTGGCGATTATCTATTCCAAAGTGCCTGCCAGCGCCGCCGCTGTCTTCACTCAAAACCAGGTCGTCGCAGAACCGATCAAGGTCTCTCGCCAGCATATCCAGAACGGCCAGGCACAAGTGATCGTTATCAATGCCGGAAACGCCAATGCCTGTACCGGTGAGGCCGGCTACCTTGGAGCCCAGGCAATGGTTCAGGCCACAGCAGTAGCTCTGGATGTCGACCCTGAATTGGTGCTGGTGGCGTCTACTGGCGTGATCGGAAAACCCTTCCCCACTGAAGACGTGGTCAAAGGGATCCATGAAATCGCCCCCAAACTCAGCAATAAGTCAAAAGCAGGTTCCTTTACTGCCAATGCAATTTTAACTACGGACACCTTTGCAAAAGAAGGCTTTCTGGAGTTTACGATCGATGGTCGCCATATTAATATGGGAGGCATCGCCAAAGGTTCAGGAATGATCCATCCCAATATGGCAACCATGTTGGCGTTTATCGTCACTGATGTGGCTATCGAAAGCGAATTATTGCAGCGCACAGTCAAAAAAGTCGCCGATAAAACCTTTAATATGATCACTGTTGATGGAGATACTTCCACCAATGATATGGTCGCAGTGCTCGCCAATGGTCTGGCCGAAAATGATCTGCTAAGCGCTGAGACTGACGAAGGCTTTGATATCTTTGAAAGCCAGCTCGAAGAAATGATGGCCTATTTGTCCAAACTGATTATTTCTGATGGTGAAGGCTCGTCTAAGTTTATTGAATATGACGTGATCAATGCCGCCAACGAAGAAGACGCTCGTAAAATTTGCCGCACGATTTCAAAATCAAACCTGGTCAAAACAGCCATGTTTGGTCGCGATCCCAACTGGGGCCGCATAATCTGCGCCGCTGGCAATGCAGGCGTGCCATTTGATTACCAAAAAGTCGACTTATATATGGGCGACGAGAAAAAACAAATCAAATTGCTGGAACAAGGCACACCGCAAGATTATGATCTGGCATTCATGAAAAAGCTGCTACGCGAATCCCATATCTATGTACGCCTGGATATGTGCGCCGGTGAATTCAGCGCCAAAGCCTGTGGCACGGATCTGACTGTCGACTATGTGCTCTTTAATTCGGTCTATACGACTTAAGTGCCTCAAAGCTGAAGCTCCGCAGATGGTATCACCCGTCAAAATAGGGCACAGATAATTTCTTAGCTGTGCCCTATTTGCATGAAAGTACTAAAGAGAGTGCGCCTTACGGCGCTGGAACGGTAATCACGGCGTCAGCCTGGACCGTAACAGCAGCAGATCTGGCCAATGCGCGCCCGTTCATTTGGGTCCCGGTATTCACTGTAACGGCGACTAATGCAAGCACTGTACCGGCAAAGTCAGAGGTCGTACCCCCAATGGTCGCTGAACTCTTGGCCACCCAATAGATATTCTTGGCTTTGGCCTGATTGATCAGGATCATATGTGTATTGCCCCCAATTGTATTAATTGTGGACTCTGACTGGAAGATGAAGACTGAATTGGGATTATTCTTGCCATCGAGGGTAATGGTACCACCCGCAGGTATCTGTATAGAACTCCCTGACCAGTAGAGACCGGGCTCAAAGACGCCATTGGATGTCCCGCCACAAACAGGGGGCGGATTGGTGACAAGGCTACCAGCGTCTACCAGTGTGCACTTATTCAGAGTGCGGCCAATGGCATCATCATAAGCACTTTGCAGTGAAGCCATTGCAGGCTCAGCAGCTGCACCAATCGCGATCACACCACTGACCGTGTTGCTATCACAGCCATTACAGGCACCCGCCGGGAAAATTCCGACATCACCACCCACCCGTAAACCGGCACCGCCCAGGGTCACGCTGGTGTTAGATAAGACGCCATAGGGACTTATATTGCCAAGGTTGACACTTGCCGGACCAAAATTTGTATTGCCCGATTCGGCAATGGTTTTAAAGGTCCAGACAAAATCATTGCTCAGGGCATTGCCAGCCAGATCTTTGACACCCGTGCTACCACTTTTAATCGTCGCTGTATATTCAGTGTCAGCCTCAAGACTCGCTGAAGGTTTGAAAATAGCCTTTGAATCGAGATAGCTAAGCTCACCCACAACAGTTGTTATTCCGTTTTTCAGGCTATAGCTTGAGGACGTGAATGTTAAGGGGTCCATCGCCTCAGAAAATGTGACTTCGGGTTGTACGGTGAGCGGGACATCTATGGCGCCATTTATTGGCAAGCTTGAGATCACAGTCGGTGAGAGGACATCTGATTCTGCCCCCGTTGTAAAGCTCCAGACAAAGTCACTGGTCAGGGCATTGCCAGCCAGATCTTTGGAGCCGGTGCTTATTTTGGCTGTATAGATTGTGTTGGGCATCAGATTGCTGGTGGGTGTAAAACTTGCCGTCTGATCGACAAAGCTAACCTGGCCCGCTACGGCTGTCGTATCGGGAGCTGTCAAACTATAGGTTGCACTGCTGATCGTTAAGGGATCCATCGCTTCAGAGAAAGTGACCGTGGGCTTAAAGTTAATCGGTACATCTATGGCGTTTTGAGCAGGCAAAGTCTGAGTCACTGTGGGCGCTGTCTGATCTGATCCTGCTGGAATCGCCGTCGGAGCGATCCCTGATGGCGATGCTGAAGGCGCTGTTGGTGGCGATGCTGATGGTGAAACAGTTGGCGGTACTGCTGAAGGCGCTACGCCAGGTGGCGGCGTTGAGGGGCTGGTAGTGCCGGGCGTTGTTGAAGGCGCAGCACTTGGCGACAAGGTTGAATCACTTGTGGCTGAAGGCGGCGGCGGTGTGTTTGCTACCGTAGCGGGCGGTGCTGGAATAGCGGTTTGTGGCGGGTTGCATGAGACCAGCACGAGCATCAGCAATAAACTGAAGCCCCCCTTCACTTGCTTACTTTTATTTTTAACTGCTTTATCTTTGCTGATGGTCAATGGCAATGACTGCGTAGCGAAGGCATTGGGCTTAAATTTACTCGAATTGAACTTTATCATGTCATTATCTCCTCGTGGCTTTTCAAATTTTTTCCAGCCGGACTGTTTAGAAACGGACTCTTAAATTGCTACCGACTCCCATATTTCCAAAAACTTGGGATCGACCTGACAGCATATAACGACTGTCAAAATAACCTAATTGAACAGAAAATAAGCTATAGGCAGGAAGAGTAAGCCCAGCAAAGGCGTCATTCTTCCAGATAATATTTTCACCGGGACTGCCTTGAAAAGGAAAATAGGCAAATGAATCCTCGGCAAATAAGCTGATACCCCCGCCAAGCGGCCATTCTGCACTTAATTTTGTTTTAAAGCCGTGATTATTATAAAAATAGGGACTGACTTGGCTTGTGCCTGGAGAGCCTGAGTCAGAGGTCTGCCCCAAAATCCCCAGATAGTCATAACCAAGCCCCAAGACCAGCGAGAAATCCTCAATGCTATCAGCTCCCAAAATACGCCAATTCAAGGTCGTGCCTGCCTCCAGGCTATTTAATAATTTGAAGGCATTGCTGTTGACCTGAAAGCGATCGCCTGGATAAAAAGCATATTCACTATGTACACCCAAACCCAGTCTGACAGGACCTAATTTGGGAAACCAGACATCAATGTCCAGGTTGGGGCCACCAAGTAAGGCCGTTGTTGGGCCAAAAGGAGCCGAGGAATCAGGAGTATCTGCAGCAGTGATCGATGTTAGCCGCAGGCTACCACCGCCTTTGATGTCCCAGCTGTTTAACGGCAATTTTGGTGTTGGCGTTGGCATGGGTGTAGGCATGGCGGTCGGCCTGGGCGTGGGCACAGCTGTCGGTAATGTTGTTGGCGTGGGAACTGGGTAGAGAGGGATCAAATGTGCATTGACATAATCCACAAATTTATTCAGGACAGCAGCCACTTCATAACGCGTCAATTTTTGCCCACCCCGAAAGGTGTAATCTGGATAGCCATCCATTAACTGATAGGTATCTACTATCGTTTTAACGGCAGGTGTCGCCCAGTGCGAGGCATCCAAATCTATCATTTGACGGGATCGATTTCGATTTGCTAAGCGTGGCGCTTTGCCCAGTTTTTCTTCTAACAAATGCAGATAATTGTTAAGTTCTGCAGCCATTTCATAACGTGTGGTCGATTGCTCGCCCATAAAGCGTTTGCCTGGCATGCCTTCCATAATGCCATAGGCATTCACAATGCTCTCGATCACCTGCTGGTTAGCTGGAGAAACATCCGTAAACACCACTTTTCTTGGCGGGTTATAGGCACGCAAGTCTTTGCCACTCAAGGCTTCCAGTTTCTTTGAAGCATTGTAAAAAATCTGAGCGATTTCATAACGGGTCGCAAAGGCATCGCCCATAAACTGATTTGCAAGTCTGGGCTCCATAAAGCCCAGAGACGCCATGACGTTTTGAACTGCTTCATAGGCCCAGTGACGCTCAGGCAGATCGTTTAGATCGCGCATTTGAGGAGTGACTTGAGTCGCTTGAAATTGACTCGCAGCCTGATTTGCCGCCTGAGCAGAAAGTGAGGGGAAAAAAATAATAAATATGCTAGTAGATAAAAGTAAATGAATAGACCTTGTCTTGATCATACGAAGGTTTCCTTGTATCGTTGCTGGGAATAAAAATGCATCAGAAATGCCGACTTTCTCGTATAGCAAAGACACGATTGAATCGTGTTATAGCTTGTGTAATATCGATTTTAACTTAAAGAATGTGGGAATATTTTCGTGCCAGTTTCCATTTTGGAAACAGGGCACAGCTGCTGAGAAAAGCGTTTGATAAAAGGGCGACTGTCTTCGGGGTGAAAGAGATTACAGGCCTTGTTATGCGCTCAAAAAAACCAATAAAAGTTTTTTGACACACGAAGATAGGTTCGCTCATTGAAGATTTCATATAAAAATTTATCCACGCTTTTGAAAACTATAAAATTTCTATAAAAATATCCAATTTATTGTTATTTATTTAGTATAACAGCAGAATAACAATATAGATAGCGCATGTCTTGAAACTACTCTCAGCCTTAGATAAGCGAGGGATCTCCGCAAACTGCCGCTCTGATCTGAGACTTTCAGGCGCAATCATTCTGCCAGAAACTATTGGGTCTCTGTTATTGGCAATCGATCCAATATCGGGCCAAAGGCTCGGGGTAGACTTTGCCAATGATGATGCCTTCTAGCTGTCCCCCATTGGCTTCGATCACTTTACGTGAAGCGAGATTGTCCTGATTGGCTATCACCAGTGCGCGCTCTACACCTAAAGCTTTGGCCTTTGGCAAGACGAGTTTCAGAATCAGCTTTCCATAGCCCTGCCCCCGAAAAGACGGCGCCATGTCATAGCCAATATGCCCGCCTTCACGTACCAGGAAATCGTTCTTAAGCGTATGGCGCACTCTTATGGCCCCCATTATCGATAGCTCAGCATTGATTAACCAGAAATGACTACAGGGCACATAGTCTGCGTGTAAATTAAGCCCCTGAGCGTCGTCAAGCAAGCTCTGAAGATAGCTAGCAAAATTGACATGCCCGGCGCGATAAAAGCCCGCATTCTCAGGATCATTGTTGGCAAAATCATTATAAAAATCCGCAAAGGCAGATTCAAAGGCCGGTGTGGGGTCAGTTAATTGCATCTTTATGACTATAAAATCCCTTCAATTCGCTCCAGCACAAAAGGCCAGCCTTCTTTCATTCCGTAAAAGGCTATCTGGCCCAGTTGCGAATCTAAATCGAATCCACTGTGCTCCAGGTAAAGTCGTGTGCCCTGGCCCTCGGGCTTGAGGCGCCAGCTAATGATCGTATTGATTGTGGTGGGCGCAAAAGTATAAGCAAAAAGCGCCTCGGCTTCGACAGCGATCACTTCGCAGGTTTGCTTGCCAAATTTTTCGCCCAGATCCAGATCAAAACGATGACCAAGAACCGGGCGCACATCCCCTGCTGCAAACCATTGTGCATGAAGCTCTGGATCCGTGAGGGCTGCCCATACGCTTGCCAGCGGGTAGCCGATATATTGATCAAGTAAGATCGTATTGTCGTGTGTCATTTAGGTGCTTCGATTACTCTGCAGCTGCAGGCTTAGAGATTACAATCATATTATTGGGCATACCTTCATTGGCGCGGGCAGCGTAGGCCTTAAAAAAAGTATCTGCCGAGAATGTGCGATTTAAGCCCACATCTCGTTTGCCCGGATCAGCTGTAATCAATTGATTGTCAGCCGTGATGCCCTGGATCACGACATAGTGCCCGTTGGTCTTTGCTGCCGAGCGGCCGCCTTCCATGACTCCCAGGTTTTTGGTGAGCAAGACAATCTGCTTGCCCGCTGCGAGCTCATCACGCATTTTGTTGAGGAATGCGGTGGGATTGTTAGCATAGCTACTATTACCAGTAATGATCTCAGTCTGTAAGCCCCCGCTACTGCCCTTGCGAATGCCTTGAGCGACTTCCTCTGTGGTAGTGGCCCCGGTATGCGTTACCCCCATCATGTCTTCACGTACGTCGCCTGAGTTGGTGTCTTTGTAACCCTGAGATTCGAGCACCATTGCCGCGGTTGCCGGGCCACAGTCAGAGTCACGCGCGGCGGCAATATTGCTGTCGTACTGCGCGTGGTAGCTGGATTTATCAATTTGGATTTTGGATTGCACGGCTTTGCCATCGTTGGCACCGGGCTGGCCAAAATTTTGTACGGGCTCAAAACCCGCTTTGGCACGTTTATTAACGCCCTGAATCGTGTCGGGTCTGGCTGCAGGGCGGGTTTTCCCGAGGCTGAGTTCTTTAGTCAGGCTGGTCAGACCGGCCTCTGAAAATTGGGTCTCAAAAAAGCCTTTTAAGGCATTTTGACTGCGCGGACCGTAGTTGCCATCAACCGAATCTTCTGGGGTACGTCCGCCCAGATCGACGCCCGGTAATTGAATTAAGAAACGCTGTAGGGCTTTCACATCGTCTTTGTTGGGCTCTGTATTGCTCAGTCGCCCCAGCGCCTGGGTAAAGGCTTTGCCCTCCGGCAAGCTTTGTAAGCGGGCGCTTAGCTCTGGGGATTGCTTCACTTGTTGCTGAAGATCAAACATCAAGCTTTGCATGCGTGTGCGTTTTTCAGGCGCTGGAGTGGGAGCTACTGCAGGAGTGGGAGTTGAGTTGAGTTTCATAAAATTAAGCCTTTACTGATGTGCTGAGAAGCCTTTACTCTATTCTAACGAAAAAAGAAGCGGCTTGTAAACTAAAGTTGTCTTGATGGAAGCCTGCAAAAACGTGCGGTAGTGATGCGGTTTTGCTTCCAATTTATGGATACTCCTGGGAAACCAAAGCGTCACATGATTCGAGCTTTTGAAAACAATAGAATTTTAGATCTCAGAGTTTAAGAAAGCGGCTCGCTGGCCGAATTGTTTTCACCATTTAGTTCTTGATACAGTTTCCTGAGCTCAGCCAATAGCTCAGCCTGCTGGGGCAATCCCTCTTGTGGCTCAAAGGTCACGCGTTTGCTGATCTTGGCCTGCTCTAGCTCGATCCATTCCGCCCCGCCATCGGCACAGTCAGGACAGCCAATGCGTTCAGGCAGGCTCTGCAAAGTCTCGAAACTAGCGAGCCCAGTCAGTTTTTGCCAGGTCGCTGCCGGTGTGGCTTGTGT
The DNA here is from genome assembly GCA_037968875.1 of Candidatus Sericytochromatia bacterium. GTDB lineage: Bacteria > Cyanobacteriota > Sericytochromatia > UBA7694 > UBA7694 > JBBKWI01. The sequence continues at coordinate 2,151 of JBBKWI010000184.1, read as the reverse complement.
GCTCACCTGATCAGGGTTTTTTTCGGGGTCTCGATTGGCTTTGTGTACCAGGCGCATCTGCTCTGCGCTGATGGTCAGGCTGTGATTGCAATAGCTCCCACAATGTCCGTAAGAGAGACCATAGCCGATCTGCTTTAAAACGGTCTCAGGCTGACTCGGTGTTACGCTCGCTATCGCACTCGCGACAGGACTGGCAATTGAGCCGGTAGTCGGACTGGTCGATGGTGTCACCGGTGGCTCTGCCTGTTGTGTCGCACAGGCCCCCAGCAATAGGCAGCTCAGACTGAGCAGCAAAATATTCTTTAAACTGAAACGTTTCATGCCTTATTTCTCCTGGAGCGATTTGAACTGAATTATCTTTCTATACCCGCTTGAATAGCAAGGATTTTGAGGCAGATGATCGACATCCCAGCTCGGAATTTAACAGGAGCTCAATTTCGTCAATTCGAAGTTCAGACTTAAGCTTCTGGTTCACTCAGAGCCGTAAAAGTGACAGTATTTAATGACAACCATTCATAAAACGGATAGATCTCTAGATAGGCTGCCGAGCTTAAGTGGGCTTTGAGTAGCTCTGGCCAGATCTTTAACTGAAGATCCCAATACCGAGGATGAAAGCCATGGGCCCGATAGGTCTTAAACACCCAAATGACTGTATCAACAAGCACCTCAGGAACATAGGCTTGAAACAAGGATGCCATAAATTGCGTGTGGTTGGAATGATTGTCTTGCATCATCTCCGGGTCACTTACCAGGCTACTGAGATCCTCACGTTTCAAAAATTCTGCATTCAGCTCAGCCAATAGCTGTTCTCGTTTTGCTGAATACTCTGCAGCGGCGGCGACTGATGGCCCCGCAAGACAACGCGCGCTTTGAATCAATTGATCCCGTTCAGACATTCCGTTCAACCTCATTTATTTGCGTTTCTGGGTGCTGTTCTAAACATGGCAGCTCAAACCAAAAAGTGCTTCCCTGGCCTATTTCACTGTCTAATCCAATCTTGCCACCATGACTTAAAACAATTTTTTTGACAATGTATAGGCCCAAACCCGTGCTCTTTGCAGTGGAATCACTTTGAGGGAGGGCGACTTTAAACGCCTTAAAGACTTCAGCTTGATCCGCTTTAGAAATACCCTGTCCATAATCTCTAACCGTCGTTCTTAAGCGCTGATCTTTGAGCTCAAAGGAAACGGTGATCACTGAACCCTCTGAAGAATAATTAATGGCGTTTGAAAGAAAATTATTCAAGACTTGCTCTATTTTCATGGGATCAATAAAAACCGAATCAATCACTTTAGGAGCTTGAAGCTGAATCGAAATTCTTTTCTGACTGGCGATAATTTGATTCATTGCAATACTTTGTTCGATCAATTCAAGATAATCAGTCTCTTGACAAGAAAGTGATACTTTCCCAGACTCAATTTTTGAAAGGTCGAGCAACTCATTCAGTAAATTCAACATAAAAGTACTGGAGCGATTAATCGCAGACAAAAGTTCATGCGGTTTTTGATCCAGTAAGGCTGCTTCTTTCAACAAAAATTGACTACAGACTTTGATTATACCCGCAGGATTTCTCAAATCGTGGGCGGCAACACCTATAAATTCATTTTTAAGCTCATTAAGTGCCTGAAGTTGAGCGCTTTTTTTATGCAAGTCTCGCGTGACCAGATTCAGTTCCTGGTTGATTTGTAATAAATTGTTTTGCAGAAAGTCTTGTTCTGAGTCATCTCGCATACCCAAGATAATAATCTGGCCATTTTCAGCAGGATAAAAGGTCAGCAAAAACGTTTCGGGGGTCCCATTGAATTGAGAAACCGAAAAGCGCTGGCTCAGCTCAGAATTTGTGGCCAATTCTGAATAATCAAGCGAACTCCCAAAGGTTTCAATCACACGCTCAACCGATAAACCGACCAAAGGCATTTCAAACCTATTTTGGGCAAAAGCACTGGATTCTATAATGATATTTTCCGATGATATCAGCAAATAAAGCACAGCAGAATGCACTATTGTGTAATTTTCTAAAGCATTTGAGAGTATAGTCATGATTTTAAAAACGATTCAATCAAATCCTGGGAAGACGGCATAAAATAGGTGTTTCTATATTGTTTTAAAATCTCACTCCCGCCCCAACAAAATGCTTGCCCTCCCACCAAC
>JBBKWI010000183.1:0-33857 GCA_037968875.1 Candidatus Sericytochromatia bacterium | reverse complement strand
TCTTTAGAAGCAATTCAGTCGCTCTGGGAAACTGAGACCGTCGCCCCCGCCATGCAACAGATCGGACAGGTCGAAAGCGCCTGGAACTGGGTGCTGGCAGATTCCAGCGGCAATATCGGTTACCAGATGTCCGGCTTGATGCCCCTACGCAAACACAGCGGCCTGATCCCACTACCGGGTTGGGAGCCAGAAAATGACTGGCAGGACTTTGCTGATCCGATGCAATTGCCCCGCTGCCTGAACCCGGAGCAAGGCTATTTTGTGACCGCCAATCACGATCTCAATGCCTGGGGAGAACTGGCCCCGATCAATGCCCCAATGGGAGCTTACCGGGCTGAGCGTCTGAGCCAATTGATTGAAGCAGGCGCCAATATCAGTGTCGCAGATTGTCAAACCATGCAAATGGACAGCTACTCGCCTCAGGCTGAGCTCTATTTGCAGATCTTAGGCCCACTCTTGCCTGAAACTGAAAACGGACAGCTCCTGCGCCAATGGAACGCCCGTTATGATCTCGATCAAGTCGCTCCCAGCTTATTTGAGCGTTTTTATCAGACGCTGTTTAAACGGGTCTTTGGCCATTTGATGGGTACAGAGGTCAGTGGATTTATTGCCCGTGAGACCGGTGTCCTGGCCGATTTTTACGCCCAGTTCGATGGTGTGCTGCTAGCTGAGCAATCGGTTTGGTTTCAGGGGCTGTCCCGCGAGGCACTCTACCGAGAGGTCTTAGACGAAGTCTTAGCTGAGCCCATTCAGACCTGGGGAGAGCAGAATCGCTTTGTGATGAAACATATTCTGCTCGGCGGCAAAGCCCCCCGTTGGCTGGGTTTCGATCGGGGGCCTATCCCGTTGCGGGGCGGGCGCGCGACCCCTCACCAGGGGCAAATTTACCAGAGTGCTGGCCGCCAAACCAGCTTTATGCCCACTTATCGCTTTGTCTGTGATTTTGCTCAGGCCGGTCTGTACAGCTGTCTCTTAGGCGGGCCCTCTGACGATCCCCGCTCGCGCTGGTACAACGCGGGCACTGCCGATTGGCTGGCCGGTAAATACAAGCATCTGATTTAGTCAGGTCAGACTGAGATCAAGCCAAAGCCTGAAAAGGAGCTTTTAAGGGCCGCCGCAGCAGCCAGGGATCGATGCCGAGCTTGAGAGCTTGCAAGAGACCCGCTGCTTCCCAGGCATTGGCCACAGTATAGATCGGAGCATCCCTATAACCCAGGGCAGTCGGGGGAACATTTAGCACCGTTGTATTTTCGGCAATCGCAATCAGAGGAATGCCCTGTTCAGCGGCGACCAGCATCGGGATCCCGCCACAGGCATCGGCTGGACAAACAACAGCAGCGAGATCGTCTAAACGTAGAACGCTCTGGGCGTAATCCGTATAACGAGGAGCCCGCGACAGGCCCATTAAAATACAGGGCAAATAAGTGGTACCAATTTCTTCGGCAGCGACCCGTGGATCCAAAGTGTGCGTAACCAGATGCGGTTCAAAAATCGGGGAATGGGCTACTGGCACGCCCAACTCTGCCACCAGGGCGTGAGAAATCAGGGCTTCTAGCGCCCCAATTGGGTCCAGACTCTGGCCTTGCTCATAGGCAGCAGTCTCAGCAGCGGGCAAAATATCCATCCAGGTCAGCACCGCCAAAACATCGGCCCCGGCAGCCAGGCAGCGACGTCCGCTAGCGACCAGATCCTGCATACCAGCCACTTCGCCCGTATAACCCCAGCTATTGCGAAAGAGAGAAATCTCCAACGGCACATCAGTCAGCGTAAAACCTGCAATCTGGCAGCCCGTACTGACAGCCGTGGCATTAACCGCATTGGCGATCACAGGCAGATAGGGCTCGCAACGGCGATCAATCACCAGCCCAATGCGGTTGGCACGGGGGGCCAAGAAGCCCAATTCTTGCTCGAAAAAAGCATTCAAAGCATAGCCCTCGATATACCAGGCATTGGCGGGCAAAGCATTAAAACTGGCGGCATTGACCACATTCGGGTGTGTCAGCACCGTGTCTGCAATCTGACTGAAATAACGCAAAAATATGCCCGCATCTCCGGCAAAGCCACCGATTTCAGCTCCCACACCTGTGGGAACAATCACGGCAATATTAAACGCAGTTTGGGGATTCATAAGTGGCCTTTGGAGTATATTTGCAGTGAATTAAAAGCAGCAGTCCGGCATTATAACATGCGCTATAATGGGTTTTAATTAAGCCATCGAGTCTGCTCTAGCTCCATTTTTAGACAGGTCCAAAGATACCCAAACAAATGCCCAGCACAATCTATTATCATTCGGCCCAGACCCTGCGCCAGCACTCCCGCCTGACTCATCCGGGCTTGCAACGGGATATCTTGCAGTGGGACGTCAATAACTGGAGTTGCGCTTTGGATCTCTGGTCGCAGCACTTGCCGGCCTCTCTTGCCGGACAACAGGCTCTGGAACTGGGTGCAGCCAACGGAGGGCTCAGCTTATTTGTGGCTCTCAAGCAGGCTCAGGTGATCTGCAGCGATCTGCAAACACCGGGCCCCAGCGCCCGCGATTTACACCGTCGTTATGGCTTAAATATTGATTATCAGGCCCTGAGTGCCACCGATTTGCCTTTTAGCGATCAATCTCTGGACCTGGTCTGCTTTAAGTCCGTCCTGGGCGGGATTCGTAAAGGGGCCAACCAGGACCCCAAGCCAATCGTGATTCAGGAAATCTTAAGGGTACTTAAACCCGGTGGTTATCTCTTATTGGCAGAAAATTTGGCTGCTAGCCCACTGCATACGCTGATCCGAGAACAGGCTGTACCCTGGTCCGCAGGTTGGGAATATCTCACGAGTGAAGACCTACTGTCTTTGCTTGCGGGGTTTGACACAGTACACTATACAACAGGTGGGCTGACTGGATTACTCGGCCGTAACCTGTGGCAACGTCAAGCGCTGGGCCAATGGGATCAGAAAATGATCCCCTGGGTCTCACCAGACTGGCATTATATTTTTGCTGGCCTGGCCCGCAAAACAGTCAGGCGAACAGAATAAAGAGGGAGCACCATGGAGCAACGGGATTTTTCATTTAATATTTTCTTTTCCCTACTTGGGGTCGGTGGAGGAATAGGCCTCATTTTAACCGGATTAATTAGCTCGGCTCCCGCTTTACAACAGTTTTATCAGCCGCGTGGCCTGGGGATTTTAGGCGGTGGTTTATTGACCGTTGGATTTTTGTCTTTTTCGGGCAAAGAAATCCGCCAAAGCCTGCGTTTACTCTGGAACGTACTCAGTGGTCAGGCCGTGCCCGATCGCGAAGGGGTGCTCAAAGAATGTGTGATGCTGGCAACCCGCAGTCGCGAAGCCGAAGGCCAAGAACAAAAATTTTATCGTGAGATTAAGCCCTATTTGTCTCATCAGATGTTGCAAACCGGGGTCGAACTCTTGATTGCAGGCTATTCCCCTGAAATGATCCAGCGCACCCTCAACACCCGCAGTCAACAAGCCAATATCGAATACCAGAATGCTTGCCGACTGTTCAAAACCCTCTCACGCTCAGCCTGGATCTTAGGGCTTGCAGCCGGTGCCAGCGGACTCTTGCGCAGTGACTTGCTCGGCAAACCCGATTTATGGCATTTTTATTTTGGCGGTATTGCCTTCCCGATTGTGCTGGGGCTATTGTTATCCGTACTGGTTTTCCAGCCCATACTCAAGCAATTAGAAGGCCACCAGGAAAACTGGCAAAACTATTTGGAAATGTCTATCACAGGAGTTTTACTCTTAAAAGCCCATCACCACGCCCATTATCTAGAAACCGTACTCAAGGCCTACTTACCGCTTAAGCCCATCGTGAGCGCTCCAGCCAATCCTCAACCCATGCGAGCAGCACCCGCGAATACCGGTTTTAATCAGGCCCTGCAACAGCAACAAGCCGCCCCCCAGGATCCAACGACAGAACCGACTCCAGAAGCGAGTGCCGAAAGTTTGCTGTCTGTGCGCCAATTGGGCCAGTTCCGAGCCGTCAAAAGAGATCATAAACCATGAAAATCCTGGCGATTGAGAGCTCCTGTGACGAAACTGCCGTCGCGATCGTCGCAGATGGCCGCCAGATTCTGAGCTCTCAGATTCGTTCTCAGATTCCAGATCACCGAATCTATGGGGGCGTGGTCCCTGAACTGGCATCTCGCAAACACCTTGAAGCCATGCACCCCCTGATCGAAGCGGCCCTGACAGAAGCCTCCCTGAGTTGGGCCGAGATTGATGGCCTGGCCGTGACACAGGGCCCTGGCTTATCGGGTTCCCTGGTTGTGGGTCTGACCACAGCCCAGTCCCTGGCTCTGGCTCTAGATAAGCCTCTGATGGGCGTTAATCATCTGGAAGGCCATGTCTATGCCAATTTTTTGGCCTTCCCCGATCAAATACGCTTTCCGCTGTTAGTGGTACTGGTCTCAGGCGGACATACCCAATTGATCGAAATGCGCGACCATGGTGATTACACAGTAGTGGGCAGCACCCGTGATGACGCCGTGGGCGAAGCCTTCGATAAAGTCGCCCGTCTGCTTGGGCTCGCTTATCCGGGTGGGCCAGAAGTCGACCGTTTGGCCCAAGCAGGCAATCCCAAAGCCTTTGACTTCCCACGCAGTATGCCCAATTCGTTTGAATTCAGCTTTTCTGGCCTCAAGACTGCTGTCTTATACAAAGTCCGTGAGTTAGAGACTGCCGGCCCCCTGCCTGTGGCCGATCTCTGTGCCAGCTTTCAGCAAGCAGCAATCGACACGATCCTCAAAAAAGCCTTGCGTTATGCCCAGCAAAACCAGATCTCTCAAATTTCAATTACAGGTGGGGTTTCAGCCAATAGCTATTTACGCCAGCAATTACAAGTCCAGCTAGAGAAGCAAGAATCAAAATATTATCGTCAGCCAAAGATCGAGTTTTTCATTCCTCCTTTAAGCCTTTGCACCGATAATGCGGCTATGATTGCAGCCTGCGCGTATTACCGCTGGCAAGGCAAAAAGCAAGAAGCTCTCAGTGCTCGCCCACGCTGGCCCTTAACTCATTTGAAATAAAATGCTTTAAGATAAAATTTAGATTGCATTTTAGCAACATCGATTTTATACTATAAATTATGAACATGCCCTTTCTTCATGAATCTCTCTCCAGTCAGGCTTACACCCGACAGCTAGAAGCACGTCTGGATGCTCTCTACCAATCTCACCACCAAACGATTGTGATCCTGGATCGTCAACACCATATTTTGGACTTTAACGATCTGGCTCAGCAGATTGCTTTTCAACGTTTTCAGCGCCATTTGCAAAAAGGTGATGATTTTACTAACTATGTGCAAGCCGATCGTCAGGCCGATTTTCTGACCAGTTTTCATGAAGTCTTACAGGGCTTGCCCGTCTTCAAAGAGCGGCAAATTTTTGCCGCTGACAAGCGCAGTCTAACTTACGACATGCAATACACGCCGATGTTCAACGAGCAGGGAGAAGTAATGGCTGTTTGTTTTACAATGATCAACCAGGAAGAAAAGCGCCAAATGCAGCTCAAACTCTGGCAAGAGCAGCGCTTTGTGAACTCTATTCTAAACGCGACCAACGCCATGATCATCGTTGTCGATAGCCAGGGCCGGATCATCCGCTTTAATAAAGCCTGTGAAAATCTGACAGGGAAAAACAGTCAAGAGGTGATTGGTTGCTGCTTATGGGAAACCCTAATACCCAGTAACGAACAGGAACAGGTCCGTCAACTCTATCAAGAACGTCTACAGCAAGCGGCCCAAATAGCGACCTTTACGATCTCCGATCAATCAGGCAGTCCGCACCGAATTTCATGGTCCCTGGATCAAATGTTAGGTATCGACGGAGAAGCACTGATTGTCAGCACGGGCATCGACATCACTGCCAGGATCCATGCCGAACAAGAACTCGAAAAAAGCCAGGCCATGCTGCAGCAGGCCCAAAAAATGGAAGCCATCGGTCAGGTCGCTGGCGGGATCGCTCATGATTTTAACAATATGCTGACCGCGATCAGCGGTTATGCTGAGCTTTTACAGAGCCAGATCAGCAGTTCAGAAGGCTTAGATGATCTGGCTGAGTTGCTGCGCGCCAGCCAAAAAGCCCAGGCGCTGACGCGGCAATTGCTGCTTTTATCTCGCAAAACCCTGAGCAAAGTTCAGGGCAAGGCCAATGTCCAGAAAGTCTTAATACAAGCTCGCGGACTTTGGCAGCAATTACTCGGCAAACAGATTAATTTGGATTACGATTTACAAGCCCCGCAGGCCCAGGTCTCGATTGAAGCCACCCAATTAGAACAAGTCCTGATGAATCTGGTGCTGAATGCCGGCGAGGCCCTTGATGCCAATGGTCAAATCCAGATTCAGACCCAGATTCAAGCACAAAGTAAGCGTTATGTCCCCATGTTTGGTCACTTTCCAGCAAAAGATTATCTGAGCATTGCCGTTTCAGATAGTGGCCCAGGTATCCCACCAGAGATTCAAAATCAGATCTTCGAACCTTTTTTCACGACCAAAACACAGGGAACGGGTCTGGGCCTGCCAGTTGTCTATCGCATCATTAAAGAAGCCAGGGGCTGGGTCGAGCTTAACTCCGGCGCTTCAGGCTCTTGCTTTACAATTTACTTACCTTTATTAGAAGCTGAAGCAGAACAAAATGCCTCTCAAGCCCAATCCACAAAGCCCTTATGTCTATACAAGCTTCCAGCACAACAAAACCAGATTACAGAAATCTTAGCTAAAAAAGCTTATGACTACCAGCTTATCGATGATTTGAAATCTTTCCAGACTGGTCATATTTTAGTAACCCCTTTAAATTACTGGGCAGAAGTTCAACGTTATTCTCAGGCGGGGCAAAGTGTTTTATATCTTGCCAATGAAGCAGAGCTCAATCCAGATATTTTAGACAGTCTGGCTCCTCATGAAGACGTCTTGATCACGCCCTACTCCACATATCAGCTGCATCACCGTTTACAGAAAATGCGGCCTTCCCCCTGACCTCCTTTTAACCCGCTGCATAATCCTGTTAGACTATGAGCAATTGCAATCAGGAGAATACCCATGAAGCTTCGACTTTATGCCCTCGTGTTGGCTTGCCTGTTGATTTCCGTCAGCGCTTGCAGGCCGACAGATCAAAGCACCGCACGGGATAAGCCCCAAATTTTACGTCTGGGCATGGTGCCTTTTGAAACCGGCGAAGAGCTCTTAAAAGATATGCAGCCGCTGATCGATGTGATCGAAAAAGGCATGCAAATGGAAGTCCACGCGACCGTCGCCGGAGATTATACCGGCGTGGTAGAAGCCTTTAAAAACGACCAATTGGACGTGGCTTTTTTAAGCCCGGCAGCGTATGTTTTGGCCGCCCAGGAAGCCGGAGTGCGTGTCATTTTGAAGTCAGTACGCGACAATAATGCCTATTATTATGGGGCGATTATCGCTCACCGGGACAGCGGCATCAATACCCTACAAGATCTCAAAGGAAAAACCTTTGCTTTTGGAGACCCGATCTCGACTTCTGGGCATATTTTCGCACGTAAAATGATGCTCGAAGCCAATCTCAATCCAGAAACCGATCTCGAAAAATACATCTATGCCGGTAGCCACGATGCCACGATCCTGGCTGTACTCAATCGCAAAGTAGATGCCGGTGCGACTTACTCTGACGACAAAGAAGCCAAATCGACCTCCTGGAGCCGTTTTTTGGATGCCAAAGATCAAGATAAAATCAAATTAATTACCGTCACTGAGCCGATTCCTTCGGACACGATTTGTGTCAGTAAAGACTTTAGTCCTGAGCTGACTGAGCGTTTGCGTAAAACGATTATGGACTTTACAAGCTCACCAGAAGGCCATGCCCTGGTTAAAAAACTGTATAAATTTGATGAGTATGCGTCTGCAACTGACACCGATTACAAATCCGTACGTGAAGGTTTCGCCGCAGCGGGCATCGACCTAAAAGAAACCCTGCGTAAAAAAGCAAACTAAAGGCGAGAGCTTTAGCTGCGAAACTCAGTCACGAAATAGCGCACATGGCCGCTATCGTCAAAGTCACTCTGAACCAGGCCCTGGGCTGACAAACGTGCCAGGGCTGACTCCACATTTTCGAGTTTGAGGTGATGCTCCATCAGCAAATGAGGGACCGAAATCAGGCCTTGCTGATCACGGGCAACCTTCAGCAAAAATCGCTCGTACTCGGCTTCGGTTTTGGGTAAACGTGGCTGGGCAATTTGCTGTCGGGCATAGTCAAATGAGCCATTGATTTGAGGGCGTTGCATCGTGGGCACAGGCCGCCCATAGCGCCGGGTAAAATCTTCTTCTTGACGCGTAAGATAGAGAATACCTTCTACCATTCCAGCCATCCAAGGTATGAATGTCCAGGAAAATAAGAAATAAGCAATACCCCAACCTATCTCTCCAACATAAAATTTATGAACACCGAACGAGCCCAGCGTAAAAGCTAGCACAGCCGCCAAATAACGATTGCGATCGGTGCTGACCACCATTGTCGAAATTTCATTGTGAGGCTGTTTGTATTTTTGGATATTGGTTTCTACACGATGCTGCAAAGCTTGCAAAGACGTGTTTCCAGTATTTGATACGGGCACACAGCCATCACAATATAGCTTGCCTGAAATTCGATTCAAACAATCCAGGCAAATCCCTTTGCCGCAACCAATACAGGCGCCCAAGGCTTCGCGATCCGAGTGTGCATAACAACGCATTTGAGCCTATCATAACATGCATAAGAGGCCAGATTAAGCTGACCGATTGCTATTTTTAAAAGCGGATCACAATCCAACACTTTAGAGCAAATTAGACTGACACCCTAGAGATAACGCCGCAGCCAATCTAGCATTTCCCAGAGCATATGCTCCAGGGACTCACGCGCACGGTAATGGTGGCCTTCAAAAGGCAAGACAACCAGCCGTGAGGGAACACCTAAACCCGAGAGCGCCTGATAAAACAGTTCGCTTTGCAAAAGTGTTGTACCAGCATTATTGTCGGCCTGCCCATGAATCAAAAGCAGAGGCGCCGCTATCCGATCGGCCTGCAAGAGCGGCGACATTTCTAAATAAATCTGAGACGCCTGCCAAAAATGGCGTTCTTCAGCCTGAAATCCAAAAGGCGTTAAGAGCCGATTATAGGCCCCCGAGCGACAAATCCCAGCCTGAAACAATGACGTATGCGCCAATAAATTGGCAGCCATAAAAGCCCCATAAGAATGCCCGCCAATCGCGACACGTCGGGGATCCGTCAATTTTTCTTGGCGCAGCGTGTCGACCAGAGCTTCGGCGTTCCAAACCAATTGTTCTACAAAACCATCATTGGGCTCTTTGTTTTCAAGGGCCACAATCGGCATGCTAGGCTGATCAACAACCAGATAGCCCTGAGTTAAAAAGACCAGTGGCGAGCCTGGGTTCAGACCGGTGTACTGCCAGGGTGAGCCCCTGACCTGACCAGCTGCCTGAGCGGAACGGTATTCGCGCGGATAGGCCCAGATCAACGTCGGCAAGGGCCCAGAATCCTCGGTATAACCCAATGGAAAATAAACCGTTGCAGAGAGCTCCAGGCCATCTGCACGGGTATAGTGAATCAGCCGTTTGTGAACCTGGGTCAGATCCGGCCGCGGCGCAGGAAAGTCGGTCAGCGGACGCATGAGTTCAGGCTTTGAGCTTAGCTGTTTGGCGCCTTTGGCTGCCAGTGGCAAGAGATAATAATTGGGGGCCTGACTGGGCGTTTCACTGCGTATCAGCAGATCACCAGTCAGCACTTTAACGACCCCTTGATAGGCTTCTGGTTCTGATTGCCACAGACGCTTGACCTTACCTGTTTTGAGATTCCAGCGATCTAAAAAAGGCCGTGATCCGGACGGACTGGCTCCCGGGCCAGCCAAATAAAGCAGGGGCCGTTCTGGATCTGCTCTCTGCAAAAGCAATTGCCCTTTAGACGATGTTCGCATCAGCGGATGCCCCGGATGCTGATAGCGATCTTCGCTTGAAAAACAGCTCAATTCTTTGACCCTGAGTTCTGGCTCAAATTGCAAGAGCCAGCGTCGTGTCTGCTGGCTTTGGAACCATTCGCTTTGTACCAGAGCCACTTGCGAGTCACACCAAAAGACTTTTTTTAAGCGATCTGGCACGCGCATCAAACAGCTTTTATCCTGAAACTCGTCAAAGGGTGCTCGCCAGGACATCAAAGCATCACGTAACTGAGCTGGACGCTCCGCCTCGCCCTGATCCAGAGCTTCAAACCAGACCAAATCAGCCGCGGCATCTGAACGCCAATGTAGGTGGCGGGGGCCGGGGCGAACGGCATCAAATGACAGACCGACCTGATCAGCCAAAGGCCGCTCAGCGACAGTCACAATTTGCTCACCACTGAGGGTCCAAATTTCACTGCGCACAGGAAAGCGCGAGACCGGAAAGCGATAAGAGAAAGGCCGTTCGATCTGAGAAACCCAAAGATACTTGGCATCTGGCGATGGCCCAAAACCAGCGATTAAACCGGCGGCTCCAATTGGAGTGACCTGGCCAGAGAGCGTAACCAGCATCAATTGACTATGGGTTAAAAACTCAAACCAGGCCTCATCTTCAACTGAGTTCAATAAATCCTGATAGGTCCGCCCAGGATGTGCTTCGCCACTGTTTTCTTGAATCAAAGGCGCTGACATCATCTGCTGCGACGGGCGCGGCAAGTCCCGCGAGACGGTTTTAACGATCAGCCCACGGCTGTCCGCAAGCCAGGCCAGAGGATCACCTAAAGCGCAAGCTGGCTCCACACCTTGCACCTGACGGGCTCTTGCTGTGGATACCTGCACCAGCCACAACTCAGCCTGACGTTCAGCAGTGTGTACAAAAGCCACTTTTTTGCCGTCTGGCGACCAATGCAAAGCATGAATCCGCGGGTTCTCAGGTAAGCCTTTGATCGGCTGCTCCTGGCCATCGCAATCCATCAAGGTTAGCTTGATGTATTCGGTCTGGCGACTGGGCGTGCGGGTTTTAGGACTCAGACGCAAGCCTGCCAGGCGACGCTCCGGCGCTGCCAGATCAGTAACTTCTGGCCAGGGGCGCCGGGTCAACAGCAAAAAATGCGCTTCGTCAGGTGAGACTCGCAAAACGGGCAGCAAAGGAGTATCTAACATCTGCTTTAGCAAAGGGGGTGCTTTTTGGTATGATAAACACATCGGTCTCAGTTCCTTCGTTGCACTAAGTTAGAGAGCCAGCACAAGAGGCTCTGAAAAGCCGGATCATCAACTCGGGTTCCCAGAATAAAACCAGACACAAGCAAAGGGCTCCTGTTCTCCAAGATCGTCTCTAAATCATAGCGGTTAATCAGCCCCGATGACCAGTCTCTGTAGCCCTTTTAAAGAAAATGAGGTCAAAGTGCGTGAAAAAAATCCTGCCGAACAAAGCATATAGTCCGTCTAAAAGCCAGGCCTTGGATCTATGGGTCAAATTAGCACGCAGTTTTGCCGTCTTTAACAAAGGTGCAGTCAATCATATCCGCTCGACAGGTTTGACCCCCAGCCAATTCGCAGTGGTTGAGTGCCTCGGACACAAAGGCGGCATGACTCTGGGCGAACTCAGCCAAAAAATGCTTATGAGCTGCGGCAATATTACTGTCGTGGTCGATAATCTCGAAAAAGAAGGGCTGGTCGAACGTCTGCGCTGTGAAAACGATCGCCGCGTGGTCTATGTCAATTTAACCGCCAGCGGCCAACAGCATTTTGATGCCATCTTCCCTGAGCACGCAGACCGGATTGAGGCCCTCGCCAGTGTGCTCTCAGACAGCGAACAAAAACAACTGGCGGGCCTGCTTAAAAAATTGGGGCTGGGTTTAGGCGAAGAAAGCCAGGCAAATTCTTAGCGCCACTTCATGGCCAGAGCACAAGCACTGGCCAGCTCATAGACCTTGAGTTCAGTCAGATCATCTTCTTTAGCTGAGGCCGTCAGACAGGCATTCAATTGCACCAGATTTTCCAAACTAATTTTGTCGGGCTCAGCCTTAAAAATTTCACTTAACAAAGCTTTGCCCGTCACCAGGCGGACTTCTTCGGGGCTACTCAACCAGGCAAAGCCATCTTCTAATAAAAGCTTGTCTGCAGCTGAACTGCCACGGGGCTCGGGGGTAGCCTCAGCAGTGGCTGAAAGCAAAGACAAATCTATTTTCAAAGCCTTTTCACTAACCCAGGCCAATTGATCTTCTTTGACTTTGAGCTCGACCCAATTGAGATCTTCAGCGGTCTGCAAGCGCCCCGTCAGCAAATAGCTTTCACCCGCCTGGGCTTGCTTGACCACGCTGGCCTGCTGGGTAGGTCGCGCCCGCAGATTCACGTCTTTGCCTACGATTTCAGCGTGCACGGGTTCTGCTTCGCTGACTTCAATGGGATCCACAGACGCTTCTGTCAACGACTCTGACAACAATGCCTGCTGTTTTAATTCAGGGAAAATATCGCTATCATAGAGCTCTTCGGGCGAAATAGAACTTGTGGCCACTGGCTCAGCCTCAGGCTCCAGGGGAGGCACTGCCTGCCGACTATTAAAAGAACCAATCAGGCTCACCCCCACCATCAAAGCTAGCAAGCCCAGTATACTGGAACGCAGACTCTGCCAAAGTCCTGGCTCTGCGGCACTTTTTTCAAGCTGCTCCGGTTGAGATTCTGACTGGCCCCAGGATTCTAAAAACTCTCCATCAGAATCTTCTTGTAAGTCCTCGTGCAACTTGTCAGAGGGCTCTTCAGCCAGAGGAAAGCGCTCAGCAGAAGCCGGAAAAAACCCACTGATGCGCTCAGTCGCGGCCTCTTTATTTTGCTCAGGATCATGCTCAGATTGACCTTCAGGGGGTCGTGTCTCTGAATCAGTCGCATCCTGATTGATATTCGGCTCAGACATCTTGGGCTCCGATCTTTAATCCAGAAAAACATCATAGCAGCCTCGCTTTCAACTTGCCTACGAATTCAAAATTTGAGCTCTGTATAGCTAAATCAAAAATCTCTCTTGACTCCTGAAACAGCGGCTGCGTATGCTGGAAGCATGCAGATTCAAAATGAACCTTCCGGGCGAGACAAAACCCGCACACGAGAAGTCCAGAAAAAGGGCAGTGGAAGTACCTCAGCCACCGGTGCCAGTGGGGGGTTTTCACAGATTATCTCAGCGGGCGCCTCGCAGATTCAGGAGTCTTTAGAAGGCCTGATGCTGAGTGTCGATGAATGTGCTCAGCAATTGCTCTCAGACCCCAATGAAGCCCAGCTCACACGCTATACACAGGCCGTACGCCAGTTTATTCGCAAAGCCCAGGGGCAGGCATTTTCGGTCAGCAAGCAATTTGATCGCCACAATCGCCTTTATATGGTCGTCAGAGAAGTCGATAGCCATCTGGCCACTCTGACGGATCAGGTCTTAAATCAGCAAGGGAAGGCGCTAGAGATGGCCGCCCGGATTCAAGAAATCCGCGGTATTTTACTTGATATGTATATCTGATTCTGCGGTAGCACACGATCCCCAAAAGGCGTCCACACCCTTAAAGTTCGTGGTATTCTACCCAATCAAATCACCCGACAGGGCAGAGCGTGATGCAAGTAAAGGAAACCCGAGTGCAGCAAAAAAACAAGCGCAACAAGAAGTGGCTTCAACTGGGCCTGGTGCTTGGCATGAGTCTTTGCCTTGATCTGGGGATTTTCAGCACACAAGCAGCACTTGCCAGTGATTCCGCCTGGGTATTACCACGCAATAGCACCTATGTCGAATGGGAAATGGGCTATGGCTTTTCTCGCTTTGAACCCTTGCAACAACTTTCCTTTCGGCCCCGCATCGAAGTTGGCATCTTAGAAACCACCACCCTGATTTTAGAAGCGCCTTTTTTGACCCGTCGCCTGGCCGAAACCGGACTGGAAACCCCGCTGCTCAATAATGGCCTGACCGATATCTTTCTGGGGGGCCGCATCCGACTCTTAGAAGAGCCTGTAGCCATCGCCCTCAATGGCGGATTTAAGATCCCCACCGGCTATAACCCTCGTTTTGAGCCTGTGATCGGCGATCGCCAATTGGACCTTGAATTGGGCCTCAATCTGGGCTACGACTTTTTCCCTCTGGAAGCCTACGCCCAGGCCGCCGCTGGCTATCGTCTGCGCACCGCTTTTGACAAAGATCATGTGATTGTTCAGCAAAATTCGGGCATCACCGAACCGGCTGATCAGCTCTTGTTTTCAGCAGAAAGCGGTATCTGGCTCACGGATCAGCTCTTTGCTTCGCTCAATATTTCAGGTGAAGTCGCCCTCAATGCAGGGGCAAGCCGTCTGGCCCAATCTGAAATTCATTTACGCCCCTTGCTGGCCTGGCGCTTGTTTCCCAGCTTTGATCTCTCCTTGCAATATGACCAAAGTCTCTGGGCTCAAAACCGACCTTTTTTAAGCCAGGCTTTACTTGGTGCCCATTTTCGCTTTGGGCTGCCTCTGAGTCGGGGCAAAGGTCTGCGCGGCGGCATCCCAGACTTTGTCGAATACCGTGATGATTAAGCCTGCTGATGAGTGACACCGCTATCTGGACTGAGCTGAGTCAAATCTGCGGGGCGCCTCAGACTTTGAGACGCTATCTGGAGCGAATTGCCTACGCTTCTGACGCCAGTTTTTACCGTCTGATTCCCCAGGCGGTAGTCCAGCCACGCCAACTGACTGAGATCAAGGCCTTGTTTGGCTGGAGCCAGCGCCATCAAATTCCGTTGACCTTTCGCGCTGCCGGCACCAGCTTATCAGGGCAAGCCCTCAGCGATGGAGTCCTGGTCGATATTTCCAGACACTGGCGTGGCTTTGAAGCTCACGATCAGGGGCAAAGCATTCAGGCTCAACCCGGTGTGATCGGAGCGCATCTCAACCGTATACTGGCCCCTTACGGGCGTAAAATCGGACCGGATCCAGCTTCTCTGCAAAGCTGTATGCTGGGGGGTATTTTGGCCAATAATGCCAGCGGCATGTGCTGTGGAGTGTTACACAATGCCTACCACACCCTGCAAGCTATGCATTTGGTGCTACCCAACGGTAGTGATTATCACTATGGTCAGCCCGGCGAAAGCGAACGCTTTCTGGGTGAGCAAGCTCCCCTGGCCAAGCGTCTGCTGCAGATTCGTCAGCAATTATTAGCCGATCCTGACTTACTGGGCCGGGTTCGCCAGAAATACCAACAAAAAAACACCACCGGTTATGGCTTAAACGCTTTAGTAGACTATTCAGATCCACTGGCAATCCTGGCCCATCTCTGTATTGGCTCAGAAGGCACCCTGGCTTTTATTGCTGAAGCCCGACTGGCAACGATCCCCGATCCGCAATTTAAACTAACAGGCCTCTGGGGCTTTGAAAGTGTGCAAGTAGCCTGCGAACAAATTCAGGCACTGACAGCAGCCGGGGCTGCTGCCCTGGAATTACTCGATCAGGCTTCATTACTGGCTTTGCCAGCAACCGATTTGGCTCTCTGGCTACCGTCACAGCCTCCGGGTGCCTGTGCTTTGCTGGTCGAGTTTCATTTTGAAAGCGCCAGTGCTCAGCAAGCAGCCCGTCAAAGCCTGATTCAACGTTTTGCTGACTTGCCCCGCCTGGCCCCTGAGCAAGACTTACGCTTAACAGATCATCCCGCTGAGCAAGCCCAGATCTGGAAATTGCGCAAAGGACTCTACCCCAGTGTCGGCGCAGTGCGTCAGAGTGGCACCGCTGTGATTATTGAAGACGTGGTTTTTCCAGATCAGCATTTAGCAGCAGGCGTCAGCGCCTTACAAGACTTGTTTCAAAAGCATGGCTATCAGGGCATTATTTTTGGCCATGCCCGTGATGCCAATCTGCATTTTGTCTTGACTCAGGCCTTTCACGATCCCCAGGATCTGGCGCGTTATGATGCCCTGATGCAGGATCTAGTAGAAAGGGTGCTAAGTCTTGGCGGGGCCCTCAAAGCCGAGCATGGCACCGGGCGCAATGTCGCCCCCTTTGTCGAAGCTGAATGGGGCTCTGTGGCTTATCACTTGATGCAGCAAATCAAACAAGCTCTCGACCCAGATGATCTCTTGAATCCGGGGGTCATTATCAACGCGGACCCCCAGGCACATCTCAAAAACCTGAAAAATTTACCCAGCATTGATGCTGAAGTGGATGCCTGCACCGAATGCGGTTTTTGTGAACCGATTTGCCCCAGTCGACGGGTGACGCTAACCCCCAGACAGCGTATTGTTTTGCGCCGCGAAATGAAGCGCTTACAAAGCCAAACAGATCCTGAAAGCCAGGCACTCAATCAGCAATTACAAGCAGATTACCAATACATGGGTCTGGATACTTGCGCTGCTGATAGCCTCTGCGCTGAAAGTTGTCCAATTGGTCTCGATACCGGCGCTCTGGTCAAACGCCTGCGCGCCGAACAAATTCCAGCCTGGCAGCAAAAACAAGCCGCTCTGCTGGCCCGACAATTTCAGCCTTTAGAAATGGGCCTAAAAGTCGCTCTCAAAGCAGCCCATCTGGGAGCACGCTGGTTCGGTGATCAAGCTCTAAACGCAATGATTAACCAAATCGCAAAAACCAGTGGGCTGGACTTGCCCCACTGGGATCAGCGCTTACCAGCGGCCAATTTCAAACGTTTGCCGGCCAGCCCAGCAGCAGGCGCCCGCTTTGTCTATTTCCCTTCTTGTATTAGCCGTAATCTGGCCTATTCCGAACAGCGTAGCCTACCCCAAACCGTTGTCAATTTAGCCACCCAGGCTGGCGTTCCACTGCTGATTCCAGAGCAAGTGGGCGGCTTATGCTGTGGTCTGCCTTTTGCATCCAAGGGCTATCAAGTCGCTGGCGATCAGGTCCGTGAGCATAGTTTACAAGCCCTGTGGGCCGCTTCTGGGCATGGGCATTTGCCCGTGGTGATGGACACCAGTCCTTGCACACAGCATTTGCAAGCAGGTCTGAAAGGTCCTTATCAAAACTTAGAGATTCTGGATCTGGTTTCATTTTTAGAGCACGAAGTGGCCGAGCATTTGCCACTTCAGCCAAAATATGACCAGCTGGTCGTACATGCGGTTTGCTCTCTCCAAAAAATGGGGCTGACCGAAGATCTGTTGGCTTTAGCCCAGCGCTGCGCCCAGCAGGTGATCCTGCCAGACTCCCTCAATTGTTGTGGTTTTGCTGGCGATCGCGGGCTGCTCTTCCCTGAATTGCCAGCCGCTGCCTTAAGTGACGTAAAAACCGAGCTTGCTCAGCGCTTACAAGACCAGGCGGGCGCTGTCTATTGCAGCAGCAGCCGCTCTTGCGAAATGGGCCTTAGCCTGGAGCTAGATCAAGACTTTGTATCGATTGCGATGCTCTTAGAGGATTCCCTGATATGATTCAAAAACTAACCCTTGCTCTCACCATTATGCTGAACCTGTCCATTTTTAGCCCCGCTGCTTTTGCTGACAACGCCGCAGCCAACGAAAGCTTAATCAATGCCAGCCTCGATGGACAGCCCACAGTTGCTGCAAGCGCCATTCAACAGGGTGCAAATCTGGAATTGCGCCACACGCCCCGTGAGCTGACACCTTTGATGCTGGCGATTTATCGTGACCATGAAGCGATGGTCGCTTTTTTACTGACTCAGGGTGCCAATGTCAATGCCCGCAATGGCAGAGGGCACACCCCTTTGATGATGGTCGCCAGTGGTGGACAGCTTAAATTGGCTCAGCTGCTGGTCAAACAAGGTGCCATTGTTGATGCCCAGGAAGAATTTGGTAATACGGCTTTGCTCTGGGCCAGCTACTGGGGACACACTGAACTGGTCCGTTTTTTGCTGAGTCAACAAGCCTCAGCGCAACAGATCAATCAAGAAGGCAATTCTGTCTTACACTTAGCGGCTCAGGGAGGGCTGGCCCCTCAGGCCCGTGATTTAATTGCGAAGCCCAAAATTAGCAAGAGTGGACGCCAGTATAAAGTCCGGGTCTCACGTCAGGAGCAAACCGACTTATTTGAGCTTTTAATCCAGCACGGTGCAGAGCTCAATCAGGCCAACCATCAGGGACAGACAGCCCTGATGTTACTTGCTCAGCAAGGTGCACGCGAACCCATTCAGGCCTTGCTAAAAGCACAAGCAGCTCTGGATCTCAAAGACCATCAGGGCCAGCAGGCCTCTGATTACGCCAAAGCAGCCGGTTATTCAGCTTTAGCAAGGCGCTTATTGCCCTTAACAAACTCAATTGAACGCATAGATTAAGCGACACGACAGAGATTAATTTGAGGTTTTTTTAAGGTTAATTTTCATTTAACTCTTGGGTTTCAAAGGTCAGCTCCAGCGATCACTTTGCGACAATTAGTTTATCACTTCAGAAAGCATGGCAGAACATGAATATCGGCGCGATTCCAAAAGCCTTTACACCTGCTGCTGTTACGGCTCAAACAAAGCCATTGCAACACACAGCAGCCCAGTCCAGATCGACTCTGCCTGCAGATAGTTTTCATATTTCTGTCAGTGGTAAAACCAATGCTCGACCGGCGGCACAAATACGCTTTAGCGAAGCCAATAACACCCAACACGACTTTGGCTCAGCTGTGCATGTTGACAAACCCCGCGCCAACGACAAAAAATTTCTGGGCATGGTCAAGCTGACCTCCAGTCAAGAGCAACAAATCAAAGCCGTTGAAGCCAAAGCCTTCCAGCGTTTCGAAAACCCGGGCAATAATGCCCATCAGGGCTCGATTTATGCCAAGGTGCAACAGTCCAAAACGTCTCATTATCAGCCCGGCTATCTTGAGCTAAACGCCTCTTCCCTGTCCGTTTCCGAGTCAGAACAAAAGCAAGTCATGGACGCCCTCAAAGATTACGGTGAAGATTTAGCTTCTATTGCCATTTCAGGTCGCGATAAAAGAGGCTTGCAGCACCTTGTCGAAGATCGCGCCTTTATTACCCTCTTTGACCGCGACAAAGAAGAGTTCGAAGATTATTTCAAAGACGGGTTTCAGGATTTTTGGGGCGATCGCACCGGCGAAAATAGTCCCGACAATCCCATTGAGCGTCTCGATAACCCGCCGCAAACTCCGGTCAACGGCAAAGATCCGCGAGACGAATACAAATGGCGCTTTCTCAAGCCCCGCCTGGGTATCGGCATCCGAGGTCTGGACTTTAAGGACGTGAAACTCAAGCCCAAAGTGGACCTGGTCAAGCTAACAGGTCCGGCCCAGACCGAAGTCCGCGTCATTGCCAATGTGCCCTTTACGTTTAGTGGCAAAGTCGAACCCGAAGCAGAAATCAGAGCCCGCCGGATTATTAACCACAAACCGGGTGAATACGGTGGCTTCAAAGACAATGTCTCCGTCGAAGCCAATTCAGTCTATAACTATGCCGAAGGTAATGTTCGTGCTTCTGTCGGCATACGCAAGCAAATCTCACCGGATGCTTCGATGGGCGCTTATGCACTCTACTCGCTATCACTCAACGGCAATAACTCCGACGATATGGGAATCGGTCTCAATTATCAATCACGTTTCGATTAGCACTTTCTCTACTTTAAAAGCACAAAAAAACAGCCGGGTCAATTGACCCAGCTGTTTGCTATTTCTAAGCTTTAACTCACTGTCGCCTAATAACGCGTACAGAAAGTAGAGGCGTACTTAATCCCCGGCCCCTGGTTCCAGGGTCCCTCGATTTTGGGCGGCTTTTCAGGAAGAGGTTCTATATGGGGTGAGAGCAAACCCGGATCATCATGCAGAATAATACCACCAGGGAAAGTCGGTCTTTCGTTCCAACCGCCTGGAAAATCATGCGTGTCTGTCGTTTTGGGATTGTCCAGAAATTCCATCATTTGTTTTGCTTTGCCAACGGTTTCATCGGTCAAGCCCCGAATGGCATCGGGATCAGAAATGTAATTTTGCAATTTCTCGCGCATATTATTTTTCTCGGAGCTAGAGACTTTGCCATCATTATTGGTGTCGGCTGCTGAGCGTAACTCTTGTTTTGACAAATTGCCATCGTCGTTGCGATCGACTTTATCCATAAAGCGCTCTAAACGAGAGCCTGCTTTTTGGGGCGTTTCTTGAATCGGTGATTGAGCGGGTGGAACTGGCTTTAAAGGCCTGTGATTATGTCCGTGTCCGGGGGGCTTACCAATTGATCCCATGAATGATCCTCCTAAAGATTACTCTAAATATATCCACCAATTGTCAAGTATTCATGTCGTTTTTAAAACACTCTTAATAAAAGACAAATATTTAACCAGCGTTTGCTAGCAACAAAGGCAAACAGCGCACGCCCGTTTCTGCTTCAGGAATATTGCCGCCACCACAGCGCGACAGCCATTTGCAAGTCGGGCAAGCGGAGTCCAATTGCGCCTGGCGATAATAGCCAAAGCCAGTCTGCCAGAGTTCTATTAAATCATCGTGCAAGAGATTGCCCTCAAGGGGCAAGTGGGCCTCATTAAACCCCTTAATATCTCCATTGGGCAGAATATAAAAAGAGTCCCAGCCAGCAGTAGATATATAGGGTGCCATATTCAAAATCGGATCGCGCTCGGCCAGAAAACCCATCCCTGCTAAAGAGATATCAAAACCAGCTTCTAGAGAGACTTCTACAAAGTCTAATAATTGTTGCATCTGGGCTGTGTTCAGGCCAAAGGCATGCTCACTGGCACGTCCCGATTCGGTAATCGGTCGTAGGGTCCAGTGCTGAATACCCAGACCAAACAAACGGTCGCGCAATTCGGTCATCTGCCCGATATTCTGAGGGGAAACACAGGTATTGACATTGACCAGAGGAATCCCCCAGGCCACAGCCAGCTCTATAGCCCGCATGACCTGCTCAAAACTGCCGGGCCAGGCGCGGATCTGATCATGGCTATCTGCCAGACCGTCCAGGCTCAGCGAGAGCGAGTCCAGAGGATGATCTCGAAATTGGGCTTCAAAGCGTTCAAAATTGTGTCCATTGCTGACCATCGCTACTTGCAAACGACAGAGCTTCAGCACAGCAATAATATCAAAGAGATCTTTGCGTACCAGAGGCTCTCCCCCACTCAAAGTGACATGGCTCAGGCCCAAACGCAGCATTTGCGGCAAAGCCCGGGCAAAATCGTCCAGACTCAGGTCACGGTAGCGGAGCTCGCCGCCACGCACACCACAGTGTAAACAGCGCAGATTACAGCGGTTGGTAATATGCCACACGACGTGCCGCAGGGGCAGTTTCCGGGCTTGACGCGCCTGCTCAAAGACAGCTAAAGCCTGCTGGGCAAAATCAGGGGGCACCGCTGCCTGATGCCAATAATCAAAAGGCTGGCGCGTGGCCAGCCAATCCTGAAATGCGCTCATCGATGTCGCTTCAAAGAGAAATCACACACCGGCTTCGTAACGAACACAAAAAGTGGAACCGATGTGTTGCTATTCATGCACTGCTCCTGTTTTTGTCTTCTTTTATTCTTTGTAAGTGCAGAGAGAACCTAACTTGTTAAGCTTAAGATAGTTTTAAACAAATTTAAATTCTATAAGAATCTTCTGTTTTGGCGCCATGCGCCTTGAAATGAAGCCCAGCTTAAGATTAATATATAGATATTAATGAATGTTTTAGGGTGAAGGATCCGAACCTAAAAAAATCGCCGTCACAGATGGGCAGCGATAAGCAATCCTTGTTGTGGCCAATCTCAGCTCATGCTGAGGTTGGTTTTTTTTGGCTATCCCAGCCCACGAGATTGGGTTTAAATCACACATTCAACGGTTTGCATCAGCTCAGCGTAAAAATGTTCACACAAAATAACAGCGACCACAGAAGCAACCGTTGCTTTACCCAGCTTTGCTTCAAAGAGCTCTAGCAGCTCCAATTCAGCTTCCGTATTGAGCATCCAGGGGTTTTCACACAAAAGCTGGAGCAAGTCTCCATAGCTTAACTCCATCACCAAGTCGACGGCAATTTGCTGAGCTTCGTTAGCAATTTGCAAATAGTCCATTTGCTCTACACGCTTGCCCTGGTGGGGGAAGCGCTGCTCCAAGACGCCCAATAAATAGCTCATTGACTCTGAATCCACAAACCAGGCATCCAGCGTAATTTTATCGACCACTTTAGGCATCACAGAACGGGCCTCAATCAGCTCACTATAAGGCTTATGCACTTGCATCAACAAGATCCTGAGCGAGTGGATAACTCAGGCTTTCAATCTGATACCTGGATTGCATCTGGCCTAATTCGGATGCATTTAAGAGCCCCCGGTGCGCGCCTGGGTCCGTCACGACAGAAGCCGCATTAGCGGCTCCCCAGGACAGACACTCGCTCACCGAGCGTTGATCTAGCCAGGCACTGGTAAAGCTGGCCCCAAAAGCATCTCCAGCACCCAGCACATCTGCAATTTCGACCGGGTAAACAGGCATTATAGTCACGTTCAGGCCGTCATAAGCCTGCGTTCCCCGGTGCCCATCTGTGATCACGACAAGATCCTGCACAGATTGCTTCAAAACCTTGAGTTGCGTATCCAGATCGTACATATAGCCTGGACGATCAAGGTTTTCAGCGCCTGTACGCAAATGTTCGGGTAAGGGCTTCGCTAATGCCAGATCTGTAATCTGCGCAGCTTCTTCTTTATTCACAAAGAGCAGATGTACTTGCGACAGACGCCGCAACAGCTGTTTGGGTGATTTTAATTGAGTCCCGCCTGGGTTCCAGGCAACTTTGATCTGATGCGCTTGTGCAAAATCCAAAAGGGGATCTAAAACCGCGTCAGAAGCACCACTCAATGAAGAAATATAAAACCAGCGGGTCTGCTTTAAGCGCTCCCAGTCAATGCCTTCTTGCGTTAGACCACAATTGGCACCCCGAAAAGCCAAAATCGAGCGTTCTCCTTCGTAAGAAGTGAGTATCACGGAATAGCCCGTTTGCTCTTGAGAACGACAAACCAAATCAGTCATGACCCCATGCCTGATTAATGACTCAAGTACCTGATCCCCTGCTTGGTCCTCACCAATATTGATTAAACTGGCCACTTTTAGTCCCAGCTTACTCATTGCAACAGCCGTATTGGTCGCGCCACCCCCAACCGTAAAGCGAATGCTTTCCACCGGGATTTTGGCGCCGTAATCAAAGCCAATCCAGGCCCGCTCCTGCTCGCGATCGCTCAGGCGAATCACCTGAGCCCCTTCGGAGCGCACAAAGACATCCTGCGTAGCTCCACCGATTGTGATCACATCAAACATACTTACGCTTCCTTCAGTTTTTGCTCCAGGGCTTGAATCAAAGCCAGCGGGGTATCAACACTAGTCAGTGGTAAGGTCTCCCCATGCACGAATCCAGCCTGCTGCTGCTGAGAGAGCTGTTTCAGTAAAGCGTCATAAAAGCCTTTGCTGTTTAGGATATAGGTATATTTTTGATGCAGCCCCAATTGATACCAGGTCAGCACCTCAAACAGTTCATCCAGTGTGCCCATCCCCCCGGGCAAAACCACAAAAGCATCAGCCAATTCAATCAAGCGGGCTTTGCGAGTCGCCATATCTTGCACACACTCTAGTCGAGTGAGTTGCCCATGGGCACGTTCACGCTCGACCAACAACGTTGGCATAATGCCAATCACCTCACCCTGATGAGCAAGCGTCCCTTCAGCGACAGCGCCCATCAGGCCGGTGTTTCCGCCCCCATATAGTAAGGTCCAGCCTTGCTCAGCAATCTGCTGGCCAACCGCTTTCGCCAAGTCCATCAATTCAGGGTCCTGTCCAGCTGCAGCCCCGCAAAAAACACAAATAGTAGCCATCACTGATCTCCTTTTTAATCAATTGTATCGGATCTAGCAGATCCATGATGGATACTCAGACTTGAGCTAAGCTACAATTGCCTATATGCCAAAGCCATCTGATTTCGAAGCCGCTTATACTGCCGCGCACTACCTTGTTTTTTCCCCTCAGTTAAGCCTGCGCGTTGGGGAAAAGCACCCCAGCGTAGACGATTTACTCACAAAAACAGGACACTCCTGTTGGGCTTTTTTAACTGCCGAGAACCCTTACTCAGAAGCCTTAAGTCCACAGCAAAACCAACAACGCACCCAGCAACTGGCCAGAGATTTAAAACAAATGAATCTGCCTGTTTTCAATGCCGAAGGGCAAGACCCCAATCGAGAATGGCCTCCTGAATCAAGTTTTTTGATTCTGGGCCTAGACCTGGCTCACGCTCAAAAACTCGCTATCAAGTATCAGCAACATGCCTATTTATGGGGTCGGTTACGGCAGAAAGCAAAGCTCGTTTGGACAAATACTTAAACCCACTGCTACCCCTGCATGCCAGAGTCATAAAGCCACCTGATCTCAGCCACAGAAGTACGAGCAAATCTTAATTTCTGTTATCTTGTAGTATTAGATTCACTGAGGAAGCCTTTGCATGATCATCAGTAAAACGCCATTTCGTATTTCTTTTTTTGGGGGAGGAACCGACTATCCAGCTTATTTTCAAGAGCACGGAGGCGCTGTCCTAACCACCAGTTTCGATAAATACTGTTGGATTTCCGTCCGCGAGCTGCCACCCTTTTTTGGACATAAGTACCGCATCGTTTATTCTTATATTGAAAACGTGAATACGATCGAAGAAATCGGACACCCGGCAGTTCGGGGGGTCTTAAACTACCTCAATCATACCGACGGCTTAGAGATCCATCACAACGGCGATTTACCGGCCCGCTCAGGCTTAGGATCGTCCTCCGCTTTTACAGTGGGTCTCTTACATGCCCTACACGCCTATGAAGGCCGCATGAGCTCAAAGCAAGAATTAGCTGATAAATCAATTCATATCGAGCAAAATGTGATCAATGAATATGTCGGTTGCCAGGATCAAATCCAAACGGCCAACGGCGGCTTCAACAAAATCACCTTTAATACGGACGGCACTTATCAGATCGAGCCCTTAATTCTGGAGCCGAATCGCCTGCTCGGTCTGGAAAAACACCTGATGTTGTTCTTTACAGGCATCTCACGCTATTCCACCGATATTGCCAAAACCACCATTGAAAATATCAAGAAAAAAAGCAACGAACTTCACCATATGCACGAAATGGTCAATGAAGCTATCGCTATTTTAAATAACGCCAATCGCCCTTTAAGTGAGTTTGGAGAGCTTTTACATGAAACCTGGCTCTATAAAAGACAGCTTTCAAGCAAAGTCTCTACACCGCAAATCGATGATATCTATGAAACCGCAAAAAGAGAAGGCGCTATTGGTGGCAAGCTCCTGGGAGCGGGCGGCGGGGGGTTTATCTTGCTATTCGTTGAACCCGCAAGACAAGCAGCCGTTTGCGCTGCCCTCAAAGATCTGGTCTATGTACCGATTAAGTTTGAGCAATCCGGTAGCCGAATCGTGCTTTACCAACCTGATGATTTTGAATCTTCCAATTAAAGCTGAAAGAGCGCCAGCGCTTGAGCGCTGCAGGTCTCTGCGCTGAGACTTTCTAGCTCAACAAAATGCTTCCAACCAGGGCTTGTTTTTTCCAGCCAATCTGAAAAGTCGGCCACATCAGTGCCCGACAGAGCGTTCGAGAAATGGAGATTGAGGTGGTACTTGATAATTTCTCGAAAGCGCTCATATAAGACCTGAGGAAAAGGGCGCTCAAAAATATCAGTATACCCTCTGAGAATCTCTTCTAGTGAAAAGATTAAACCCCGACTGGTATCTAGTTGCCCCGAAATACTACTGGAAGCAGAAACGGTAATATGGAATAAGCGCTCAGGAACATGTACCACATCATAATAGGCCATCAAATATACCGAGATAATATAATCCCAGCCAATATAGGTTGGACGATCCGGCTTATGGTACATGAGCTCCATAGCTTTATGCATAAGTATTTGCTTGCGGTGCAAGCACCCTTGCGGGCACAAACCCAAAGCAGCACTCTGCTGCAAGCTCAGGTCTCGATTAATCAAGCCTGCTGTACGTAGAAAAGGCCCATAGGTTCCTGACAATTCAGCTTGCTCAAGTTCATGCAAACCCAAAGATGAATAGATCATCCCCACCCAGGGGTATTTCTGATATTGGGCCAGCATTTTCTCAAGATAGTCAGGCTCAAAATAATCATCGTCAGGGCAAAAAGCCACCAACTCGGTTTGGGCCTCTTCAATTAAAATGCGTGAGGTTTCACGGATTCCTTCAAAGCCAGGGGGCAAGTCTTCGTAAATATAACGAATCTGCGGATACTTCGCGCTCAATTCACGACAATAATCGGGCGTATTGTCTTTGGATCCCCCATCCACAATCAGCATTTCCCATTGCTGACTGGTTTGCGCAAGAATACAATCAATAGTACGTTTTAACAAGGGCTGCCGATTATAAGTGGACACCAAAAAGGTGACCTTAAGCTCGTCGACAGGCTTCAGGATTTTGATCGTGCCTTTTAATTGCTCTCGAAAATGCCTAAAACAGGTTTTAAACTCAGCGGGCAAAGCCTCGAACTGAAAGCTTTGATCCGCATACTCCCGCTTAAACAAAAGTAGTAAGAGGTGAGCCTGTAAATCATCAGGATCGTTGCCGACGCGTTGAATCAGAGACTGGAAAAATGGCAAGAGCCGATCAGCACCCGGCATTTGCCAAAGTTGAAGAGCAAAAACAAAGCGATAACTGGCTTGATGCGTTTGCCACCAGCGCTCAAAATCACGGCTTTCTTGGGATAACTCTGGCCACAGCGTCTGTTGAAACTGCTGCATAAAGGATTCCAGGTTTAAAAAGGCAAAGGATGGCCTTTGTTCCAGAGCCATCGCAGCTTCAAGTTCTTGCTCCAAAAAAGGGAATTGCGCTTGCTCAGCTTGCTCTAGCCAGTGATGCTGCACATCAGAAAGCGCAACTTCATAGCCCTCAGCCGAATCAAGGACGTCTTCAGGAACAGGGACAAAGCCCTGGTAGTCCTCAGTGTTAAGATCTTTTAAGAGATCTGCATCAAAAGGCCTGGAGTCGAGACTTAAACAGACCGGCTGCTCTTGTTTAAAATAATCTAAAAGCTCTAATAAACGGATGGTGTTCAGGCGAATTAAGTATAAGCGCTGATAAGCGTCCAGCCCGGCAACAGGGGGCGACACGATCTCGATCGCTTGTCCAGGTCGATTCTTGATTAAGCTCGCCACACAAACGGCAGCCAGACTTAGATTTATCTCGGCCAATACAACAATGGTTTTCATATTTTACTCACGATCATTTGACTTGCTTCCAGAAGATGCTCTGTGATGATTATATCAGCCGGCAAGTCACAACGCTGATCGTTTAAGGCGTTCCCTGTTTTGACACCAATAAACCTCAGGCCAGCACGCCGGGCAGCCAAGGCGTCAGTACTGCTATCCCCAATAAAAAAGGATTGCTGCAGATCGACCTGTAAATCCTGGCTAGCCCGTTCGATGAGTCCTGTCGCTGGTTTGCGACAATCACAATCGATTTTTAATTCCTTTACTTCTCCAGGGAAACCACTCTCAGGGTAATGTGGACAATAATAAATCGCATCCAGATAGGCTCCAGCTCGCCCAAGCTCTGTTTCGAGTAAGTTGTGAATTGCTTTTAACTCAGTCTCGTTTAAAAAGCCCTTCGCAATGGCCCCTTGATTCGTAATCACAATCACCAGAAAACCAGCCTGGTTTAGCATTTGCACGGCCTCAGCAGCCCCTGGGATCAGTTGGAAGTCTTGAAAACGCACGAGTGGGCTGCGCTCCTGGTTCAAGACCCCATCTCGATCTAAAAAAACAGCCGGTCGAGCATATTCGCGATGCGCCCGCTTCACTTTGCCTGTTTCAATATCTTGTGTAACTTGTTCAAAACGTTTGGGGGTTCCGGCATCTTTGAGGTATTCATGGGTGTGATAAGCATAGAGGCAAGGACCTTTTTCCATTAAAATAGGGAAAAAGTGCTTTTCTAAGTCGGTTTTACTTTCTGTCGAAATCCAGTCAAGTACTTTGGGATTAAGCATATATACAGAAGCAATGCTCAGGTTTTGAAAAACCACATCTTCTGGATGCGGACGGGTCAACAAACGCGTCACCAGACCAGAAGAGTCAGTCTCAACCAAATCAGAATCAAAAGGGTGATTATTGGGATGTACAATCACTGAACATAAGCTTTCTGGGTGTGCCCGATGCCAGTCAACGAAACGCATTACATCAAAATTCATCATAATATCGCCAGAAAACAGCAAAAAATCTGAATCAATCTGATCGGCTAAGCAACGCAGCGCTCCAGCAGTGCCCATGGCTTTCGACTCAATTTGATAATCCAGCTTGAGGCCCAATTGCTGGCCGGAGCCAAAGGCTTGCTCAAATTGCTCCCCCAGATACCCAGATAAGATCGTGACCTCTTCGATACCCGATCGGGCCAGCAATTCCAGTTGATATTGAATAATCGCTTTGTCACAAATTTTGATCAGTGGCTTGGGAGTCGCAGCAGTCATGTCTCCCATTCGCGTGCCTTTACCCCCCGCTAAGATAACTGCTTTTACCATGGTTTGATTTCCTTATTTTTGAGCGATGAAAAATGTGTTTTCTTGATAAACTCTGTTTAACTTTTGCAAGCTGTCGGCAGAGAAATTGGGCACGTCACTGGCAGCGGCATTTTCCTGGACCTGCTCTACAGTCAGCATACCTGGAATACAAGTCATAATTGGGTATGCTAAGCAAAAATTCAGGGCAAACTGAGCAGGGCTGCAGGCCAATTGGTCAGACTTTTGAGTTATAAATAAACGCAGAGCATTTTGCCAGGTGGTGACTTGCTCAGGAGACCAGCGTGCCCGGTGATCGCCTTCAGGGAAGTCCATGGCTGTTTCACCTGCTAAAAAGCCAAAACACAGGGGCGTTCTTGCAATCACGCCAATCTGATGCTGAGTGCAAAGCTCCAGGAAGCCGTTTTCTAATATACGCTGATCCACCAGATTAAAATTGACTTGCACGCAATCCAACCTGGCTAAAACAGAGGTCTCAAAAGGGAGTCTGGCATTTTTTAAAGACAGGCCTAGTGCACGAACCTTGCCCTTGTTTTTGAGATTCTCTAGAACCAGTAGCAGCTGCTCCAATTCGGTCTGATCTCCATCAAAGTCATGCATTTGAAACAGATCCAGATAATCTGTTTGTAAGCGTTTCAAAGATTGATCCAGAGCTTGCTCTACATACCGCGCCGAGAAGTCCTGTTGCGCTTGTTCACCCGTATAACCCGCTTTAGAGGCCAGGACCACTTGCTCACGTTTTTGCTTGAAGGTTTGGCCCAGTAAGCTTTCGCTATGACCACCGCCATAGAGATCCGACGTATCGAAAAAATTAATCCCTTGCTCTAGAGCCTGCTCCAGGGCAAGCATGGATTGCTGATCGTTGGTTTGGCCATACGCCAGAGCTGCTCCCTGATGATAGCCACCGATCCCCCAGGCCCCAAAACCTATTTCTGAAACAAGAATATCTGTATTGCCAAGTGGGCGATAACGCATTTAGTAGTGCCCAGACAACTGAGGCTCTAAGGTTTGGTTGGTGTAGAGATAGGCGCCCTTTTTGTTGC
This sequence comes from Candidatus Sericytochromatia bacterium, assembly GCA_037968875.1. Taxonomy (GTDB): domain Bacteria; phylum Cyanobacteriota; class Sericytochromatia; order UBA7694; family UBA7694; genus JBBKWI01. The sequence continues at coordinate 4,427 of JBBKWI010000183.1, read as the reverse complement.
CGTACCAGACCACTTCTCTGAACCAATCATCCCAGGTATCCCAGGTCTGTGTGGTGCGATCAATAAAATAGCTTGTCGGTTCTTTTTTGAGGTCCAGGGACTCACCAATCAGATAAGCACGATAAACTTCCCAGAGATTATAGTCTAATGTAAGGGTCAGGTCTTCGCTTTGAAAAGGGCGCTTCAACAGAGCCTGATTTAAATCCAGGGCCTGCTCAATCACTTCAAAATGCTGCTGAGCCCCCAGATCGCGTAACAGAGAGCGCATAATTTGTTTTACTTCATGATAAAAGGTGTCGAGTTTGTTTTCGATCGTCAATTGAATAAAGACATATTCATCGACCGGCCACCAGACATTCAGCCAATCTGGGTGATGGGCATACTCAGGCCCCCCTGCTTGCATGCCTTTGGCATAGCTCTCAAAGGTCTGATGCACTTCATTTAACACCGGATAATCGCTTTGATCCCGTTGATTGGCAAAAGCCTCTAAAATACTCCGGAAATCAATTTGCGCTGCATGACGCAAAAGAATAATCGGGATTTGTAAAAGTTTATCAAAGTGCAATAAAGCCGTTAACCAGGAGAAAGAGCGTACTTTGACCCACTCTTCTTTGTTAAGGGTGCTGGTTGCAATCACTAACTTTTGTGATTCCAGAATTTCTTGCGAAGACTCAATCAGCTCTCCATGTAAATTAATAATATCCGTATCTACTGACACCAGGCCATATTTCTGCTGGTATTCTGTCTTGCCCATTTCAGCATTGGGTAAGATCGCCAAATTATTAAATTGGATCCGATTGTGTTGTCCATTTTCCATAATATGAGCCACACCATCGACAAAAGAGTCATAGGTTTCGCCTGGTAAGCCAAGGATAACATCCGTATAGGTTTCGATCCGATCTCGCGTAAAGCGCCGTTGCAGTTCTTGATACGACTCAGACGAGATATTGGCCCGTTTGATACTGGAAAGCGTTTCTGTTGAGGTGGATTGCAAAGAGAGAGTCACCCCTTTGTTTAAGCCTGACTGCGACAAGATCGACTGCACCTGATAAGCTCGCTCCGTCGCGTTTTTGGTGTTTTGCACAGATAAAGCATGGGGGTAGCCCAGTTTTGCTTTGGTGTCGGCTACATGTTGAGCGATCTCTACATCCCGCTTCAAGATACCGAAATTGGCATCACAACAAAAGATAAACTCGATTTTCTGCTTGGCAAACCAATCAATTTCTTGATTGAGACGCTCAAGGTCAAACGAGTAGACCTTGCTTTGGGTTGCTGAGCCCCAATCACAAAAGGTACAAGAGAATGGACAACCGCGATTGGTTTCCCAGAGCGCTAGCCACTGGGTCTCTTTGTGTGTTTCCATCAGGGTCTGAAACACGTTCTCTAAATAAGGAGAAGGCACCTGGTTGATATCTTTTAGACGTTTGGCTCTCGGATTGATCTGATAGTTTCCTTGCTTTAAGTAAGAGACCGATGGGATCTCTTGCCAATCAGGATTGTGAAAAGCCTCTAAAATTTCTAAGAAAGCGACTTCGCCTTCCCCATGGCAGCACAAGTCTATAAACGGGTGCTCACGTGCAAATTCTTCAGCATAATCTGGGACCTGTGGCCCCCCAAATACAATTCGGATTTCAGGCTTTTGGCGTTTGAGCTCCTCGGCAATCGCCAGAGATAGCTTAATATTCCAGACATAGGTAGAGAAGCCAACCAGATCGGCTTCAAGCAATTGCTCAACCGCTTCGTTAACTTTGAGTCGGGCATAAATCGGCAACAAAAAATGATACTGTTCGGGCTGTTGCGCATGTTCCTGGACATAAGCTTGTAAGAGTCCAACAGAGTACGGAAAATAACTATGCCCTGAAAAGCTATTATTAATTTGGACGAGTCCTATTTTGATCGGATTAGGCTGCTCTTGCATGAGTCGCTCACTTTATCTTTAGTTTTTCAGGCCTTCATCCGTCTTCGGGGTGAAATAAAGGCTCAACTTAGCTTCGCTGTACATTAATGTTACCGAATAACTTATTTCACTGGAATATTGGGCGCAAATTCAGTTTTTATCACGTTGATATTGTTTTAAGATACCAGAGATCAGAAGGACCAAACAAGGCTTCTGTATCTTAAATCAGCACATCGGCACGCGTGTGCGAAAAGATGCAAGGGCCAAGCGATTGACTTCAGAGCCAGAATTCTTGTGTTAGTGTTAAGTCTAAAACTTAATCAGAGGGGATCAATGAATGTCAGAACGTATTCTTATTGCAGGTGCGACAGGTATGGTGGGCAGCCACTTATTGCAAGCCTTGCTAAACGAGAGAAATTATTCACTGCGCGCGACCTGGCATCAAACCCCTCCCTTTATCCAGGACCCGGCCATAGAGTATTTACAAGGGGATCTTCGCCAGCCAGAGTTTTGTCAGGCTCTAGTTAAAGACTGCGAGATTGTTGTGATGGCAGCGGCTTATACCAGCGGTGCCGATGAATCCAGCCAAAAACCCTGGCTTCAAGTTAATAATAACCTACTGATGAACATTCATTTATTGGAAGCCATCAGCCAGTCCCCAGGTATCAAGCAAGTGATCTTCATTTCCTCAGCGACCGTTTATCAGCCCTTTTCAGGTCATATTTGTGAAAGCGAACTCGATCTCAATCTGATGCCTGCCCCAGCTTATTTAGGGGTTGGGAGTGCCATGCGTTATCTTGAGCAAGCCTGCCAATTTTGGCAAGGGCTCTGTCAGGCTGACTTTCAAGTGATTCGCGCTGCGAATATTTATGGGCCTTATGCCAAATTTGACCCCAGCCGCTCCAATTTTATTCCGGCCCTGATTCGCAAAGCTGTCGCTAAAATGGATCCCTTTTGTGTCTGGGGCAGCCCTGAGGTCACCCGAGATGTGATTTTTGCTGAAGACTTTGCAGCAGGTATTCTGGCTTTATTAACGAAAACCCCAACAGGCTACGAAATCTATAATCTAGGCTCAGAAACCAAAGTCACCGTTGGGGATGCGGTTCAGCATAGCCTGGAGGCGGCTCAATTTAGGCCGAGTCAGGTTGAATATATAGACGCACACAAAGCACTCCTGGGTTTCAGAGCCTTAGATTGTACAAAGTTCCGTCAGCAAACCGACTGGAAACCCAAGTATAGCCTGGAGCAAGGTATTGCCAAAACGGTTTCCTGGTGGCAAAAGAATCAATCCCAATGGACGCGCTGAAGTCAGTTATTTGTCATATCTACTGTAACTAAGACTCATCTTCAGCTTCGCGCTGCAAGCCTTTCCATTGACTCACCCGCTCATCTAAGCTCCAATTTTCTGTTGTGCTCCAAAAAGGAAAACCACATAAAAACAAGAAGGTGTAAAAATAGCGTTCTAAAACAGAAAGTACACTCAATTGCATTTTGAGCGGGTCCCGCTTAATCATCGCCAAATTGAAAGCTTTTCGCTCAAGCTTTGTGGGCAAAAAAAACATAAACACCGCTAGATTCCGCTGAAAAGGGAGCACAGGGGCCAGGTGATATGCTTTGTGAACCGGGTACATTAAACCTTCTAGAACAAAACGATCCCACTCAGAAAAATGGGACTTCCATTTATCATACTCTACCCGTTTGAGATTAAAAGTCTGCTGATGAGCCGAAACCAAAGTATGGATTCCGGAAGCCATTTCAAAAGGTAAGCCATCTATGGTGCTTTCTAACAGGTGAGGTGACCAAGAGATATCAAGCCAGTCAGCAATTTTTCGCATGGTTTTTTCGGGTGTTTTATGTAGGGACTCCAATTGTATCGGCAATAAAGAAAAAGAGAGCAGCTCTTGTGAGTAAAGCCAACCTATTAAGATATGGCGGTATTCTTTAGTATAAACGCCATTATAAACCAAATCTTCGTATTGATAATCAGACTCTTCTTTCTGGATTTCTTGTAAGCGATGGGCAAGGATAGAGTAAAATCCCCGCATAGGATAACGAAGCATGCCAATCACTTTCATCTGTGGAAAGTCTTCCATCGCTCCAGATAAATTGGTAATGTTTTCTGGACCGTGCAATTGAACGAGAATCCATTTCTTACTGCTAATCTCTTCTCCTTGGCAAAGGGCATAAGCCAAATGTACTGAGATTAAAAATAATTTACGATGCGTCGAAGAATCAGGGGATTTTTCAATATAAAAGCGAAAGATAGCTTCGCACGTCACAACAAAACGGTAGACAAACTCAGGATCCTTTTGATTAAATAACGGGTGACCTAAGTCAGAGCTTTCAAAATCGCCCAGACAAATCTTACAAAATCTTCTGACAATTCCAGAAACGGAATAATGAGCACCATCGGAAAGTTGTGGCCAAATTGAGGCATAAAAATCCATAAAGGCAGTCAAACGCTTACCGCCAGCAGATAAGATTTCAGGATGAGAATCAAGTAAGCTATGAATCAGCAGTGTCCCACTTC
>JBBKWI010000182.1:0-6694 GCA_037968875.1 Candidatus Sericytochromatia bacterium | reverse complement strand
CCACTCCACAAATCATCAAATTGGTTTTCCGAGCCCAGATCATTACCGAAGCTCGCGAAGTCTTACCTATTGCGACAACTTTTCGTGCTGAACCTTATGATTTAGCTAAAATCAAAAATGAGTTAGCAAGTACAAACAAAGTAGAACCTCGTCCTCAGCAACCTCAGTCCAGCAACTCTAAATATCAAATAGAAGAAAAAACCTGTACAGCTAGTGGCTGCAGCACAGAAAGCAGCGTCGATAGCAAGGCCTACCAACAAGACCTGGATTTTTATCTAAACGTAACGATACCTGAATGGGAAAAACGTGCCTATCAAGGGCTTGATTTGCGTTTAGCCAATGCTGCTGACGGGCGAGAAGGTATTAACTTTGTCACCGATCAAAATGGCGAAGCGAATCTAAGCTTACTAACGGGGCGTTGGTATATTTCAGGAAAATACAATACCGATAAGAGTTCTATCACTTGGAGCTCTGTTCCTTTTGAAATTAGCTCTAAAACACAGTCGATTGAATTGACCCGCTAAATGACAGGCCTTAAGCCACGCATTTTGATTAGCCAGCAAATTGAAGCAGATGCCTTGGAGCAGTTTGAGGCGTATGCAGATCTGGTATTGGAATATTCATTGAGTCGTTCCGAATTGATTGAGCGCTTAAAACAAGTCGATGCCGCTGTCTTGATGCTTACAAATCGGCTGGATAGCAAAGCATTTGAACAATTGCAAGATACGCGACTACAAATTATCGCCAATCATGCCGTTGGAGTCGACAATCTTGATCTGAAAGCTGCTAGCCAGGCCAATATTTGGCTGACAAATACACCGGATGTGCTCAGTGATGCAACTGCAGAACTCGCCTTGACACTCATGCTGACCTTACTGCGACGTGTGGACGAAGGGCAAACCCTGGCCCGATCTGGTCACTGGCATGGCTGGGAGCCCACCCAATTATTAGGCCATAGCTTGATCGGTAAAACACTGGGCATCATTGGCGCCGGGAGAATTGGGCAGCGTCTGGCAGATTTGGCTTCAGGCTTTAAACTCAATTTGCTCTACCACAATCGCCAGCCTGACTTTGCATTTGAAACACGCTCAGGAGCCCAGTACTGTGATCTGGATCAAATCTGCCGACAATCAGACATACTCACTCTGCATCTACCGGGTGGCGCAGAAACGCAGCACATAATTAATGCAGAGCGTTTAGCGTTAATGAAACCTCAGGCAATTCTGATCAATACTGGACGTGGCAATAGCATCGATCAAGCCGCCTTAACTGATGCCTTAATTCAAGCTAAAATTGCTGGGGCAGCCTTAGATGTCTTTGAGTTTGAGCCTGAGATTTCTAAGGGATTAAGGGAAATGACCAATGTGGTACTCACTCCCCATTTGGGGTCAGCGACTGTGCAGACGCGTCATCAAATGGCAATGATCTGTCTGCAAAATATACAGGCAGTACTGACAGGTCATCAGCCGCTCCAAGCCGTCAATTTCCCAAACCAACGTGCAGTCAAAGCCATCACAATGGTATCATCCAGAGTATCTTATGATTAGTATTTTATTAGCACTATGCTTGATCTTGGTGATCGCAAGTATGCTGATCGCTCTGAGCGCGACCAGTAGACTGGATCTCTTGCGGCGACACAATGAGAGCATTCAAACTGAATTGAGCAAACTCAGAGAAGATTACCACCAACTCCAGGCCTTATTGACCCCAAGCGAAAAAACCGAAGCTGAAAATGAACTTGAACTCGCAAGCGAAAAACCACCTGAAATTAGAGCTCACGAGCAAGTGATGCAACAAATAGACCGTCTGATAGCGGGTTTAGAAAAGTATGCTGAGCGAAATGCTGAATTATACCCGGCTAATCTTGAAAATTTAAGTCGTTTTGCAGAAACAATGGGCCTGAATGACAGCGCGCAAAACCCATTTTCGGGTCTACATGGTCGCTTATTTCATTCGGACACCGTCCTGGACATCACCCATGAACCCGCCGATGAAGGCCTAAGTGAATACGCAGGTAAAATTTTGTATCAGGCCCATTTAAATGCCGATGGTCACGCCAAAGACTATACCTTAGCTGCTTTTGATGGACAAGGCATGTTGTTAAAAACAGCTGACGGTGAGATTTTAACCCGCAGCAAACAGGATTTTGAAGCTAAAACGCCTGTTGAATAAATCGATTATTACGATCTGCTTGGTTCTATCAAAGGCTATCCGTTACAATTACTATATGCAAAAATTCCGTATCACACTTTACCTACTGTCCCTGGTGAGCAGTTTGACTTTGATTCCCCCCCCGCTACAAGCCGCGCCTTCGGAGTTGAAGCTGCGTGAACAGCTTATACAAGAACCCCAAAATGCTGAATTACGCCTGCAATTAGCCAGTCAACTCTTGATGCAATTGCGTAAAGACTGGGGCCAACGAGACACGCAAATAACGGGTAGTACCTTTATCGAGCAAAGTGAGCGTTTTCAACGTCGCGCCCAGGAAATCGTTTCAATCTATCAAGAAGTTTTGAAGTTGCAGCCCAAAAGCGTCATTGCTCGAGTCAATTTAGCCGAAGTCAATTTCATATTTTTAAATCGTTTTGAGCACGCAGAACAACTGTTATTAGAAGCATTGAAAACAGATCCAGATTCTTCTCAGGCCAATATTGCAATGGCTGAGTTCCAGTTCTTTTTTAAACAAGATCGCAAAACTGCCTTGCAAAATCTGGAACAGATCATCAACAAAACACCCGGCCAGGCAGATTTGAGCATCACTTATGCGGATTTGTTAACTGCAAGCTCGACTCAGTTGGCCGATTTTGAAAAAGCGCATCGTATCATCGCAGATAGTCTGAAAGCAAACCCAAATCATACTGGATTGATGTATATTACCGCATCGGTTTTGGCTCGCGAAGCGCAATTGAATCCGGCCGCCCTGGATCGCACCAAAGCACAAGAGGCCCTTTCTGCCTTTATCAATTTAATACAGCGTAGCCCGGACACAGATTATCTATTAGAAGCAGCTGATATAGCCCGTATGCTAGGCCAGTGGGAGCAAGCCCGTCAACTTCTCCGACAGGCTCAAAACTCAGGGGATCCCCGTGTCAAACTACAAATAGGCGACCTCTTACTCCAACAGAGTGCAGCCAGTCTCGATGCAGGCGAATACACATCTCAGATCGTAGAGGCAGAAGCAATCTATGAGGAGATCCTGGCAAGTAAAGAAGACCGCCAATTAATCACGGGCCAACGTGTACAGCTTTACTATAACCTGGGTTTACTCAATTTTGTGAAGGCGGGCAGCTTAGCCGGCGCTCAGTCTACTCAGGCCTTAAAAACCTCAGAAGCTTATTACCGTCAGGCGATTCTAATTTTCGACCGTATGAATATGATCAACGGCCCTTTGCAGCAAGATTTAGCACGCACACTGGTCGCACAAGCCAATCTGCTCACGGCCCCAAATCAACAGTCAGACTTGTATCGTGAGGCTTGCCAATTTAAACTAGAGAGTGCCTGTCAATGGCTCAAGGACAAGGGTCAGGGTCCTTAATAGCAATCTAATAAGCGACATAATATGCGCCATCGGCGCCGGGTGGAGTATAGTCCAAAGGCTTAAACTCTAAATCAGGGAAGTTAACGGCCTTTTTTAAGGCACTGGTGACCAGAATTTCCCCGGCTTTAGCGGTATCTTCGCCTAGCTTACTGGCAGCATTCACTTCTGCGCCAAAAACATCTTCGTCAGCTATCTTAAGCAAGCGTCCATAGCCCAACCCCACACATAACAAGACTTGCTCAGTCAGGGGACGATCAAGATTATAGGGCGCTAAGATTCGCTGCATATCAACTGCGCAGTGTAATGCTCGCTGAGGCTGCTTAAAGATTACCAGCATGCTATCTCCTTCAAGCTTCATCAAAATGCCGTTATGGGCATCTATAACGGGAACTAGCAAGCGATGCGACTCATAAATCGTTTGCAGAAAATGGATGATTCCAAAATCTTTAACAGACCGGGAGAATCCTGAGAGGTCTGTAAACATGACGGCCCAGGTTTCTCCAAACAACTCCCAAATATTTTCATCGATGGCAGCTTGATCTGCTCCAGCTTGTGTTCTCGCCTCAATAAATTTTTCTAATCTATCCCATGAGGACGAGGGGTGAACCCGAAACGAATAGGGCTGACTCATGTGTGTACCTCTTCTGCATGATATTTGGTCTGCAATTGTGCTATTAAATCGTTGACGTGCTTTTGGTGCATATTGATATGAGTGGCTGGAATCTGCTCCTGGCCATAGCGCAGCAGATAATAAAACCCTAAGCTTTCCTGTAGTCGGCTGTAATCATCACTATCCAAAAAGGGCTGCAAAAAAAGTGTTTGCTCACGGGCTGTTTTTCCAGAAGGGAGTTCAATTTTAAAATGACTGGCTAGCTGATTTAAATTTTGCTGATAAAGGTCAACATAGCTTCTTTTTTGCGGATCGCTTGCGTAAGCCGGCTGAAAAGTCGCAGCTGTAGAGACCAATGTTGCTTTGCCCCGCCAATAGACCCAGGCCATCAAAACAACAATAAACAAGCCAATACCAAGAACCAGGATAGGTAGGGGCAAAAAGGTAATGGCCCCGACTAACAAGCCAAAAACACCGGCAATCGCCCCAAAAGCGACGCCTAGACTTTGCTTAAGCAAATTTTTCCAGGAAACCGGGATCGCTTCCAGAAAATAATCAAAGAAGGATTTCAGATTCCCTTCGGCATGTACATCTCCCTGGCTTAAGTTTGCCAAATAGCCCGGAGTGGGGTCAAAGGGTACCCAGCCATGATGTGGGAAATAGACCTCAACCCAGCCATGGGCATCAGAACTGCGGACGTCAAAATAACCGGTCATCGGATTGTATTCACCAGGCACATAACCGGTCACAAAACGCGTTGCAAGGCCCAGACTGCGTGCCATGACCGCCAAACTAGAGGCGAAGTGTTCACAATAACCGGCTTTTTGTTCGAATAAAAAATAATCAATCGTATCTCGATTTGTCGGAAAGGTTGGAATCTCAAGATCGTATGGATAATTTTGTTTTAAATGCTGTTCAAGGGTTTTGACAGCATCATAAGGATTCTGACTTTCTGCTGTAAGCGAAGCAGCCAGATCTTTAACCCGTTGAGGCAAAGCCTGAGGGATTTGCGTATAAGTCGGGGACTGAGCCTCTTGTTTGAGTTTGTCCCAGCTAACCGTTCGTAAAGCTTGCTCTGAATAGCGAGGCACAGCGGAAACCACCGTATAGGTTGTCCCTGAAAATAATTCTATCGGACTGCGTATTCCACCATAATCGTCGATCAAAACGAAATTTGTTGGAAAATACAATTTTTCAACATAGGGAACCGAAAAAATTAAATTGCTCTGATCCCGCTCGATATAAAAGGTGTAGGTTTCCTGATCTTTGGGAACAATATTTTTCACTAAGTTTCGACTCTGACGAATCCAAATCGGGAGACTGCTGTTTTCATAACGCTTGAGTTCAAACGGTTTTTGCATCGTCCAGCGCAAGCCATCATAGGTATCGAAAGCCATTCCTCGCCAATACTCTGCTCGGGGTGAACGCACACGCATCACAACTTCATTTGCCAATTTGCCCCGGTAATTAAGATCCAACTCGGTACTAAAACCATAATAAGCATAAGGATCAAACTCGCGCTGTTTATCTTTGTTTGGATCTTTTGCAGAACTGGCAGCTGGTGAGCGATTGGGATAAGCCGGATTTTTGATTTCCCCATTAAAAAAGGGTAAGTTTTGAATTTGCATCGAGACAGGAAATGTTCTGACTTTTAAGCCCTGGTATCGGGGAATGAGGACAAATACGAAGGCCCCGCCCACGATCGAAAGCAATAGCACCGGTAGCGAAAACTTACCCCAAAAGCGTAAGCCCATTCGGTGCAGCCCCTGGCTAGATAAATGACCTGCCAAGAGACTCAGTAAAGCTAATATTGAATAGGCAATCAAAAACACACCAAAACCGGTATTGCGACTGGTTGTAGCGGCAACTGAAATTAAAATTAAAGCAACCCATAGCGAATAAAACACATCTTTTCGACGCGGCAAATCATATGAATGTAAAACCTGAAGCCAAATTAAGAGGTGAGCTAATGGAATTCGGGCATCAAATGGATTATCTGCAATCTCGTAAAAGAAACTCGCCAAAGCGACCAACATCATCAGTGCCAAAATAACTTTGATCCACCAATTTTTGGCTTCTCGACGACGCCAGGATACCCAGGTGCCAAATCCTGAGGCCATTATCGAGACTGCGGCTAGCCAGACAGGACTTTCAGCAGCATAAATAGTAGCGGCTATCGCAATTGAAATCGTCAAAAATACCAGGACACGCATCAATAATGAATGCTCAATATCTTTGGGGCGATAACCGTCTTGCTGAAAAATGCCAGTCCAGGGGAAATTCAAATCAATACCTCAATTCCAATACATCATAACGGGGCTTAGAGCCCAAATCAAGGGCTAAGGAAATTGAGAAAGTTCTGAAAGGCTGGGTCATCAGGGCCATTTTCCATTTTTGAAAGAATTAGGGGGGCCAGAGAATCCATAACGGCTGGATCGCTAGCTGCCTGGCGACAGATACTAAAACAATAGGCTGCGCGCTCCAGATAACCCTGCAACGCAAAAAATAGATACAAATCTAAATGATATTGATAAACCAATAAATCA
>JBBKWI010000181.1:0-30933 GCA_037968875.1 Candidatus Sericytochromatia bacterium | reverse complement strand
GCTTAAAGTGCATAGACCGCCAGGCGGGTAAAGGCCCAGTGATTGAGTTGGGCTGAGCTGAGCATGAATCCTTGCCACTGAGACTCTGAGACGCTTTGTTGTTGTATCATTTGGCCATTGACGTACCAGCTCATCAGATTGCCCTGTTTGGTTAGTGCCAGAATATTCCATTGCTGATAGCGCCAGGGGCCTGGGTTCGGAGTCTGTCCTGCAAAAGCAAAAGCATTGCCGTATTTTTGGACTTTAATTGCCTGGCGACGATTGGCTGACCAGAGCTCTAACTGCAGCAAGCTGGCTGAGGTCTGATCCGGGGTTTTGAGCTGATCAAAAGCATGGATCTCCAGCATGAAATTGTCGGGTAAATGGATCTGCTGACTGAGCTGATGCGCCTGTGGGTTTTCGGTTGTCAGTACATTCATCGGGAAACGCTGGCTGCGACGAACCACCAGACCCGGTCCGTATTGGGGTAAGACCGTACCGGGAGCATATTGTGAGAAATCGTTAAAGAAAAGCTGTTGCTTGCTAAAGCTGGGCTTGGCAGGGGCGGGTAGCCGGCCCTGGGTTAGGTTTTGAGTCAGGTTTTGAGCTGCGGTTTCGGCCACACCCATTAATAGTTTCTGAGCGAAATTTTGCATATCCGCTTCGAATTTTTTGCCGGGTGAGACTTCACCCAGTAAATGATAGATCGAATCGTCTTTGGGGATTTTCTCTTGAATCACCGTCAAGACCCGGCCGCTTTCGGCATCGATCAGACGCAATTGCACTTGTAAATCATTGGCTACAGGCAAATAATGGCCACTTAAGATCAGACGCGCACCGCTGAGTTTACCGACTTCAACGGCCTGCTCAGGGGTGACATAAGCCGATTGTCCAAAGCCCTGCTCTTTGAGTACTGCTGCGATATTCTGACGCTCAACGAGCACAAAGGCGGGTAGGCTGATCAGTTCTTTTAAAATGGCATCAGTCAGGTATTGGCCAGCACCTTGTTCTGTTTTTTGATCAGAGCGCTCCAGCGGAATCACAGCCAGCGTATATGTACTTTGTGAATTTTGAGTCAGGGCTTGCAAGGGTGCGAGCAAAGGGGTGATTTCTAGCGCCTGAGCAGACTGAAAAGATAGGCTGAGTAGGCAAACAGAGGCGAGGATCAAAACTTTAGACATCGGGGGCTCCCAAAAAAATATAGCTGGCAGCATGGCTAGACTGCTGCTGAGCATGCCTTAGTTTAACTCTGCTGAATAGTCATTTGCAAGATCAGGCTATCTCTAAGCCTCTCAAATACTGGCCTTCAAAATAATAGGCAATCGTGACTTGCAATCTTAAATAAATAATTGTACTATTGTACTAGTTTAGTAATACAATAGTACAAAGGAGAGTGAAAGATGTCTAAGCACTTTTTGAGATTGAAGGTCTACCCAGGCCAGCCACTGACTTATGGGAACTGTGAATGAGTCTGCCGTTTCAAATAGATCCCCAGGCCGGGGTGCCGATTTATCAGCAGGTGATCGAGCAGCTCAAGCGAGCGATTTCGCTGGGGATATATCAGGTGGGTGAGCCCATACCCACGATCCGGGAAATGGCTTTGCATTTGCAGGTCAACCCCAATACGGTCGCCAAAGGCGTTCGTGAGTTAGAGCGCGAAGGCCTGTTGGTCACAAAGGTGGGCAAAGGCAGCTTTGTTTCAGAGCAGGCCCTGGAGCAATCGACCAGCGATCGCGACCAGAAAGGTCAGACCCTGACTCGGCAATACGCCAAAGATATGTGTTGGTTGGGATATCAAGAGCAAGAGAGCGTAGATTTACTGCGCCAGAATTGGGAGAGTAGAGATGACTAAGCTGATTCAATTAAGCGATGTTGCCAAGCGTTATGGTTCACAAACAGCCTTAAGTGGGCTAAATATGCAGGTTCCAGCAGGGGCTGTTTATGGCTTATTGGGGCAAAATGGTGCTGGCAAAAGCACCTGTTTGCGACTGATCATGGGTTTGCTCAGAGCTGATTCTGGCCAGATTCAGATCCTGGGTCAAAATGTGGAGCAACTCTCTGCTGACACCCGTCAGCAGATTGGCTATAGCTCTGAAAGCATGCGATTTGTTCCGTGGCTTACGGTGGCGCAGGCTCTCAATTATACGCGCTCTTTTTATACCCACTGGGACAGTGACTATGTCAATTCCTGGTTGCAAAAACTAGAGCTCAATCCACGGGCCCGTGTCTTTTCTCTGTCTCGTGGCAATCGCCAGAAACTGGGGCTAATCATGGCGATTGGACACCGTCCCAAAGTCTTGATTCTGGATGAGCCTGCTGGTGGACTGGATCCGATTGCGCGCCGGGTTTTCCTAGAGAGCATGATTGATCTTTTACACGAAAGCGGAACCACGATTGTGATTTCATCGCATCAGATGCAAGATCTGGAGCGTATTTGTGACCACGTGGGTCTAATTAACAATGGACGCATGCAAGCCGAAGGCGAAATGGAATTGTTTAAGTCCCAGACCCGCCGTTTACGGCTGATGCAAAGCCAGGCTCTACCCGAATTGGGCCTTTCGGTGATTCATCATTTACCCGGTCAGCAAAGTAGCGAATGGGTGGTCAATAACTGGAGTCCGGAGCTAGAGCAGCGCTTGCGTCAAGCTGTGGCTGCGGAGTATTTACAAATTGATGCACTGAGTTTAGAAGAGATTTTTGTTTACCATGCCCGTCAGGGGGTGACGGTATGAAGTCAGTCTCTGCGCGTCTCTATAATGATCTCAACCGCAATACTGTTGTCCTAACCTCAGCGGTTTTGATTGGTTTTTATCTGTTGCTATATGTCTTTCAATGGCTGGTGGTGACCAGTCGTCCTGAAATGGTGTCGTGGTCCTTTTCCTGGGAATATATTCTGAATCAGCTGCCTTTTCAGGTCTTAACGCTGTTGCAAATGGCGCTCTTTTCGCTCTGTTTACCGTGGTTGATTGTTTCTGTGCACGGCGAATGGCTGTATTCGCGCTCTGCTTCAGTGCCTGATCTACAACGGCGTTTGTTGAACAATTACTTGCGCTGGTGGGGGACCGGTGCGCTCTTGCTGCTGAGCTGGATTACGGTGGTGCAGTACGTGCATTATAGTTCTGCTAATCTTTTATCCTGGCCAGTCGCTGCTTTCTCGCTGATTATCAGTCTGGGTTCAGGTTTGGTACTGGCAACCCATGGTCAGGTATCTCGCTGGCAGGTCGTTGGACTGGTGGCGACTGCCGCCTGGTTCTTTATTGGTCTCGACTGGCAATATGGTGATCTGCCTGCGGGGCTTTGGTTGGGTCTGGCTGCCAGTCTGATCTGGTTAGCTGCTCTCTTGCTGAAAGCTTTGCGCTTAAAAGAATACCAGGGTGTTTTCGCCGCCTTTGGTGAAGGCCCCAAAATGCCGGCCAACCGCTGGTTAAAAGCTTTGCCTCAGTGGGTATCTTCCACGCAGCTACAGTCTGGTTCGGGATCTGTTTTGCAGCGGCTGGGACTCTTGTTTCAACCGGGGATGGGCTTGTATAGTTACTTGCTGCTGGTCGTTGTGGGGCTGTTTGCGATGCTTGGTTTTCGCCATCTTCTGGGATTGACTGAAATGGCCCGTTATCATGCTGACACGCCGCTCATTCTGAGCGTTTTGTTTACTGCTGTTATGGTTATTTTTAACCCCCGCTATTTGATGCGTCATTTTGAGGAGTATTATTTCAGTCTGCCGATTGCACGCTGGAAGGTTTATCTGAGTCAGTGGGGGCTACAAGGCCTGGTGGTGTTGGCCCATTTACCGATACTTTATTTGACCCTGAGCACTGTCTACGGCGTTAGCCTACAGCCGCTGCAAATGATACTGCTGGCCGCCTTTGCCTGGTTGGGTGGAGAAGTCTTGGTGGGCCTGACTCTGGCGATACTGGTGGCTGGTAAATTAGATTTTTTGCTGGGTTGCTATATTGCTCTGGTAAGCCATAGTCCCTGGGCATTATTGTTCTGGGGAGCCGTATTGGCCTATCGCTGCTGGGATCTGCTGCGCTTTTGTCAGCAAGATATGACGCAATCACTCCAGGGTCGCTGGACGCGCTTGATCAAACACTATGCTTTGCCTGCGCTGCTCTTGTTTGGGGCTGGCGTCGTTAGTAGTCGTCACTTGCCCCTGGCCTACGCTGTGGGTTGGAGCCAGAGCATTAATCGTGAGAATGCAGCCAGTCGCTATTATCTGGCGCTGCAGGCAGTCTGGTTATCAATCAGCGATGATCAACACTTGAGCGCACAGTGGGGCCATGATTTTGAGGATGATTCTTACTATTTTGATCAACTGGCAAAACAGTCGCTGTTAATTCGAAAATTGTTGCAGCAACCGCAGGATACGGAGACAGTGCTAAAAATGGCCCAGCTTCAATTGGGAATGGAGTTCATTGATGAGCTCTACTCTCCGCCCTATCTCTATGATCGCCTGGATGGCTCTCATCAGACTGAACAGCCTATAAAAACCAATCAAGTGGACATGGTCTTGGCTCCATGGATGGCGTTTGTCACTGCCGATCAAGAGCCAGACTTACAGATCTCGATTGCAGCTCAGATGGCCTGGCTCAAAGGAGACCAGACGCAGGCTCTTGCGATTGCTCAGACCCTGAAAAATCCTGCTCATGATCCAGTGACTGCATTGTGGCAAATTTATGCAAATATCCATCGCTTTGATTATGCGGCTGCGATTCAGGGCTGGGAGCAATTGGCCGCTCAGACTGAGCTGGCGCATCAGGATTATCAGGCCTGGATCAATCTGCTCACGGTCCAGAATCAGTGGTCCAAAGCTTTGACGCTGGCTCAGTCGGGTCCGGCACAGGCGAGTTTTAAAAAGAAGGATTCGTTTCGGATTCCTTTTTTCAGGGCCGGGGCCTGTGATGCACTCTTAAAAGCACCTGCTGCACTTCAACAAGGTTATGCTCAGGAGCTCACATTGTGTCAAACTCAGTCTGAGGGTCAACCTGAACTCCGTTCGGCATATCCTGCAGATCGCCTGGAGTGGCTGATCCGTCGCGGTCGGTTTGCCGAAGCCTTAAAAGAAGCCAGAACTGCGAGTAAATACCACGACGGAACTCATGCCTGGCTGCTGGCCCGAGCGGGTCAATCACAGGATGCCCACTCTCTGGCGCAATGGGTCTTCAAAACGGATCAAAACGGATTGAATGGCCAGGGGCGGCGTTACTTTTTTCACAGCTATTATGATAATCGCAGTAAGCAACGTGCCGCTGAGACCTTATTCGCTCAGGCCCCGAGCCTGCAGCACGCTCGCTGGTGGCTGCTCTATGCTGCCAGTGCCGAGACGGTACTGCAAGCGGCTAAGGTCTTGAGCGTGGCTGAACAGTCTAGCCTACGGCAAGAAGCCACTGCGCTACAATCTCTGGAGCAAGCCTATTATGGCGAGCTAGCGATTTTACCGCAAGTGCGTGATTTACACCTGGCTGGTATCTTAACGGAGTTTGCTGCCGACAGTCAGCAGCCTGAGTTGAAGCAAGCCGGTCAAACGCTGAGCAAGTTGTTACAAGCGCTGGCTGCTAAAACGTAGTCGCGACGGTGTTTCTGGCCCCACCCACTCCTTTGCCGGAGTGGGTGTTTTTTTTAGAAAAAGGCCAAACAAGACGCGCTGTTAAAACTAATTTTTGTCGTTTTCGCTCAGCTTTGCTTCAGTTGGGTCTGCCTCTTTGGGCTTTTCAGTCTCGGATTCTGAGGCTTTATCTTCTTTCTTGCCAAAGATGCCCAATGCTTGATTAAAAAAATCTGTTGCTTTCCCGGCTGCTGCCTGGCCCATTTCAGCTGATTTCCCTAGCGCTTCACTGGCTTTGGCTTGCATTTGCTGGGTGGCTTCGGCGACATTCTCTCCTGCTTGATTGAGCAGTTCGCTGGTTTTAGTTTCTACATTTTTGCGCAGTTCCTGGGCTTTCTCCTGGGCTGATTTTTGGAACTGCTGAGCGGTTTCTTGCGCTTGGCTTTGGGCTTTTCCAGCAAGCTCACTGGCATTGGCACCTACTTTTTTACCCACAGTTCCGGCTGCTTCTGTGGCCTTCCCCAGGATTCCCTGAGCTGTTTGCGCTAAATTTTGCCCAATACCCAGTGCGGTTTCACTGGTTTTTTCAAATACTGTCGGCGAGTTCCAGGCAAAAACCAAATCATGGGCTGGGAGAGCTTCTATTTGCTCAATAGTCAAACCATGAATGTCTTTGATTTGTTCTAAAAACCACGTTTCAAAGGCACCATTGGTTTGGGTTAATGAATGCAAAAAATCTTCAACAGAGCCATCGAGTTCGAGGACTTGTAAAAGCTGATCTCCCTGAGGAGTGCTTTGGTGCCAGATTTTTTCGCTGCGCACACCCGCTTTTTGGCGTGCAGATTCGTATTCGTGCTGTTTTTCCGTTTTGAGCGTGTGCGTAAATTGCTTCCACTGTTCGAGTTTGTTGGGCAGAATAGGCAGGGCGATGAGATACATTTTAGACATGTTAAAATCCTTTCAAGACGACTTGGATGGGTAGCATGCAGCGCTTTGAGTGGCTTGTCAAGCGGTTTAGTTATTGTGAGTATTTTAAAAAATAGGCCAATAGGACACTACTGAATAGCTATTTTGGGGTGTCAGTTTTCAGTTTTAACGGATTATTTAGGGATTTGTCTGAAAATTACTGTTTCGAGCAAAGGCTTTGAAGGGGATAGTTATTCATAAAATGAGCCGGCGCGACTCTGAGTTTTAGATCCAACGGTCCGTAAACTTCAAGAAGCGATTGATCGGTCCAGGGCCTTGCTGCATAGCGGCGATGGTGGCGGCCCAGCCCTGAGACTGCACGCGCTTGAATTGACGACGGTAGCCTTCACCATAAATTGGATCTTCGCTTTTTTGCATGCGTTCCAATAAGACGTTTGCCAATGGGGTGGCGTCTTCTTGATAAATCCAGGCCGTGCCCAGATTGCAGAAGCCTTCGATCTCACGGGGGGCGTGGTGATTGAGTTGGCGTTCGTTGAGCCAGACATGAATCAATTCATGGGCCAGGACGCCTTCAAACATCAGGCGGGGCAGGCCGTACAAAATAAAAATGCTGTGTTCGCTGTGTTTTTGCCCATTGACTGTGCGTTCGATCGTTTTGGTAAAGCCATGGCAATTGCCGCCGCGTCCCAGACTGCGATTGAGGGTGTTTTTATCGCCCAGGCTGACAGCGATATAATTGGGGATATAGTCAAAGCCAACCGTATTCAAAGCGGCCAGAACGCGCTGGCGGGATTGCTCGATCTGGGCCGGGGTCGTGACTTCGCTGATGCGACACAAGCCGCAGACGATGCGGCCATCACTGTATTGTACGCCGCCCTGTGAAGTGGCCTGGCCAATCAGTCTGGCGCAGACATGGCACTGCTGGGTTTTGCGTCCACCGTGTTGCGCACAAGCCTGATTGCCCCAGCGATCTTGCAGGTACTTGCCCTTGAGCGGCGCCTGACAAATGGCACAGGGCTCTAAGCGGTGTTGCTCAAAGCAGGCCACATGATAAGCGCCTTGTTCGTCCTTGTGATAGCGATCATCAATAGTGTGTTGGCAGATCACGCAGCGGGGCTGATAATGGGTCTGGTAACAGTGTTCGTGGTATTTTTTGCGCTCATGTACAATCCAGCTAGCAGCCAGAGTTTCCCGGCAATGGGCACAGTGCTGCTGATTGGCCTGACGGTAGCAGGCCGGGTGGTAGAGTTTGCCTTTTTTGAGCTGAAAGCTCTCGCTCAGAGTCTCCTGGCAGTGGGCGCAGCGATAACATTCCGGATGAAAGCGCAAGGCTTCGGCCCGGTAATACTGTTTGCCTAAGGGGCGAGCGCAATGGGAACAAGCGGCCATAGCAGTCCCTTTTTTCTTTTGATCCTAGCACAAAGAGAGGGGCGACTTGAAGCCCATTTAGACCGACTCAGACTCAGAGGTTGGATTCAGATCTGTTGCTAGCTCTGACTCGGGTTTGGGCTCATTCAGCTTCGTCTCCAGGCGCAGCAGGCTATTGCGAATCTCCAGCAGCAGGGCGTTGGTTTGCATGCTGGCTGGATTGATGCTGGCAGTGACAGGTGTCGGGCTGCTTTCTTTTTCGGTCAGTTTATCGCGCTGGTCTAAAACCGCTTCACGAAAAGCTTTGGCGTTCACGATCCCAGTCAGGGCAACAAACGAAGCCCCTCCAGCACCCGATTGACCGGCGGTTTCAATACTGAGGGTTTCGAGATTCATTGCGCGCATAATCGGACCTTGAACCATACCCATATCTGTGATTTTATCAAGGGGAATTGTTTTTTCGACCCGCACAAAGATCCCTTTTTTGACTTTGAGTGAGCGAGGCATCAGCGTGCATTCCATCGTATCGAGATAACGCTGGGTGGCCCAGAGACCGATCGGAAACCAGAGCAGTAAAAAAGGAATGCCGACGATGGTTAAAGTCAGGGTCAGAGCTCCCGAAAGTAGCCAATAGGTGCGCACCTGAGGATCAAAGCTGGCTTTTCTAAGATATTGTGTGGGTTTCATGGGTTTCTGCCTTGTTTAAGATAGATCTAGTTTAGCAATTCTCAGCTCAATCTCCAATTACAAAAAGAACGCCGGCCAGTATTGGCCGGCGTTCTTCGATGGTTTGAGCTTAGAGGCCTGGCACAATACCCGTATTTTGAACTTTGCTAGAAACAAAATTGAAATGAAGTTCTAGATAATCATCCACTTTAGCGATACTGCCACCCGGGCCAACGGTGGGTGGGGTGATACCAATCGCGCTGAACTTGGTGACGATATCGCCACGGACTTCAATATTGCTACCACTTTTCGTGACTTTAGCAACCGCTGTTAAAGGGTGGGCTTTTTTATTGAAATATAGAGTACCTTTGACCGGGCCACTGCCGTTTTTGAGCATGGCTTGCCAGGCAGCTGCTGATAATGGCGTGACTTTAAACAGTAAATTGGGCTGCTTGCTTGCGCCCAGAATTTTTAAGACTTCTGCATCGCGCTTTTTTTCGCCTGAGCTAAAAGAAGCGATCGGGACGGAGATCTCTGCACCCAGATTACTGCCGCTTTGGGTGGCTTTGACAGTCACCTGGCAGGAAGTGCCGACGGCGGTGGCGCGTTTGACCAGAGCCAGGGTTTTATTGGTTTTCCAGGCCACACAATGGGAGCCTGATTTCAAGACCGGAGTCGCTGCTTCCAGAGGTGCAAACCCCAGGCTTGCGCCCAATAGAGCCGCCCCGCTAAGCATCAATGTCAATTTTTTCATTTCTGAATCTCCTTCTTTTTTAACAATCAAATTTTTATGGAATTAGTTTAAAGTCGCAAAGCCAAAGTTCACTGAGAAAGGCTTGCACCAGATCGAGACCGAATGAAAATCAGCCGGGTTCAGCCCGTCAGGTAGCTCGTAATTGAAATTGCCCTGGGTAGAACGCAGTTTTCCCAGATTTTCGAAGTCGTTGTTTTGCGGAGAACCGGTCTTGTTTTTGATCAAGTAGACCTGTAAGTCCGGGCCGTTTTCGGTTTGGAAGTTTTCTAAGCGCAAGACCGCTTTGTCCCCAATTTTGATCAGCTGAGCCTGGCCTGATACCTTATGTGCAGCGTCTTGGAAATTGCCACTGGCAAGCGTCTCAGGCTGAACCTCGTTGCTGATAGGGGGGGGCGTTGCGCTTGAGTTGCCTGGGGCAGCGGTTTCGCCAGGGCTGGGCGCGACCGTTGCGCTGTTTGCCGGTGTGGTCGCCGGGCTTGCACTCGCTTGTGCCGCAGCTAAGAGGCTGCTGAGGTCCTCGTTAACGACCCCTTCAGGTGTGGTATTACAGGCACTCAAAAGTAGACTTGCCAGTCCGATTAAAAAAAGATGCGTTTTCATGATTATTCCTCCAGCTAGCTGTTTACTTATCTTGTTAATCTAACACAGCTTCCTTTTAGTCTACTGTCAGGAAGCTAACAAAACGAGCGATTAATTTGAACTAAGCTAAACTTAACCTAGAAAACAAAGGAAAATCAAATGCAGAGAATATTTTTGATAGTACTGGCGAGCGCCTGTCTCGGGATGCTCACGCCAGCAGCGCAAGCAGAGCAGCAGATTAGCCTGGAGATCGGAAGCGGAGCTGTTTTTGTTTATCCGCATCCGCAAGTCAGAGCCGGTTGGGTTTT
This sequence comes from Candidatus Sericytochromatia bacterium, assembly GCA_037968875.1. GTDB lineage: Bacteria > Cyanobacteriota > Sericytochromatia > UBA7694 > UBA7694 > JBBKWI01. The sequence continues at coordinate 20,810 of JBBKWI010000181.1, read as the reverse complement.
GCCAGCTGAATACCTGGGGATTGAATTGCAAGTGCTGGGAGCAGCAGGGGTTAATAATTTTGAGCACTGGGCCTATACAGGTGGACTGACAGCCCGTTATTTTTTACCCACACCCTGGGGGCACTCCCCTTATCTGCGAGCCGGAGTGGTGGGCGCCTGGACTGCTGAAAGCGAAAACCGCAGTCCGCTGGGGGCCTGGATCGACATTGGCGCAGAAGGCCCGATTTGGGGCCCTCTGCGCTATAGTGCCGGTTTGGCTTTTTTAGGGCCGGATATTTACAGTCGCAGTCCGTTTGTCTTTCGACCCGAACTCAACCTGAGAACAGTTTTTTAGATCACGCTAAAGGCGAGCACCGAGCTGATTTCGCGGTAGGTGCGGCCCTGGCTTTCATTGTGCCAGCGATTAAAAGCTTCCTGACAGGCGCGCTTGTCTTGCTGAGTCGTGGGCATTTTGTCGACAATCCAATTGTCGCGGAGGGCTTCTAAGACAAACTCATTTAATATAAAGGTGTCTTTGCCGACCAATTCTAAGAAGCGAGGAGCTGTGTGTCCGCCGAGGTAGTGGCCTTCTGATTTGAGTTCATCAAATAAACCGACCAGATTATCTCCTGGCCAGGCTGCAAGCCATTTGCCAAAGCTGCCATGCTCAGCTTCCATGCGGAGCACAAACTGGGCATTTTTTGAGATCGATTCCAATTTACTGGCTGGGCCTGGCAAACGGGGATCCTGCTGGATTTTTTCCAGTTCAGTGGCACTCATTTGGGCACATTTTTGCGGATCAAATTGATGGAAGTGCTCTTCAAAAGCTTCCCAGGCAGCAGCGAGGGTATCTTCACTGGCTCCGGCTAGAAAAACAGCGCGGGTCATGCCTGCTAAATAACGATCGTCACTGAGCATCTCTTGTTGGGTTTGGCTTTTAATTAAACGCAATTCTTCTTCGAGGAACTCAGGCCCTCCCTGACGATGGGCCGCGATATTATATAAATTTTTAAATGCTCTCATTAAAAGTGCTCCTTGGTTTTTTGAGGCTTTAACATTATCAGGTATGCCGTAGGGATTCAAAATTAGCGATTGAGAAGGTGAGTTCTACTGACAGATGGCTGGCTTGTTAAAGACGGTCATTAATTTAATTATAGCTCATGACTGATGTTTCTTGCTTTTTCTTATGATCTTTTTTTGAATTTTTGTCTCCTCGTGCTATAATATGTTCCCCAAAATCAAGGCAAGAGGGTAGTTTATGGCAGTTGATGTAGAACGCGGACAGTGGAAATCACGAGTGGGTTTTATTATGGCTGCCGCCGGATCTGCGATTGGACTGGGCAATATTGTCTTTTTTGGAGCCAATGCCTATAAGTATGGCGCCGGAGCGTTCTATCTGCCCTATTTGATTGCTCTGTTTATGGTGGGGATCCCGGTCATGATTCTGGAGTTAGGCCTCGGCAGCATGACCCGTCGGGCTTTCCCCCCTTCTTTGCATCGGATTGCCGGTCGTTTTGGTGAGTTCTGGGGCTGGTTTAGCCTGGCTTCAGCTTTCCTGGTCACGATGTACTATATTACAATTTTAGGCTGGACCTTTGGGATGCTCTGGGGGGCCATGGGTCCTCTGTGGGAGCCCAGCCAAGCCATGACCGGTTTTACTGATCCGACGATTCCCAATCCCGCGGGTTATTTCTTTAATATGATCTCGACCTGGTCGCCCTTGATTTTTGTGGTTTTGATCTGGTGTGCCAACCTCTTTATCATTGTGCGTGGTGTGGGGCAGATTGAGATTATTAATCGCATTTTCTTGCCCTTGATGTGGATCTTTATTTTGTTCCTGATTGTCAGAGGAGTGACTCTGCCCCATGGTTTAGAAGGCGTTTATTTATTATTTACGCCAGATTTTGCGGCCATGAAAGATATCGAAATCTGGAAAGGGGCTTTTAGCCAGATTTTCTTTACGCTTTCGCTGGGCTTTGGCGTGATGACAGCCTACGCTTCTTATTTACCCAGGGATGCCGATCAGGTTTCGAATCCCTTGATTATTAGTTTCATGAATTGTTGCTTTGAGTTCTTAGCCGGAATTGCCATTTTCACGATGTTATTCGCTTTTTCAATTGTGCCCAAGGCCAGTACGATGAGTATGACCTTCTTTGTGATCCCGGCCGGGATTGCCAAAATGCCAGGTGGGCCAATGATAGTACAGGCTTTTGGCATCCTTTTCTTTACGCTTTTATTATTGGCGGGAATCTCGTCCTCGGTTTCATTGGTTGAGTCTCCAATGGCTGCTTTGATCGATAAATTTAATATGCCCCGTCGCCATTTGGTTTTAATGATCGGCGGCCTGGGTATTCTGGGTTCAGTGATGTTTACCCTGCCTTTTGTGGTCGACCCTGGTCTGGCTGCTGGCGGTACGCTGGGTTTGACCCTGGTTGATTTGGTCGACCACTGGGCTTTCTCATATGGCCTGCTGATCAGTGGTTTGATGGAGTGTGTGATTGTGGGTTGGTTCTTTGGTGTTGATAAATTGCGTCTAAGTATCAATCGGTATGCGCGTATTCCGTTGCCTTCGATTTTCAATGGCTTTGTTAAATGGATCATTCCAGCGATTCTAATTTTTATTCTGGTCTCGTCAGCCTGGAATGAATTCGGTGGCTTGTATGGCCATGATTATGTGATTAATGGCTACCAGCCCTGGCTGCCTCTGGCCTGTTTCTTGCTCTGGTTAGTGGGGGGAGCCTTGCTCTCTTTGATTTTGACGATGAGTGGAAGCTACGCGCCAGCAGCGGCGCTTGAGGAGGAGGGCGTATGAAACGTTTCTTGCTAGTTTGGATCGGTTTGTTTTTGTTCTCAGGTTTGGCTTATGCCACTGAAGAAAGACCCACATTGGGTCTAGAAGGGGGGGCTTTTCCTCTGATCAATCAACCGGTTAATATCCTGGTGTCTCATGCCTCTTACCCAGATCTAGAAAAATTTGAACTGACGGCGACGTATCGCCCCAATAGCAGTACGTCTTTTGTCGAAAAACTACCTGCGCCCAATGATATGGGACGGGTTGAGTGGATCCCCAAAGAAGCGGGGATTGCGACCTTGACAGCGATTGCGCCTGAGCTTAAAGGGGTTGAAGACGGAAATGCTGTTAAACTCGAAACCAATGTTTCGGTTCGTTATGGCAGTTTTCCAATGAGCGGAATCTTGATATTTTTGCTGGCGGCGCTCACCTTGTTTGGTGGCTTGATTGTCACGCTGCTGGCCTCACGCGAGCGAGCTTAAGTCTCAGACTGGGCTCTGAGACTTGAAATTTATGCGATTTTGATTGTTTTATTCCTTGTTTTTAATACTGAATGAGCTAGATTAAGCTTATACAACCAAGGAGAACTGAATCATGAAAATTCGTCAAAGCTTATCTCGTTTGAGTGCCGTCTGTCTATTAACGGGTATGATCGGCGTCTCGGCTGCCCAGGCCCAAAGCTATGGAAGCAACGCTGTTGATATGCAGCCGACCTTCAGTGGTCAGAATACAGATACACATTCGGTTATGAATACCCCAGGCCAACCGGGTGCGCTTCATACCCATCAGTCAGGAACTTCTGATCTCAAGCCAACTAGCACCACAACACGAGTCTTGATTGCTCCGGCAACAACGACCCATACACAGCAAAGAAGTTCACAAAACCTGTCGCAGCTTTCTCCACAACAAACCCCTGCTCAACAAAATACCGTTGATGCTAACTCTGTGCCCAAAGCCTATCGGGGGTATGATCCTGCTTCGAACCCGGATCCTGTAGCTCCACCCACGATTAATTATGTCGTCGAGTCGGCCAATACGACGGCTGCTAACACAAGCAATACTCAGACTGACTCAGAAACATTGGGGCCTGATATCAAGCTGGAAGCTGGAGACATCTATCCCTATCTTTCAGACAACAACACCGAAACTACACGGGTTGATCGTTCAGAACGATTGATTATTGACGCAGATGCCGATGATGCTGATAACGGTAGCCCCTTTAATGGCCTCTACATCTTATTATTTAGTATCATAGCGATTTCCGTTGTTGCTGCTGTCTATATGGTTCAGCGTTACCGCACCGAAAACAATGTACGCCCTCTGCGTTAAGCTCAATAATTTCAGATCATTCTGAATCCCTTGCTCAGGCAGGGGATTTCTTTGTATAAAAAAGATATAAAGATAATGGTCTTGATATTATCTGCTTTGTCTTGAAAATATGCTTAAACGATTGAATTTATATTATTTTAATAAGTTAAATCTTGAATCTTTATACGCATTTCGATACGCTTAGTTCACAAACAACAAGGAGTTCCAATTATGAATACGAAAGCACACACACTCAAAAAGATGATCGCTGGAGCTAGCTGTGGTCTGGTCTTGATGGCCGGTACCGCAATTGCTCAAGACGCTGGTGCTTTAGGCAACCCAGCCCCTTTTCAAATCGCACAGGGCACAGGTACCACACCTGACGGTACACTTGGAGCTGCGGGTAATGTGGACTCTAGCAATAGCAATACCACGCCTACGAATGGGACGACCACAACGAATGTAGAGGTCAATACGCCTCCTGCGCCCAGCATGCCTGATGTCAATGTGGAAATGCCCGATATCAATATGCCAGCTACCGGTGGTACTGATCGCGAAACGATACGTACCGAGAAGAGTTCTGAGAAAATTATTATGACGGATACGGACAATAACGACGCAGATACTGGTTTTAGCATGATGTATCTGGCTCTATTCGGTATCCTTGCTATTTTCTTAATCGCTGTGATTGCAATCGCTGCCAGTCGCCGTGAAGAAGTCCTGCCTCCTCGCGCTTAATCTGAAAAGACTATCCAGGCCCTCTGTCTGAAATCTCAGGCAGGGGGCTTTTTCAATTCGTGATCTGAGCATTTAGCAGACACATAGGCACTCAGGGGTCAAGAGCGTTACAATACCGATTGAATACCCCCCTGAGGAGACATGAGATGACAGTAGCAACCATTGAAACCATAGGCCAATATGATGGCCAAAAAGTAACCTTAAAAGGTTGGCTCTATAATAAGCGCAAAGCTGGCCAACTGATGTTTTTGATTGTACGTGATGGCACGGGCTTTATTCAGTCTGTGGCCTTCAAAAAAGAAATTGCTCCTGAAGTCTGGGAGACCGCTAAAGAACTCAGCCAGGAATGTGCTGTGCTGGTGACCGGTACGATACGCAAAGAAGAGCGCGCGCCCTATTGTGGCTATGAAATGGGCGTTGAAAGCCTGGAGTTGGTGAGCAAGCCGATCGAAGAATACCCGGTCTCTCACAAAGAGCATGGGCCTGACTTTTTATTGCAAAATCGCCACCTCTGGTTGCGCACCCCAACGCAAATGGCGATTATGCGTATTCGCGCTGAAGTCATGGCTGCCTGCCGGGCTTATTTAGATGATCATGGCTTTGTGGCTGTTGATTCACCCGTGATTACGGCCAACGCTTGTGAAGGCACGACTGATTTATTTGAAGTTGATTATTTCGAAGAGACTGCCTACCTGGCCCAAACCGGACAGCTCTACAACGAAGCCACAGCTATGGCGCTGGGTAAGGTCTATTGCTTTTCACCGGCTTTCCGGGCTGAGAAATCCAAAACCCGTCGCCATTTAACTGAGTTCTGGATGATTGAGCCGGAAATGGCCTATTGTGATCTAGAAGACAACCTGAAGGTTCAAGAAGATTTTGTTTCTTATGTCGTGCAGCGTGTGCTGGAGCGTCGCCAGTCAGAGCTCAAATTGCTGGAGCGGGATACGGCTAGTCTCGAAAAAATCGTTGGACCCTTTCCGCGGATTTCTTATACGGATGCGATCAAAGTCCTGCAAGAAAAAGGCCATGAGATCCAGTGGGGAGATGATTTTGGCGCACCTGATGAAACGGCTCTGGCTGAAATGTACGACAAGCCTTTGTTTATCCACCGCTTCCCGACGGCGATCAAGGCCTTTTATATGAAACCAGACCCTGAAAACCCAGAGGTGGTATTGGGTGCTGATCTGATCGCGCCTGAAGGCTATGGTGAAATTATTGGCGGGGGCCAGAGAATTGATGACTATGACATGCTGGTTGAACGCCTCGAAGCCCATAAGCTCTCTCTGGAAGCCTTTGACTGGTATTTAGATCTGCGTAAATACGGCTCTGTGCCTCACGGTGGTTTTGGTATGGGGATTGAGCGCGTCGTGGCCTGGATCTGCGGCACTCAGCACATCCGTGAGTGTTCACCCTTTCCACGCACAATCTATCGTATTCGTCCTTAAGTCGGGTATTCAAATCAAAGCCCCCACCGTGATTACACGATGGGGGCTTTTCTAGATCCGTTTAAGCTTTATTGCTCTAAAGTGATTTGCAGGGTATAACCACCGCTAGCGCCTTCAACGCCTGTCACGCCAATGACTGCATTATAAGGATTGGTGGTGGCATTCAGTTCGACAGAACGGGTGCCGTCTTCGACCTGCCCAACAACAGGCCGATCTTTAATATGATCGGCTTCACAGCTGACCGCACTGCTCAGGTTCGGTACCACAGAGTAGTTGGTGGTCCCAATCTGATAGGCATAGAGGCTCATGGCTGGTCCTTCTGGATTGTCAGGAATCAACTTGATTTTCATAATTGAGCGGGGTGGCAGATCCGTATGAAACAAACTGTGTTTGGCTTTAAACTTGTCATTTCGGATCGAAGGGAAACAAGCGATAGAACTGTTTTCTGCCCACGACAAATCGCTGATGATTTGCCCCTGGTCTAAATTACCTTTGACTTCAAAGGTTTTATTGGCTTCCAGAGCAATCGATTTGACGCTATCGGGGAAACCTTTAGTTTGGCTGGAACTGCCCGTGCTTGAAGAGCTGCCTGTGCTACTGCTGCCAGGGCTTGATGTGGCGATTGCGGTGGCGCCAGAAGTATTATTACTTGAAGATGCTGCGATTTCACCGCAGGCACTTAATACGAGAGATGCTACCAGGGCGAGACTAAGATGCTGAAAACGAATCATAAATGGAACTCCTTGGTTGAGATTTTGCTAGTTTAACATAATCGTTTGTATTTTTTGGCGCGAGTCTGGAGCGTTCTCTCGCTCGGAGGCCTGTTCACTGCGTGATCTCAAGCCTTGAATCGTCTAAATCATGATCGCTGGCTAACAAGGAGCTGTTGCGTTGGGCGGGCCATTGCTCGTAGACATGTAAGGGCAATTTTTTGACCAGTTCCTGGCAAAAGGAGACCCCGCGTACAGAGTTTCCATAATGATCCAGGGGCGGGGACCAAATCGCCAGTCCCATCAGACCGGGCACCACGATTAGCAAAGCACCAGAAACGCCACTTTTGGCAGGGACACCAATCCGAAAGGCAAATTCGCCTGAATAATCATACATCCCACACATCGCCATGACCGTCAAAACGTGTCTTAAATTACGGGGGCTGATGATCTGCTTTTGTGAGAAAACACAGTGCCCACCACTGGCCAGGGTGGCACCCACACGAGCCAGTTGGCTAGCTTTGACTGTGATCGAGCAAGCCTGAAAATAGAGCTCTAGCGTATTTTCTAAAGATGTATTGGCAGGGAAAGCGCCCTGTTCACGCATAAAGTGTGCCAGGGCATAATTGCGATCGGCATGGGCCCGTTCAGACTGATAAACGGCATTGTCAAAACCGGGCACCAATCCGCCAGAGAGTGCTGCCCAGCTCTGATTGATCGTCCCGAAGCGATCCGAGAGGGCTGCCGCGTTTTGAATCAAGCTGGCGCACATAATTCCACCGGAGTTTATTAGCGGATTATGGGGCAAGCCCTGCTGATTGAGCGTGAGCGCATTAAAGGCAGAACCACTGGGCTCAAACCCCACATGTTGGTGAACTTGCTCTTCCCCCAGTTCTTCGAGTGCCAGCGCATAATTGATTGGCTTACAGACCGATTGCAGGCAAAAATCAGTTTCACTTTGGCCCCAGCTGGCCTCTTCTCCATTCAAAAAACAAACAGCGACCCCATATTGATTGGGATCGACTCTTGCCAATTGTGGAATATAGCTCGCCACTTTGCCTTCGGAAATGCTGCGGGTTTGCTGATAAAGTTGTTCCAGAACTTGCTGGATCTGCGCCATTTTTTGCATAATGGGTTTTAATGATACCAGGGGCGGTAGCGGTGCTGAGTCCAGGCGGGCTCGACATAAAACGGATCATAATAGGACTCGTAATAACCGTAAGGCTCATAGCCATAGTCAACAAAAAGCGGTTCTTGCTGTTGAATATGTGTATGGGTGACCTCGACCTGGATCGCCGTGTCCGATGCGGGTTGATCATTGCCTGGCGTATGTTCCCGAGCCAGATGCCGATCTTGATTGATTTGGTTTCCGGCAATGATCACGTCTTTTAAGATATCTGAGCCCGGAATTTCACCGTGCTCGTTGCTCTTGCCTAGATCTGTGAGATCTTTGACCGTATAAGCGCTATTGACAATCTCTTGTACTTCTTTAAAGACTTCGTCACCCAGGGCCATATCAAATTCCCAATTATTGCCTTTGGCGATGCGACCTTCGCGCAATAAATTGAGGAAGACCATGTCCAAAGGCGAGACGCCTTTAAAGCGCATCACGGCCACCCGTAAATCAACAAAACGGGGATATGCTTCGCCGTCGATCATGATTTGTTGATTGGCATCATCCCCAGGCTCTAAAAAGCAAGAGGCATCCAGATCGACATGGCCAAAAATATCATAATGCTCTACTAGTGAGTGATAGCGTTCAGCCATTTGTTCGAGTTCTTGCTTGCCCTGGGGTGAGATACGGTACTCACGGCTGTCGAGATCGAGTAAGCCCCCTGATACCATTTCTTGAATCAGATCCGCCAGAAAGCTAACGCCCGCATTGGGATCCTCAGGGACAACAGGCAAAAGGTAGCTCTGTTGATCCATTTTGTAAAGCACGATCTGCTGCTTAAAGCGTAGCGTATCTTCGCTCTCAAGAGCCAGTGGCTCGCTCTGTTTGGCCTCAAGCTCCATCAATTGATCCCAATTTAAATCGTCAAAAGATTCAGACATCTTATTCCTCGTTGCATGCTAAATAGTTAGGCTATGTTTATCTGCGGCGGCGTGAAGACGAGCTTCTGCGAGAGCTAGACGATGTGCTTCTGCGAGAACTCGAGGAGCCAAAGCCAGATGAGCTTTTGCGGCTGCTTGACGTGGTTGTTTTGGGCGGTAGGCTAGTTTTACTGCGCGTCGAACTGGTGCCAAAACCGCTGGTGCTGGTGCTAGATCCTGCAGGACGTTTTTGGGTGGTGGTGCTAAAGCTTTTGCCTTTGGTATCAGCCAGACTTTTGGTGCTACTTGTCCCTTTGGCGCCGGCTTTGGTGGTGGTTGTTCTCTTAAAGGTTGTTTTGGAAGGGTTACGATTGCTGCTTGAGCCAAAAGAACGCCCTTTGACTTTAAAGCTATTGCTACGCACGCGACTGCTGTAGACCGAGCGGGGCTTTACAAAGCTCGTGCGGTAACTAGAGGGGTAGCGGCCATAATAATAAGGGGTGTGGTAATAGCGAGGGCGCGTCATATTAAAGAGCCAGGCAGCCATCAAGACTTGACCGACAGGGAAGGTTGAATGGTAACGGGCATCTTGCCCATAATAATTGGGGTTGCCGCGAACCACGACGTCGGCCTTTTGTGACTGAGTACTGACAGCGATACGAGCAACATCTGTGCGTTTGCCATCTTCATTGGTAAAGAGTGCAAAGCCCCGATCCTGACCTTCGCGGTATTCTTCAACATTGAGATAATCGATTTTTTTATCACCGTTTAAATCCAGGTTGTTGACGCCAGATTCATTTAAGATTTCCTCAAGTTCTTCACCATCTTCGGCTTCTTTGACCATTTCAGGGATCATACTTAAGTCGAGTCCTTCACTGACCAGTTGGGCGGTTGTGACTGTGGTTTCAGTGTTCTGAGTGCTTTGCACATTCTCCTGGTTGTTCTGGGCGTTATCTTTGCCTTTGCAGGCTGGTAATAATAAACTCACACTCAAAAAGCTGGCTAAAATAAGGGGGTTAAATCTTCTGCTCATCAGGGAACTCCTTTTGGCTAGTCCCTTTAGTATAACATTTTGACTCCTATCGGTCCTTTTGCGTTCAAGTGGAGGGCCAGGTTTGGCTCAGGCCTGTATAATGAAACCAGATTTCGACGAGGAGAATACCCCATGAGTATTGTAGAAAAACGAGAAAATTTCAACAAAGAAGAAGTGATTAATCTCTTAAACCACATTATGGAAATGGAATTAGCGGGTGTGGTTCGTTATACCCATTATTCGTTAATGGTCTTTGGTTATGGGCGGATCCCGATTGTTTCCTGGTTGCGTGATCAGGCCAACGAAGCGATTTTACATGCCCAGGAAGCCGGTGAGTGGATCACCAGTCTGGGCGGTCATCCATCGTTAGGGATTGGACCTCTCTTAGAGACCCATAAACACGATATGGCCGATATTTTGCGGGAGTCGCTTGAAAGTGAAAGAACCTCGATTCAAATGTATCGAGACCTGTTATCTCTCGTTAAAGACTGCTCGATTGCTCTGGAAGAATACGCCCGTCGCATGATTCATGAAGAAATCAAACATGCCACAGAAGTAGACAAAATGCTGCGCAAACCAGGTGAAATTCATTCTTATGAGTCACAATTAGATTAAATGACGAAGCTTTTTTTATTGCTAGGAAGCCTGGGGGCTTTCTTGGGGGTCGGGCTGGGCGCCTTTGGGGCCCATGCCCTGAAAGCGCATCTAAGCCCCGAATTTTTGGCTATATTTGAAACCGGTGTACGTTATCAGATGTATCACAGCCTGGCGCTCTTTGGGCTAGGGATCTTATCTCAGCTTTTCCCGGAATGGACACGCTTAAAAACAGTTGGGATCTTGATGGCCGGTGGCACACTGATTTTTTCAGGTAGTCTCTACATTCTCTGCTTGAGCGGTGTCAAAGCCTGGGGAGCAGTGACTCCGATTGGGGGCGTGCTTTTATTATCTAGCTGGCTTTTATTGGCCTGGGTGGCGATGCGCCGCCTTTAATGCCTTGCTGCTGAGCTGCTAAATGCTTTACTATGCTAATATTTTAGATGCTAAAACATTATGAGCGTACTCTATGAACAAATACAGATCTAAACCCTACTCTTTATTATTGGCTTCGGTGCTGAGCTTATCAGCTTTGAGCGCTTGTGACTCACCTTCGGGCCTTGAAGCTTCTCGGCAGCAGGCAGCTTTAACTGCTGTCAAAGTTAATCTTGTGCCCGGGGCAAGTGCTCAGCAAGCTACCACTGTGCAAATTACCGATACCAGTCAATTGCCCGCTGACTTACTTCATTCTCGCAGTCTGGATGTGGTCTTTGACAATAGCCAAACCTCAGTCAGTGTCCAACGCAATGCTGATGGCAGCCTTTCTTTCCCTTTAAGTACATCTCGTTCTTTTGACTCCAACTCCAAACTGACCGTTTTAATGATTGGCGATCGCCAGTTTTCATACCCGATTGAACTGCAGACAGGGAGCCCTTTTCAATTGGCCAGCCCGCCGATTGAAGTCTCGCCCGCCAATAGTTTACCTCTGGGGAGTCGCCTTAGCTTAAAAGCCAATCTAAAAGAGCCTGAAGCCAGCCGTTATCGCTTTAGCTGGGAAGTCGCCACGTCTACAACGGGCCCCTGGCAAGCCCTGGCTGGTGAGAAGGACCAAATTGAATGGGAGCCAACCCAGGCAGGCTCTTTTTATGTGCGCTTGAATATTACCGATCTCAAGACCCAAACCGTCTCGACTTATTTAAGTCCCATCCCTCAGGTCTTTATTTTGGCTCTCACTGAGATTGCAAGTACCGTTCCTGAGTCGGGAGTGATTTTGGATGGCGACTCGGTTCAGCTCAAATTAAATTTAGCTGGACTTGAAGGTCTTTCGATCATGGACTCAGAGATTCAATGGTTTTATGGAACTTCTGCTCAGGCACCTTTTCAACCGATCGCGCAAACCGGTCACTCGATTAGCTGGGAGCCCCCTGGCCCAGGTAGCTATTTATTGCGGGTTCAACTCAGTCAAAATGGGCGTTTGTCCACATATACATCTGCTCGCTCAGAAGTGGTCGTGAATGCGCCTGATGACATCTTTAGCACCCAGCCACTGGATGGCAGTGTGGTGCGTGGGGAGTCGATCCGTTTGGATGCTGCGGTTCCCAATGCTCTGCCCGAAACACAATACTCCTGGTTTTTTAGCGCCAGTCCACAGACGCCTTTTCAGCCAATCACCGAATCCGGCCAAAGTATTCGCTGGCGACCGGAACTGACCGGAGATTTTTTCTTGCGACTACGCACTTTTGAGCCCAGTACCCAGCAGAGCCGCAGCTATACTTCAAATCAAAGTTTGGTTTCAGTGCGCGATAGCAATGCTGTTTTCTCTACGATTCCTAGTCCGGCAACGGTCGCACGGGGAGAAAGTTTGACGATAGCTTTAAATCAAGCGGGTTCTGAGAGCGTCTCCTGGTCCTTTTCAGCTTCAGTTCAGGGTCCTTATCAGCCCATTCCGGGCAGTGGGCGTAGCTTGCGTTGGTCTCCACTGGAAGCGGGTAGTTTTTATCTGCGTGCTATCGAAACCCGAATCGATGGCGGCACCGCTTCATATACTTCTGCTGACCCGTTGGTCTTTGTGAATGAGCGCAGTGACGTGGTGCAAACAGAACCTGGCTCAGGCCGGATCATGCTGGGGCAGCCGATCCGTCTTAAGTCAGCTTTGGATATTAGCAATGTGAGCTTGCGTTATGAGTGGTTATATGCCAGTTCGGCGCAGGGGCCCTTTCAGCCGGCCCAAACCCTGGAGAGCAATTCTCAAAGTGCTGTGACCTGGTATCCACCCCAGGCAGGTTCGTATTTCGTACGTTTGATTGTCAGCAATGCCCAAAGTCAGACCCAAACGACTTTTACGTCTTCACAGCCTGTTGCTCAGGTTGAAAGCCGGCCGCTATTCACGACAGATCCGGCTAGCGGCCGGATTAAAAATACAGATGATATTCGCATTTTTACTGCTTTTGATCCCGCTGGTCGTAATTTCAATTTGGGCTGGTCTTATAGTCGCAGTACGGCTGGGCCTTTTATCCCGATTGGCGGCAGCACTCTTTCAGAAGTGAAGTGGGATACGCCCAATAAGCCCAACGGTTCCTATTATATCCGTCTGCAGGCCACCTCACCTGGTGCCGAACGGACCTTGAGCTTTGTTTCTAGTTTTCCTCAGATCTTTATTAGCAATTCTGATGTGCCGGGAAATGAGTTTGGTACCCCCTAGAAGAGGGGGTTGAAGTTTTCAAAAACCTGAAAAGCCCCCGACAATAGTTCGGGGGCTTTTCTTGATTCGTTTTAAGTACTAACGGATAATACTGGTGAAGCTGCGGCTCTCGTCCTGAATGGATTCAAGTAAGCGGACCAGTAACTGAACCGATTGGCCAATCCGACCCAATTCGTCCTGTGCCCGTGCCAGGGTGGCACCCTCTTTGGCTTTAAAGGTAATTTTACCTACGGGCCTGGCATAATGATCAATTGTGATTGGGGTGGGTATGCCTATAGATCCGGGGGGGCCACCGAAAGGTTGGCTGGGATTTGCGATTACCCAGGCACCTGTGCCGCCTGCTTGAGAGTGAACCAGGACGTCATAAACTGACCCATCTGACTTAACTATGTAACGCGGAGTTGCCTGCAGGGTGGCATTACCGCCAGCAGACGGATCTTCTACCATGATTTCTTTGCCTGATCCATCGGTGACCACATAGCGTGGTCCATCAGACGTTGCGATTTGGCGGATAGTGACAGGGTCGCCATCGATACCATTGTTAAAGCTTGTAAATCCTTCAGCATCTGCGTCACCAAAACGTCTGGCGAGGCCCTGGGTATTCCCAATAGAGCCTCCAAACATAGGTCGAGACGGATCTGAAATATCAATAGCTGTTGAAAAGAATAAATTATCTGCGGCTTTGAGTTGTGAGTCGAAGCCCACGCCGACGCTTAATAAAAGGTTTCCTACACTGAGTCCCGGCATTTAATCTCTACCTCAATCTTTGAATTACCATAAAACAGTTCTTGTCATATTTGCTTGTCGTACATGCCCCTGAATCACTTGTCTAAAAGCCTGTTTTTTAATCAGGATTTAATAAATAGATGGATTTAAGATCCACTTGAGATAACAGTGGCGCATGAAAAAGGCACTGTACCGTGAAGCACAGTGCCTGGTGTATTTAAAAGCTTAGCCTTTGGCTGCTTTGAGTTTTTCAGTTAACTCAGGCAGAACTTCAAAAGCATCGGCAACGAGGCCGTACGTGGCTACTTTGAAAATTGGAGCTTCGGCATCGGTATTGATGGCGACGATATATTTCGAAGAAGACATCCCGGCCATGTGTTGCATGGCTCCAGAAATCGCACAAGCGACATACAGGGTGGGGCTTACGGTTTTGCCAGTTTGGCCGACTTGCTCACCATGTGGGCGCCAGCCAGCATCAACAACAGCGCGTGATGCGCCAGTTGCAGCGCCCAGGACTTCAGCCAGATTTTCGATCAGATTGAAGTTCTCAGGGCCTTTCAGACCACGGCCACCACTGACCACGATATCGGCTTCAGCGACGTCGAGCTTACCAGCGCCGGATTGCTCTACGCTGGTGACTTTGGCGCGAATCATATCGGCAGATAAGCCAGAAACGTCCAGATTGCTGACTTCAGCAGAGCGCGAAGCGTCGGCTGGTTTTACGCTGACGACATTGGGACGCATGCTGACCAGCGCAGGGCTGGAGGCAATCGATACATTGGCATAAGCTTTGCCTGCAAACAAGGGGCGAACAGCGACAAATTTGCTGCCATCATGCTTGAGTTCTAAAGCATCAGAGACCAGACCTGCGTCTAAACGAGCAGAAAGGCGAGGAGCTAAGTCTTTGCCATTGGCAGAGGCTGCAAACAACACCAGATCCGGTTGAAGCGAATCAATTGCCTGTTTGACGGCGTAAGTATAGCCTTCAGTGGTGTAATGCTCAAGCAGGTCGTGTTCAGCGACCAGTACCTGGCTAGCACCATAATGACCCAGTTGAGGGGCCAGACTAGCAACACCTTTGCCGATTAGGAGAGCTGTGATATCACTAGATCCCAATTCGCTGGCTTGAGACAGGAGTTCAAAGCTGGTTTTGCGCAAAGCGCTTTCTTTGGTTTCGGCAACGATTAATATTTTCATTGATTGACTCCTATACCACTTTAATTTCTTCTGTTAGCGCTTTGACTAGCTCATCAACAGATCCCACGATTCTACCTGCGGGGCGAGCAGGTGGCATGGTCATTGATTCGATGATCACTTTGGGGCTAAGGTCAATGCCCATGCTGCTGGCTTGAATTTCTTCAACTGGCTTCTTCTTGGCTTTTAAAATGCCTTTCATCGAAGGGTAACGTGGGGTATTCAGGCCTTTTTGAGCCGTCATTAAGATTGGCAGTTGAGCTTCTACAACTTGTATGCCGCCTTCAATGGTGCGGTGGGCTTTAACAGCCTTACCGTTGACTTCCAATTTGATCACGGTTGTGATTTGAGGAATGTCTAAGAGTTCTGCAACCAGAGATCCCATTTGCATGGCATCGTCATCAATCGCCTGGCGACCCATGAACAGAATGTCGAAAGATTTACCTTCGAGGGCTTTGGTGATCAGCTTAGCGGTGGCCAGTGAATCGAGGCCTAATGGGCTTTCGTCAGTGATGACGTGGATGGCGCTATCTGCACCCATCGCTAAGCCAGAACGCAGGGCATCTTTGGCTGAAGCAGGGCCAACAGTTAACACTGTGACAGCTCCGTCGCCATTGGCATCTCTCAGGTTGAGAGCTTCTTCGATCGCGTATTCGTCATAAGGGCTTACAATATTGGTAATCCCGTCGCGGACAATTTCTTTGCCGGACGGATCGATCTGGATTACCGTGGTGGTATCAGGGACTTGTTTAAGACAAACAATGATGTCCATAAGTATCCTCCATAGAATTTTAACACTACGCATCATACCATTAAACTAAAGTTAAAAGAAGGTTAATCATTGAAATTTAAAGTTTTGCTTTGGGGTATGATCCTCAAGCGACCGAAAGCAGTGTAAGTGCTCGTCTAACGATCATTCTGTCTGCTGATCTGAGAGCTTAAAAGGAAATAAACTGCAATGAAAATCTTCGTGCGCTTGCTGATCCTGGGCTTGCTGGCCCTGATTGGAGCCGGAGCTTTCTGGTATTTTTGCTTGCCAGTGACTTTGGTGGTTTCGCTAGAACGACTGGAAGCCGAATTAGCCAATAATTTACCTGAGGAAGGCTGGGATTGGGGCATAGGTCGCTTTAGTTTAGAGCCGCCGCAATTAGAGGCAATGCCTCAAGAACGCTTACAGATTCGGGCGCAAGGTAATCTCAGCCTGCCCTTTTTGGGCGGTGTCAAAGGCACCGTACTGGCTAATGCGGGGCTTCAATTTGCTCCCAAGCAGGGGGCTTTTTATCTGCATGATCTACAAATTGAAGATCTCAGTTTTGCGACCTTACCGATCTCTCAACTGAAGCCGATTCGAGATTTGGCCAATCAAACCCTGCCTCTAACATTTAATCGACTGCCAGTTTATCGTCTAGATCCAGCTTTACTACCGGCTCGGGCAGGCAAAGATGCGTTGATGACTGTCAGAATCAATCCCGCTGGCTTAACGTTAAGCTTTTGCAATATCTATGCGCCAGCTATGATGCCAAGTTCTTGTGCTCTGGTAAATACAACGCAGCCTTGATCAGGCTGCGTTGTTGTATAGGCCCAAATTTATTTGAGGGCTTATTTGATATATTCAGCCGCTTTTTCGACTTCGGTTTTGCTACCGATATAGATCGGCGCGCGCTGGTGAATTTCTTTGAGTTTGAGATCCAGAATATTCACACTGCCGTTGGTGGCTTTACCACCTGCTTGTTCAGCCAGGAATGCCAGGGGGTAAAGCTCAAACAAAAGTCGCAATTTGCCTTCGGGATTGTTTTTGAGCGCTGGATAAGAAAACAAACCGCCACCCTTCATCAGGATCTGATTAAAGTCTGGCACGAGACCGCCGCTGTAACGCAGCTTATAGTCAGTCATGATCAGATCGTCGATATACTGGCGGTGCTCCTCATTCCAATCGGTACGTAAGCCACCGGGGCTATAAATTTTGCCCGAGTCATTCATTTTAATATGCGACTGCGAGAGTACAAATTCGCCCTCGGGGTTGAGTACAAATTCGTGCACGCCTTTGCCTGTGGTATAGACCAGGGTTGTGAGTGGGCCATATAAAATATACAGGGCAGCATGGATATGGCGGCCAGAATCGATCAAGGGTTCACAAGAATGCACGCCCAGGATTGTGCCTACGGCCAGGTTCACATCAATCAAAGAAGAGCCGTCAAGCGGATCGACAGAGACGGAGTATTTGGGCGATTTGTGTTTGGTCTGGATCGATTTCTCTTGTTCTTCGGAAGCGTACTCGCTCACATAGTCGAGGGCGGTGATCATATCACTTAGGATCAGATCCGCTTGCTTATCTACTTCCAGCTGTTTTTCAGCTGAGGCATTGGTCGTCGAGGCTGCTTTACGATTGGCTGCTTTTAAAAGGGCTGAGATATATTTGCCTGCGACCGAAGCCGTATGAATCAGGCGGCGCAGATCGGCGTCAATACCTTCGTCGTACAGGAATTTACGCAATAAAATAGAAGTATGGTCCATGGTTTCATCCTTAAATAATAATCAGTTCGTTGTTCTCAAAGGCGACTCTGTCGCCGCTCTTAAGTTTGCGTCCTCGGCGGGTGTCGACTTCACCGTTAACCGTGACTTGACCTTGTTGCACGAGCCATTTGGCTTCGCCGCCACTTTGCGCCCAATCGGCTCGTTTGATCGCCTGGGCCAATTCGATGGTTTCGGTATCTATTTTAAGTTCCATTTTAGTAGCTATAATCCTATTCTTGGCCTTGCTGTCGTTCTAGTTCAGCATTGAGTTTGCATTGTAGGGTCAGACCAAACATTTTAAAATCTCCACGTAAAGACTTTCCTGGGTAAGTGAAAGTAGCAGGGCGGTTTTTCTCGACTACAAAATGGCCAATCCAGGCAAACAGATAGCCCAGAATGGGTGCCAGGGCGAGAAAGCGCTTTTTGCGGGTTACGATTGCTGTTCCCAGGCTGAGCAAAGCCAGGCTGGAGCCGATAAAGTGCAATTGGCGATTCACGGGGTGTTGGTGCTCGTTGAGGTAAAAGGGCCAAAACTCCTCAAAAGTTTTTATTTTTTCAGGTTGAGTAGTTTCTAAAGCATCAGCCATGGTTCAGATCCTTTCTGGAGCAATTGAATTGCAATAATGTTAATCTATAGTATTAGTATAGTCCAATTAAAAAACGAGAGTAAAATTTGTGAGTCAAGCGGCATTTGCAGCAGGTCAACCTTCGGGACCGCCCCAACAGGTTGAGCCGGGCTTTATGAACAGTTTTGTACAGATACCGGAACTCTTTAGCCCGGCTGAATGTCAACAAATTATTTATCTCAATCAGCCCGTGTCACAAGCCCAGGTCGTTGCTTTTAAAGGCGAAAACGAGGATGAATTGCATCTGACGATGCGTAATACCAAAATCAAAAATGTGATGCGTAGAGCAGAAAACCGTTGGATTTATGAGCGGGTAATCGAAAAAATAAGAGAAATCAATGCTCGTTATTACGGCTTTTTATTGCAGCAACTGACTGACTTTCAGGTATTAGAATACGAAAATACTGGCTTTTATGACACCCATGTAGATATTGGTACGGGTGAAACCAGTCGACGCAAGCTCTCATTGGTCTTGTTTTTGACACCCCGTGAAGAATACGAAGGCGGGGAATTGATCCTGAAGCCTAATTTCTCTCAAATCTCTCAGATTCAGGGCTCTGCCGTGGTTTTTCCTTCTTATATTCCCCATCAGATCAAGCCAGTCACAAAAGGCGTGCGTCATACGATGGTAACCTGGGTGATTGGACCGTGCTTTAAATGACCACATCTCCGTTACCAGAAGAGCTATCTGAAGCTCTCAAAGATACGCAAATTAACCATGAATTGGTACGTTCTTTCTTTTATCACCATATTTTTACACCAGAGCAATGTCTGCAGATAAGCAGTGCTGAGATCGATCCTGACCTGACTCGGATAATCTTAGAGCAGCAGTACTCCCTGATGCCAGGATATCTGCAATATATGCAGGGTGATGTGGGGATATTGGCGCTCAATGAGGCCAATCGTTGGCTACACGAATACATACACAATATTTTTCGGGTGATGCGAGACAAACACTATCGATATGAGATTGATCGCGCGATGGGTACACAATTGCTCAGTCTGGAAGCAGGTCAGTCGATCAGTTTTCACAATCACCTGGGTGAGGGCCTGTTTGCCAAACGTAAGATTGCTCTCGTGGTTTTCTTAACCCCACCGGAGGCCTACGATGGCGGTTCATTTGAAATTATTGGAATGCCCGACTGTCGTGAAATGCAATTGCAGGGCTCGATTCTGGCCTTTCCGGCTTTTTCGGTTTCACGTATTTCTGTCGTGGCGCGAGGGCCAGTTCAGTTTTTGCAGAGTTGGATGTATGGCACTCAGCGATTTTGCTAAGTAAACTTACTGGAAGAGGACTGAGTCCTTACTGAAAAATAGCCTGCTCAGCTTTGAAGCGGGCTTTGACACCGACCCAGGCTTTGGGGGAGCTTTTGAATAATGAACTTATATTGTCTAGCTTGTATTTAGATAGGGCCACGCCGACTTCTTTGACCGAAAACGATTTGCCTGCTTTTTTTTGAAGCGATTTTAAATGCTCTGCCATGCCATCAGCCAGACTATCAAATTGGTTGGTCGTGCCTACGATCAGATCAAATAGCTCCGGGTCTTTGCGTACGCTAGCCTGAATATTGGCTTTGTCAAAAAAGGCATTAACGGTGGCCAGTTTGTCAGTTTCTAAAAAACTCTGTTGGGCTTTGCCAAAGGCCTGGTTTCGGGTGGTGGCAAGCTGTTTCCAGGCATTATCAAAAGCAGTTGAAGCGACGCCTTTGGATTTTGCGATCGCTAGCAATTGTGGACCAAAGGGGTTCTTTGATGATTTGAGGAAACGCATTAGAGTGCTACCAGCGACGGCTGCTTCGGAGCGCGATTTACCGTTGCGATAGACAAAACTTTCGAATTGGTAGCTTCCGTAGGTTTTTCCACCAAGATCTTGTTTTTGAGTGGGGTTGCTAATGGCTCCGACTGCATAAGGATCTTTTGTTGTGCGGTATTCGCCAGATTCGTGATAAGCCGTGATCGAATATTTGGGTATAAAAGCTGTGGCGTCATGATGCACTGAGCGCTCATATATTTTGGCGGCTTGACTAGCGCCTGTCGTCGGTAAGGGACTGAGTTTGATTGTCGGCATGGCTCGACCTCGGTTGGGGATTGAGGGAGTATATTGTGAGGCCTGAGGGCGGGCTTGCTGGTATAGTTTTGAAACGGTGCCTGAGAGCGGGTTTGCCCTGGGGCCTGGTTGAACTTTCTGATGCTGGGGAGCTAAGGGGGGATTGGGTTTGAATATTTCGTCTGGAGAGCGCAACCGACTTGATAAATCCATAAGCTTTGAGGTTCTCCTTGATTAGAAAATAAGCGGGTATGAATAATTATCGGGAGTGTAAAAAAAAACTGACGCTAAAAAATCTAAATCTGAAATCCCCCAAAAACGACGAAAATCCAAGTGTGACGAGATTACTGCATCCTGTGGCTTCCTGAAGTCTTCGCACAAATCAAGCGGAACGCTCCCTCTCAGGGGCTCCTGACGCCACCGTGTTCAA
>JBBKWI010000180.1:0-10825 GCA_037968875.1 Candidatus Sericytochromatia bacterium | reverse complement strand
ATTTCATAAAGACCTTCACTTTGTTGTTGAAAATTAAATGCATTTATTGACGACACAACCAGCAAATCGACCTGACTCACGACTGCTACGCAGCCAGTTCGCAGTTCATTTGCGGCGTTAAAATGACCCACATCAACAAAATATGACCGCAAAGGAGTGAATCAAAATAAACATCTCCACAAAGACAACACCGCAACCGGTGCAAAGTGAGCTACGCCCAATAACTCAGGCACCCAAAGTGCCTCATCGCCAGCCAGAATCTTCTCGCTATACACAAGAGCAATTACAGTCTCAGGGCTCACAAATCAAGCTCAACCTGGGGATGCCCTCGCCACAACTGCACCAGCAGATTGCTCAAATCCCATCGGGGGAAAGGATCAAACTCATTGCAGCAGATCTAATATCCCCCCAAATGTCAGTCCCCTTGTAGTACAGCGTTTTGGACAACTGAGAACCCCGCCCTAATCAGAGAATCCCTGCTGATAAATCACACCGAGTCTTGAATCAGTGCCTTCGATCATGTAAACACCAGACTGATTAGAATATCCTTTAGCTGGGAATAAACGTGAAGACTTGTAAGAGATTCTTTTTAGATTCCAGGGGGGATTGGACATGAAGAAGTATTTTCTGACCACAGTGTTTGTTATTTGTTTAGCGGGTCTGCTGATAGCGATCGCTTTACCCAACTTTATTGGTGCACAAGATCGCGCCAAAATCTCGCCTGTGCATGTCGCTCCAGCGATTGATCAATATAGCTACGCGACAGCTCCTATACCAGGCACAACCGAGCTTTCAGGCAAAGAAAAACTGAATACAGAAGACTATGATCCTATCGCTGAAAACCCCTTTTTAGAGACCCGCAAAAACCCGCTCAGCACCTTTTCGATTGATGTCGACAGCGCTTCTTATAGCAATGTCAGGCGTTTTATCTCAGAGCAGCGATTGCCACCGATCGATGCCGTCAGAATAGAAGAGCTGATTAATTACTTTCCGTACCATTATCCCTCACCGACAGGAGAGCATCCTTTTTCAGTCAGCAGCTCTCTGAGCGAATGCCCCTGGAATAAAAAACATCACTTGCTAAGTATCGCTTTAAAAGGCAAACCCGTGAAAACATCAGATCTGCCCCCATCCAACCTGGTCTTTTTACTCGACGTCTCCGGCTCCATGGAGCAAGCCAACAAACTCCCCTTAGTCAAAAGCGCAATGCAGCTCTTAACAGAGAATCTAAGACCTTCAGACAATGTCGCCATTGTCGTCTATGCCGGTGCAGCAGGCGTCGTCTTAGCACCTACGCCCGGCAATCAAAAAGAAACCATCTTAAAAGCCCTGGACCAACTCGAATCAGGCGGCTCTACAGGCGGAGCAGCAGGGATCGACTTAGCCTATCAAACAGCCCAGAAATACTTTAAACCCCAGGGGAACAACCGCATTATTTTAGCGACAGATGGAGACTTTAATCTGGGCCTCTCTTCTGATGCTGAATTGGTTCGCTTAATCGAAACCAAGCGCAACGAAGGCATCTTTCTGACCGTATTGGGTTTTGGAGATGGCAATTACAAAGACAACAAAATGGAAAAACTGGCCAATCAAGGCAATGGCAACTATGCCTATATTGATACTTTACGCGAAGCCCGCAAAGTACTGATCGAAGAAATGGGTTCAACCCTGTTGACGATTGCCAAAGACGTCAAACTGCAATTGGAATTTAACCCACTCAAAATCAAGTCCTATCGCTTGATCGGTTATGAAAACCGCTTATTGGCAGCGGAGGATTTTCAAAACGATCAAAAAGATGCCGGTGAAATGGGGGCTGGCACCACAGTCACAGCCCTCTACGAATTAATCCCGGCCGATGGATCTGGCACAGCCCATGAGCTAAAGTATCAAAAAAACGAAGTCTCTGAACTTGCCAAAAATAGCACAGAAGCCGTCACCGTCAATCTGCGTTACAAGCAGCCCCAATCCAATCAAAGCAAGCTCTTGAAGACAATCATCAACGATCAAGCCAGCCAATGGGTCGATGTCTCTGAAGACGTCAAATTTTCAGCCGCAGTAGCCGCTTTTGGTATGCAGCTGCGCCAATCAAAACACCTCAATGGATGGGGCTACGATCAGATCCTGTTTCTTGCCAAACAAAACAAAGGCCAGGATACCGGCCAGCACCGGCAATCATTTATAGCTCTGGTAGAGCAAGCACAAGAGCTATAGGAAACCGAGTAAACTGTTGACTACTGCTCAGCTCAAAAGAATCACGGAGGCCAATTATATACAAATGACAAGCGGCTTTAAAAGACGTTGGCCCGCAATTTCGGTAGAGCCCTGGGGGTAAAAGCGTTTTAAAAGCGAGCCCTCGATCGGCCTAATCCAGCTTCTGGATCTCCTGAAAGACCCCGTTGGCCCATTGGCGCGCAATCTTCTCGCCTTTGTCGCCAGAATAATGCAAACCATCGCTGCCAGCGTATTCCGAAATATGCTTTCTTGAATCAATCAAACGGCCAAACTCAGGCACAATGTTTTCAAGCTTTTGATAAAATTGCTCCACCAGCTCCGGGCTTCTTTTGTCGGGATCATATTTGGGTGGGCCGACCCAGATCAATTGCGCCCCACTGGCAGACACCGCATTGCCGATTTGGCTCACTTGCAGCGTCACATCAGCCTGGCTGGCCCCCGAAGCGATCATATTGCCACCCATCGTAACCACGACCACATCAGGCCGTTCGGCAGCCAGCAAGTCATTGAGCAATGGCGTGCTCGCTTTCATTTGGGTCTCTTGCTGGCCCGTAGAGTCCCGGCTCCAGTTTTTATAAGCTTCGTGACCACTAAAAAACCAGGGCGGCGAAGCGCCCCAACTGGCATGGGTCGAGACCGTGGCGCCAGTGGCGCGAGCCAGTTCGTCAATTGTTTTGCCATAGGGGCCCACCGTTTGAGAGTCCCCGATAATCAAGACCCGCGTGCCAACGGTGATTTTGGGGGCCGGTGCTTTTTCGCCACCAGAAGTGGGTTCAACCAGAGCAATTTGCCTGGCCGGTGCAACCGGGGGGCCAGCGCAAAAGTCCGCAGTATCGTGCCAACAGGCTTCTGCCTGGGCTTGAAGTTTAGCAACGCTCTTTTCGGCAAGCGGGCGTGTGAGATCAGCGGCCTGATTCAGCAAACGATTCCAGCTGGGTGGGCGCTCAATTGGGCCACTCTTCAGATCCATACGTTCACCCTTTCATGCTTGCTGTAACTGACTGAGATTATACTAAATAATAGTTTAGCTGAAAGCACAGCAAAGCTTGCCTAAAATTAGCTTAAGAGCGTGCAGACAACCCTCACAAAAGCAGCGATTTGACTGTTCCCCCTGGAACTGGGCCGTCTGATCAATGAATCCCTCGGCTGATCTATCGGGCTAAACTAAGGCCTGATAAAATGAGCAACTTAGACAGAGAAACGAAAGAAAGGCAAAAATATGGCTTGTAATCTGGCCCTACTCAACCCGCGCAACCGTGAGAATATCGCCAGCGTACTCAGAAGCGGGCAAAATTTGGGGCTCTCCACGCTGATGATCATCGGCGGGGTGATCCGTGACAAATACAAAGGCAATATCCACAAATTTGCTCACCAGATGGACACCCAGGATGGCATGAGCCAGGTCACCGTCTTGTATTTTGAGAGCTTGAGCGATTTTTTGAAGCATCTGCCAGGCCGTACCACCCTGACCGTCGTCGAGACGGTTGCCGAAGCCCAAAGTCTGCCCGGGTTTTGTCACCCTCAGAATGCCACCTATTTATTTGGCCCTGAAATAGCAGGTATCAGCGAGAAAGAGCTGCAGCAAATCAGGCAGCATTTTTTGGATTTAAATCAGGCCATTCCCGAAGCTTATCAGGGGAGCAAATGCAAGACGGCCCATCTCAAGTATATTCAGATTCAGACCCCAGCCTCATTGAATCTGGGCGTCTGCGCTGCAATCGTCTTATATGATCGCCAGGCA
Organism: Candidatus Sericytochromatia bacterium; assembly: GCA_037968875.1. GTDB lineage: Bacteria > Cyanobacteriota > Sericytochromatia > UBA7694 > UBA7694 > JBBKWI01. Next base: position 6,852 of record JBBKWI010000180.1, on the reverse strand, counting down.
AAAAAAGAGACGCCCGGCGCAGTCAGTTAAGACTCAGGCTGCCAGCCCCGTCCAGGCCATGGCCTGAATAAAAGCAGCCCGGGCATCCTGGCTGACGACTTCTCCGTGAGACATGATGATGCGCTCAAAGTCCCAGTCCAGAATCTGCTCACAGGTACGCACCAGACGTTGACGATCGCTGACCATCAACTGGGTAACCAGACGGGTACAGCCCAGCTTGCCTTTGACGCCTTCGGCCTTGAGCATCAGTCGAGTGGGCAGATCGTCGCCTTCCAGATTAAACAGCAGATCTGTCAGGATCAAAGTGCGACTGGCACGATCAAAAAAGACCCGTTCTCCCAGTCGCAGCCCGTCTAAATTGAGCATTTCGATCTCGTCCCCCCATTCACTGGGAGCCTGTTTCTCCAGACGGGTCAGGCTTAAGCGGGGGTGCTTTTTTTGGACCGCAGCTGGGCCATAAGCAATAGCCGCCGGGAACATTTGCAGCGCTTTGGGCAAAAACAAATGATGGAAAGGATTGGGCGCCACCAGATAGGCCACCTCGCCCAATTGACGCAGCTGATGATACACACCCGGCAATTCAGGGCCAGGAGAGTGAATCCAGAGGCGCTGATCAGCGAGTCGAATCACCGTCGTGCGGGCGCCAATTTGGGTGCCAAAAAAGGAAAAGGGCTGTGTCAGCAGCCACAGATTTTCGGTCAGGGGCTGGAGCTGTACTTTTTTCATTTGATTACAAAATCTCACTTTATGCGTCTGGGTCTTGTGCTGCCGGGAAGTCTTAGGCCTATTCTAAAGTCTGGTCTACTTCAATAGCAAGGAAGGCCCCTTTTTCTGCTGACTTATTTAAGAAATGATTGCGCTATCTAAGCCGAAATCAGACTAGAATAGAAAGACGACCTGAGCGACGCCGCCAAGGACACAAAATGAAGGATATACAGATGACACGACAGATCACGAAAACCGCAGTATTACTCGTCCTGAGCTTAGGACTCTCTAGCTGTGCCAATCAAGCAGAAAACCAAGCCAAGACCCAGGAACTTGAACAAGTCAAACAAGAAAACGCAGATTTAAAAGCAGCCCAGACTGAAGACAAAAATAGCCTGAGCACGTTTCAGATTACCGGTAAATTTACCAAGATCGAAATGGGAGACTGTTTACACCTGACCTTTGTCGATAGCACAGGCAAAAGCTGGGACCTCGGCGCAGGCGATCACCACGCCCCGTTTAAAATGTCCGAGATCTATGAAGAGTTTGACGAGCTCAAACTGAAAGAAGAAGCCAAGAATCAGACCTATCGTTTGACCCTGGCTGAACTCAATTCACTGGTCTGTAACGGGATTGACGTTGAAAACTGGGCCATTCAAAAAGCCCCGATTATCGTGGATGCTGAAAAAGTAGCTGACAGCCAATAACAGCAAAGAAAGGCCTGATTATCTTTATTTTTGCAAAATAGAGATAATCAGGCTCAGTAAGTGTTAGAAATGCATTCAAACCGGGTATGATAAGTTTAATCTGACGCAGAGGCGTATTTTCTTTGAGGTTTTAAAATGGTTAATGTCAATCGTCCTGTAAGCCCCCAGCCCCCTTCGGAACCACGTCCGGGCCAGAATACGCCCACAGCGGCAACGGTGCGTCCGACCGGCTCCCTTCCTGCTGGTGCCCAGCAGGATACAGCGGCCACAGAAAGCCCGGGCTTCTTTTCTCAGATTGGCAGCTTCTTTCAAAAAGCAGCAGAGACCCTGGGCGCGGTTTTTGATCCGATCGACTCCCAGGTCAGTAATAAATTCGCAGCCAATTCAGCAAGCAGAACCTCAACCGCTGCCGCTCCTGCCGCCAATGGTGATCTGCCAGCCACAAGCGCCAATTACAGCGACCTGTCTAAATATGTGCAGGCCAATCCCAATCTGGGTTACTTCGAGCTAGAGCGCGGCAATGTCAACCAAAAACTGAGCCAGTACCTGACCCAATTTAAAGATCAAATTGAAGCCAACCCTGAATTGCGTCAGCAATTGGCGCAAACCCCACTGGGGCAAGAACTCTTAGAAAGCCTCGATCGCGTGAGCCAGGGCAAAATAGGCACCGACGATGTGCTGGCCTTGCAAAAATTCGCCGTTGCCAGCGGAATCAACATTGGCCACTCAGGCAGCGCCACCGGGATCGACGGCCAGTTTGGCCCCAAAACCCTGGAAGGTGTACAAAAAGCCTTTGAAAAAATGATGGCCGATCCGACCGCCAGTATGCAGGCCGTGACTGCCGGTGCTGAGCTGGCCAATCAGGGTGTCGAAGCTTTACGCCAGGCCCAGGATGGCGTGATTGACCGCTATCAGCCAGGAGCATCTGAAGCCTTGCCTGACAGCGATCCCAACCAACCGCTGCCCACAGCAACTGACTTTGGCAATAGCCTGGTCAGCAGCGCCCAAAACGTAGACATCACCATGAACAATAGCGGCAAGTGTCTCAAAGGCGTGCGCCTGTCTTTAGAGGGCGTCGGCATTCAACTCAGAGATCCGCGCACAGGCAGCAACCTCAACTCAGCCTATATGGCGGCAGATGTACTGGCCAACCAACACAGCGACCGTTTCACAGAGACTTCAGTCAGCCGCGCTGACCTACGTAACCTGCCCCCCGGTTCGGTGGTGGTCTGGGATCGCAACCCCAACCCCAATTTACGGGCTCAGAACCCCAGCAATGGCTTTAGCCACGGTCACATCGAAGTGATTGGCAACAACGGCCAGGCCTATAGCGATGGCCGTCAGTCCTGGGGCGTGACCATGAACAATAATAACCGCTACGGTGGATTCCGGGTCTTTGTTCCCAATAGCTAATCACCAGCTGGCTGATAGCTTTGCATATACTGGGCCAATTGTTTAAACCATTTGCGGCCAATGCTGGGCATCGCCAGGCGCACCACCGGGTGCAGCCAGCGCAGGGGGCCAGGTAATTCAAAGGCATAACGCCAGATCAACTCGCAGCTCGCAGCGCTGGTGGCCTGCAACTGGTAATCTTCAGCAAAGGCCCCCATCAAGATCTCACCTTCCTTAAAATAAAAGGCGAAGCGCTGGTTGGGTTCCCAGTGGAAAAAATATTCTGAGACCCGCTTTTTACCCAGGTAAATATCTCTGCTGGTGCCGACCCCGAAGGGTTGGCTTGAGTTCCAGATCACCTTGTCAATCGGATCAATCCAGTGCGGCCAGGCCGCTGGATCTTCAAAACAAGCAAAAGTGGCCTCCACACTGGCCGGGATCTGCTGGCGAACACAGCCTCGGATCGGGGCAGTCTCAAAATAGCTTAGATCGACTTCTTTATAAGTGGGCATCGAGAATCTCCTGGACCAGGGGTAAATGAGTGAGATCGGATCTCTGCACTGAGTCTAGCAGAGGATCTATCGCTTTCAATAAGCTTCTTTTTTAATTGAATCCGCAAAGAACTTGCCAGAGACAGCAAGCCGACTCTGGCGCTGCAGTCGATTATTCGCAAGGGAGCACTGGCCAGTCTCTGCTGCTGTCCCCTATATGCTCCCCTGACAGATACCTGGATGATTGATAGAATGTGTCCAGAGCCGCCAGATCCCAATATCTAAAACTCAAGAAAGTAATCCGTTATGCATACCACCAATTCAACAAATTTGTTTATCGAAATCGCCGAGGATTGTCCTGCCCAGCAAGGCCAAGCGCCCCCTCTCAAAGGAGCTAAAAAAACAGTTGCCAATTATGAGTTTGAGCTATTGCAAGACGCCCCCTATCGCTATACTTCTGACGAAGTGATCTTTGAAGTCTTTGCTCAACGCAAAGGCATCGTTGAAGCCGATCGGGAACAGCGTCGGGCTGAGTTTTTCTCAAAAGGCCAGCCTTGTTTTCGGGCCTCACCCCTGACCAAAAAATACGGCTGGGGTGTGCACCACAATGCCGAAAGCAAAATCGCGATCTATGGCGTCGACAGCGCTGAATACCAGCAATTTGTCGCCGATCAAAGCCTGGCTAAAAAGAAGGCCATGCGCTCCAAAAAAGCCTGAGACCTGGATGGTGGCAAGTTTAAGGTGCGCGGTACAGACCTTGCGGGGTGCCGGCATAGAGACGCTGATGATTGAGCGCCAGCACGGTTGCGTTATTTAAAGAAACCCCTGCATTTTGGGTCTGATTAAAGGCTTGCCAGCTGGCACCGGCATCCGTGCTGCGGTAAACACCTCCGGTTTGGGCCCCATCGAGGCGGGTCGTGGCGTAAATATGCTGCGTTTGGGCTGGATCAACCGCCAGATCTAAGACCTGCATACTGCTGAGACCCGTGCCTGGGGTTTGAGGCAGACAGGTTCCAAAGGTATTCCCCGGACAAGGGAAGCCATTACTGCCATTGCTGCCGAGCTGGCTCCAATTGCTGGCTCCGCCAGTTTCACTGCGCTGCCAAATACCCACTTTCCAGATCGCAGTTACGATTTGGTGTTGACCAGTACCGCCACCATAGAGCAGCGCTGGATTGGTGGGATGTGCCTCAAGCGCTGAAATCGTCACATTTGCCAAATAGGCTGAACCTTCATTACTGGTGGCGTCCTGACTGAAAATCCCCGTGTTGATCGTGGCCCAATCAGCTGCGCCCATTTTGCGCAGTACCCCCGCACCGGCCGTACCGGCATACAGTACGGGCTCCGCCAGAATCGTCGGCCGGTAAATCGACAGACTATAAAAATTTTGTTGTGTACCCAGTAGGCCGTTGTTGTAAGCAGACCAACTGATGCCAGAGTTGCTACTGCGATAAACGCCCGCAGCCGTCGCCGCATAGATAAAATTGGGTTCCTGTGGGTCGACAACGATCGCTCGGACATTAAGATTGCCCAGACCAAAATTACGGGCTTGCCAATTAGCTGTCTGATTGCAATTGCTGAGACAGTTCCAGAATCCCTGGGTTTCAGAGCCAGCATAGACTCGTGACGTGCTATTGGGTGCCTGTGCAAAAGCCTGAATCGAGCCCACGGTGCTGCCAGGGTTTACATTGGTACAGGTATCCGAATCGCCAAAATCACAGACCCAGATGCCGCCCGTACCCGCACCGCCCACTTTGGAGCCAAACCAAACCCGTTTGGGCAATAAAGAACTAGAAGCCACAGCCAGCACATGCTCAGCCGCCGTTGCTGGAATGAGCCCCCAGGTTGCGGACCAGCTTTTGGCCTGAGCAAGAAGGCTTAACGGTGGCTTAAATGTCGATGCCACACCCAATTTAGAGACTTCGACGACAGTCTCACCTGCAGGCAGGTCAGCAGGGAGCACGACCTGCATTTGGCTGCTATTTAAAACCGTCAGATTGGCCGTCGGAATCGTGCGACCGGCGATCACCACCTGATGCTTACTCGCCAATGCATCAAACTGGGTCCCATTCAATAAAATCGTATCGCCAGCCAGAGCCGCTCCCTGATTGAGGCTAATCACCTGAAAAGGAGAGACCGTGAATTGAATCGGTTCGTTGGGGTCTGATATTTTCAAGTTCGTCCACTGGCCGTTAATTTCGGGCGGCAACGGGAATGCCACACTATAAAGCCCGTCCTCTTCAGTAATATCCGTTGCCTTCACCCACCAGCTACCGAAAATAGGGCCGCCGGTCGAAAACAAAGTGCCTGTGATCGTAATCGTATTTGAGGCTGCAGTCGGATCGAAATTGCGGCCCTGCAAGACAAGAGAGTCCCCTGATTGGAGCACGGATTGTGTCAACACAGGGGCGGCGTTAAGCTGCTGTGTAAGAGTAATCGCCGGAAGCGCCAGGGTTTGATTGGCCGTGAGGCTAACATTGCCTGGCGGATTCGTCACCTGATACCCCTGGGTATTGTCTAAAATCACTTTCCAATCCCCAGGCGGAACATTTGCAAAAGAAAAGTTGCCATTACCGACCACCAGTGCCGGGCTGGTGGGATCGGTCAGACGCAGTTTGACTTTGTTTCCGTTAACCAGGCCGGAGATCGAGCCCGTGATCACAGCACCGGCTTTGAAATAATCTGGATTGGCTGCGTTAAGAGCGCTCAGATTACCCTGATTGGTTTTGATATCCGTGACCAGTTTAGGCAGATCGATCAGCGTCGGTGGTTTCGTATAGCTAAAATCAGGGTAAGTGCCAGTAGCGCCCGTCAATTGAATAATAAAATTTTGCAGAGCCTGGGGATCCAATTGACTGGCCAGCAGATTGGCGCCATCGTCTAACAGACTTTGCACAATTTGACCGACCGGCGTTGAGAGATAAGAGAGCCTGACGGTGATGGTTTCGGTGGGGTCAATCGGTACCGCAAAGGCAGCCGCCAGAGTGGAGCCCACAATCGCTTGCCCGGCACTGTTATAGGCCGTGATCAAAGCCACGCGGTTTTCGCCGGAAGGTACATTATTTATTTGGGTTTGTAGGCTGCAACTGCTGCTATCACAGAGAGCGGGCAAGGTGTTATTTTGTGCGCTATTGGCTGTTGCCGGGTAGAGCGGGAGCGTGAGCCCAATGCCTATAATCGACACCTGAAAGCGCGTAAAATCAGGGTAGTTTAAAGCCTGAGTCTGAAAGGATTTGTCGTCTGCAGCGGACAAGGGGTAGTTAATCGCAAATTGCAACGCACCTGAGGGGGAACGCTGAATCTGGGCCGAAGGCTGAGTCAGAGACTCTTGACTGGCTTGAGATTGCTGTATTTGGCGAACTGGGACGAGAGCCGGCGTCGGAACCGGGTTTGTGCAGCTCAATAATAAAGATCCTGCCAAGAAAACAGGCAAACAAGTGGACGTCAATAAATAATTTTTAGGCATTGTATGCTCCTGGCAAAATCTCAATTCTAAATGTAGCAGTAAAGCCGAGTCTTGTATAGCCCCCAAAAGCAATCTCAGAGCGGGGTTATCC
>JBBKWI010000179.1:0-38522 GCA_037968875.1 Candidatus Sericytochromatia bacterium | reverse complement strand
GTCTTTGAGCTCACGTCGGGATTTTTCCAGCTCAGCATTGGGAAGAATAGTCGAGAGGGCGTTGTATTTCTCGCCGGTCAGTTGCATGCCGTCTTTGCCGTAGGGATTGCCTTGAATGGTCTGTTCTGATGTGGGGGTGACTTTGAGATTGGTGCTCTCTTTGATTTGGCTTTGGCCCATTTGCTTGGCTACTTCAGCCTGCATTGGCGCAGAGTTTGAAATCGGTATAAATGTCATGTCATGATCTCCCTATGCAAAACTTATTGGCTATGTGTCTGAATCGCTTCCAGCAATTTGACCACATTATTGGACCAATACGGATCCTGCTCTAGATCATGCATCACATGTTTGATCAAGTTTTGATTCGAAGCAATGTGAGGCGGGAATTCTTTTTTCAGAATTTCCTGAACCACAACAGGGAATACCACTTCTTTTTCAGAGTGCTCGTATCCATCCTGAGTAAAATTATAACTGAATTCTCGATCTTTTTCACCTGATTTACGCAAAATAAAAGAGAGCGTGATGTCGCTCTCCTTTACATAGACAGAATAACGTTTTAAAATTTCGGTGACTTGTTGGACAACAGCTGGCTTGCCTTCGTCAAGGTTAATGACTATTGGGTTATGATCGCTCAAGCTTCCAGGTTCCTTCTTTGAAATCTATTTATTCAGCTTTTTTGGGTTGCTGAAATTGCTCAAACATTTGGTTTACCAGTTTTTCGGTCATCAAGGCGATCACGGCGCCTTCACGGAGTCCAGGGGGTAATAATGCAGCAGCGCCTATCAGTGCAGCGGTGTGAGTTACCTTAGGAAGAGGTTGTGCTGAGTCTAAATTAACTTGAGGAGCATCACTGGCTTGTCCAGCAACGGCGCTCAGCTTGAGAATGTCTTCATTTTTGGAGGCTTTAGCGCCACCTTTAACACCTGCAGCGGCGGCGCCAGCAGCAGCTCCGGCAGCAGCGCCTACTTTGGCGGCGGCCTGAGTTTTGGTGCTTTTCATTTTAGCGAGGTCGAAGTTATTGTTGTTACTGTTAGAAACTCTGTTCATGCCCATTTTGAATGTCCTCCACACTTTCGTGTTCTGTCTAGTTATCTGTCTATTAATATTTGAGTCAAGGTTAACTTGTGGTTAACTGCTTTAATCTTTACATAATAACTATAGGGTCGGGGCCAGGAAAACTTGCGGCAAAAAACCATTATTTAACGTTTATTTTGTAATCAAAAGCTGGCTTAATCTGATCAAAACAATCTTAATGATCCCGCTGATCTTGACAGTGCCGCTGTTCCGATGCTATTGCACTCCAAATTTGCTTAATAAATCAAAATTTAAAAATTTGGTTTAGAAAGGCGATCAGCGGGTATATATAAGGTACATGCATCACGAAAGGACTAAGCGATGAAACTGAATTCTTCTTCTCCTCCCGATCCGACGGCTCTACCTGCAACGGATTCTATGCAACAGCGCTCGGTTGAAACAAAGCCCGCCCCAGAAACACAAGCAGAAAAAACGCCCAGTTCGCTGGAACAAGGCGACCAAGCTGAGGCTCAGGCACCCAAGCGCCACGATTCCGAAGCAAATAGTGTGCAGTTTGGCGAGCCCGTTGAATCCTCGCCAGAACAGCCGACTGAACCTGCTGCAGAAGAAAGCTCAGCGACTCAGTCTTCATCAAGTCACTCAGCCCAGGCTTCAGAGGGCAATGAGCGCTCTTCAAGCCAGCACTTAGAAAGCCTACAGAATGCTTTCCGTGAACAAGGGGAATCAGTCTATTCAGATCCAGCCGTCTTAAAACTGCTGGACTATGTGCGGGAACAAGAAGATAAAAATGTTCAACAAATGCTGGATATGCTACAACAGTCTCTTGATCGGGCTCGCGAGATGATGGAGCAAAACAAAGAAGACTTTTATAAAAAGACTTTGCCCCAAATGCAAAAGGCAGAACAAGCGATCCAGGAAATGCAGCTCAATCAAGAATCCTTGCAAACCCAACAGCTTGAACAAGCCTCTTCTCAAATTACGGCGGCGATTCAGTCGGCTCAGACGCAACTGGCTCAGGCCCCGCCTGGTGACTCGCCCCAATTGGCTAAAGCCCAATCCGAGCTCGCCTTTGCGAATGTATTGAGTACTTTATTGTAAGCTTCTTTGTATTTTAAGCCTATCTAAGCATGGGTTCCTTTTGCTATTGCCAGGTCAAAAATTGCCTATTTAGACAAAACTGCCTATAATAAGAATGGGCCGAAGTCTTAGAGGTAAGTGAGTACACATGAAAAAGCACCGTTTGATATCGATTCTTGTTTTTGCTGCTCTTGTGAGCAGTATTTCGCCAGCAACAGCGCAACTCCGTCGGGAAGCCGAGCCGGAGTCCAGTGCAACCCCGATGCAATTGCCGCGTTTTTATGCGCGTCACGTTGAAGAAGGCAATAAGTTGCTGGTCGAAAATCAAATTCAGGGAGCGATTGACGAGTTTTTTGCCGCCAAAACGATTAATCCGGATTATTATCCGACCTATATTGGTCTGGGTAATGCCTATCGCAAAATGGGCCAATTGGATCGGGCAGTAGAAAACTATCAAATTGCGGTGCGTTTACTTAATCCCAGTTATGGTTCTGACCACGTCTTGCGTGGAGATTATTTTGCCGAGCGTCGTCAATTTCAACAAGCTTTGAATGATTACTGGGACGTGTTGCGGATTGATCCCCAGGCGGGTCGCCAATACACGCTAGCGATGCGCCACTTGCGCTTTCAAGATGACAAAAAAGCTGTCAAAGCATTTGAAGCTGCGATTGTGATTGATGAAGATTATGCTGATCCGCACTTCCAATTGGGAAATCTCTACTTTCGAGACAATAAAGCTAAAAAAGCGATTGATCCGTATAAGTCTGCCGTTAAACTAGATCCGGGCAATCCACTGTATCATTTTGCCCTGGGCACAGCTTTATACAAAGAAGCAACCCGCAAAGCCAAGTCCGATATGCGCATGGTAGATGATGCCAAACTGGAGTTTGAGCAGGCTTTGCGTTTGGGTATGCAATTGCCACGGCTGCATTTTAATCTGGGTACTTCTTATATTCTGACCGAAAATTATGATCAGGCGATTTCGCATCTCAAAGAAGCGATCAATCGTGGTTTGACTGATGAAGAAGCTTATTATAATCTGGGCAATGCTTTTTTTCGCAAAGGGATGACCATTGACTTTAAATGGGATGGCTATGCCAATTTAACAGACCTGAGCAAGCGTAAAAAAAATGATGATAAATTCAGAAATATTCTGAATGCAGTCAAAGCCTACCAAATTTCCATCCACAAAAAAGAAGATTATGCACCGGTCTATTATGATCTGGGTGTTGCCTTCTATCGTCTCTCTGAATTGAAGCTAAGTCCAGAGTTTATTCCAGCCATGCTCGAAGATGTCTCGACTCAAAAAGATTACGCGACTCGGGGTGTGAAATTCTTTCGGATAGATATGCTTACCCGTGCGATTAGCGATTTCAAGCGTTTTCAGTCATTGACAAACAATAGCAAGGCCAGCGCCAATGCCAGTAAAATTGTGGCGGATCTACAGGGTCAATTGAAAGACCTTCAGTGAGGGAGCTCAAGCGCTGATCTCTGTCATTATCAGCACTTCTCCAAAACGTGAGCCCCAATTGGAGCGCTGTCTGAACTCGTTGTGTCGCCAGAGTCAAATTGAATTTGAAGTTTTGGTGATCGATGATGGCTCTGAAGGGGCCGAGCAAGTGGTAGCGGAATATCGCTCTCGGCTGCGACTACGTTATGAGCATCGCTTCAATGATGCTTCGCCCGCGCGTTCTCGCAATCGAGGCGCCGAATTAGCTGTTTATCCCCTGTTGCTGTTTATCGACAGTGATATTTTGTTGAACCCGAATGCTGTGGCTGCTTATTGCTATTTTTTGAGCCCGACGCCAGATTATCTGCTTTATGGTTATGTCGGCACGGTTTTCGAAAGCCCTTCTGTCTGGTTCCCTGAAGTTAAGGTCAATTGGCTAGATAAACGCTTTAACTGGAAAGACGGACACTTAAGAGCGACGGACAAAGTGTTTCTTTCTGCCCATGAATGTGCTTATAGTGGGAATTTTGCGATTCATCGTCAGACTTTTTTTCAAGTGAATGGCTTTGATGCGCGCTTTCAGGGTTGGGGTGGAGAAGACCTTGATTTTGGCGAACGGGCCATTGGTGAAGGCAAACAATTGCATTTTTTATTGGATGCCTGGGGCGAGCATCAAGTTCATCAGCGCAACACGGCTTTTCATCTGCTGCCTGCTGAGCAGCGAGAGCACTTTTATCGTTTTAAATCCCGCCCAGCGGTGCCATATGATGTGCGTTGTCTGAGCAGTAAGCAGGCCTATCAACAATTGACCCAGACGATCCAAAGCCATTATTTGCTCGATGCAGACTGAGCGTATTTTGGAGCGTATTGCCCGCTGTCTGGCTCAGGGAGGCCCGCCAGGTCAGGCGCTGGGTATTTGTCTGGAAGGCTTGACGCAAACGCGTACACCCGCCTTAGAGATGGAGTTGTTACATTTATTAAATGAGACTCCCTTGATTCCTTTGCCTCAAAGCTGGAATCGGGTCCTTTGCGATCAATTAAATAGCCTCTTGCCTGAATATGCCGGCTGCATTCAATTTGTGATGCCCTGGCTGCAGTCTTTGATAAAAGCCTATCTGCAGGCTCGACCAGGCCTCTCTTTGCCTGAGCTAGTATTGTATCTGAGCAAGAAGCCGGTGATCGAGAACTTGCTGATCACGGGCTTAAAACGGGGGGTCATAACCGATACTGGGCTAGAGTTGCTTTTGTGCTCCTGGCGCCGGGAGTATCTGCTCAATTCTGACTTGCGCTCACAAGATCCTCCTCAACTCTTGTTAGCATTGATTCAACAAGCTGCAAATAATCAATATATCTGGGCTATTGCTGCTGATGAGCAGCAAGCCTTAAGTCTACAAAGTGTTGATCAGCATCTGATCGCATTGGCCTATCATGCGCCCTTGTCTAATGAGGAGATCGCCTGTTTAGCGCCTTACCCTGATTTATATCAGCTTTTGGTACAAGCACCACAGCAACAAAATCAATTGGCGCGACGGTTGAGGGAGCAAGCCATCCGTTTGCCTGACGACCAGGCGCTCAGCGAATTTTATGAACCTTATCCTTATCCACGTTGGCTGGCTGTGGATAGACTGGCAATTGTGGGCTTGGCAGAACATATGGCCGCTCTATTCCCGCTCCTGGAGACGCAACAGCTACCCCGACCGCAACGGATATTGATTGCTGGTTCGGGCAGTGGTCGTCAAGTTTTGTATTATCGTCAGGCTGAGCCTGATGCTCAGATCACTGCTCTTGATCTCAGTGTTACCAGTTTGGCTTATGGGCAGCTGCAAGCCCAAAAACAAGGTTTAGATCAGAAAATTGACTGGCGCCTTGAAGATTTGAATCGGCATCAAGGGGAGTCAGCTTATGATTTGATTGAAGCAGTAGGAGTCTTGCACCATTTGCCGGATCCTGAGGCCGGACTGAGTCATTTAATCCGTTTGCTAGCGCCAGGTGCTTTGCTTAAACTTGCTGTTTACTCACATGCTCGCCAGCACTGGGTTAATGAGTTAAGGCGCTTGTTTTCCATTCCTTTGCAAAATAATGTAGATAATTTACGCCTGCTTAGAACTCAGATTCAAAGCAGCGACTCTCCTGATGCGCAACAAATTCTGGGGTTTTTTGATTTTTATAATGCCAGCGGCTTGCAGGATCTCTTTTGGAATCCCAGAGAGCGATTTTATCAAATTTCAGATATTCAAAACTGGCTTGAGACTTACCCGCTAAAATTGATAGGCTTTGAATTTTGGGATCCCCAGGTCTACTCTCGATTTGAATTTTATTTCCCAGGGGTTAGCCAGCAATCATTGTCACATTGGGCTGAGTTTGAAAAAAGAGAGCCAAAGCTCTTTTTTCCGATGCTTAGTTTCTGGCTTCAAAAGCATGTCTAAGGCCTGTACTGCTTGGCTGAGACGGCTAAACATGCTTTAATGATTAGCATAATCTATGTCCGAGGAGGCGGCTTTCTATCAAGCGAAAGCCACTTACATTTATGACTGTTCGCGTACGCATCGCTCCTTCCCCCACCGGTAATTTACATATTGGCACGACCCGCACTGCATTATTAAACTATCTTTTTGCCCGTCGCCAACAGGGCCGCTTTATCTTACGCGTTGAAGATACCGATCGTGAGCGATCTAAAGCAGAGTTCACAGAAAATATTTTGAACGGTTTAAAAGACCTTGGCCTGAACTGGGACGAGGGTCCTCAGGTGGGTGGAGAATATGGGCCTTACTCCCAGTCAGAACGCTTAGATATTTATAAAAATAGCTTACAAAGCTTATTGGGTCAGGACAAGATTTACCCTTGCTATTGCACCCCGGATCAGTTGAGTGTTGAGCGTCAAACGGCTGAAGCTGCCGGCAGCACCTATGTTTATAGCCGTCAATGTGCTAGCCTAACCCCTGAGCAGCAAGCTGAAAAAGCGTCGCAGCATAAGTGGGTTTATCGTCTCAGAAGTGCTATACAAAATCTGAGTTTCGACGATTTAGTCCGTGGTACTGTCACCGTAGACACGGGCTTAATTGGGGATTTTATTGTGGCCCGTCAGGATTTATCACCACTCTACAATTTTGCTGTGGTGGTGGATGATCTGGAAATGAAGATCAGCCATGTTTTACGCGGCGAAGATCATATCTCTAATACGCCCAAACAAATATTAATTTATCAGGCTTTTTGCGCTCAGCCGCCTGCTTTTGGTCATACAGCCATGATGTTAGCACCCGATCGCTCCAAGCTCTCCAAGCGTCATGGTGCCACAGCGGTAGGAGATTATCTAGAGCAGGGCTATCTCCCCGAAGCTCTGGTGAATTACCTCGCTTTACTGGGCTGGTCAGCACCGGGAGAACAAGAGATTTATTCCCTCAGCGAATTGACTGAGGTCTTTGACCTGGCTGATCTCGGCAAGAGTGGTGCTGTCTTTGATATCGAAAAGCTCAAATGGGTCAATGGCCAATGGATTCGTCGCTTATCCCCTGCGGATTTGTGGCAGCGTTTGCGCCCCTCACTTGAAACCAAAGGTTTTGATTTAAGCCAGCAGTCTGACGATTGGTGGCAGCAAAGTGTGGCTTTGGTCCAGGACAAACTGGTTGTTTTGCCTGATTATTTTGAGCAAGCCGATTTTTTAATTGAAGCTGACTTGGTCTTGCAAGCTGAGCAAGTCAATAAAGCCCTGAGCATGGAATCGGCAACGCCAGTTTTAAAAGCTTTGAGTGAAAAGCTGCAAAGTGGCCCCTGGGTCTTAGAGGAGATACATGATGTCTTCGAATCACTCAAAACCGAGCAGCCTTTTAAAATGAAACAAATTATGTGGCCGATTCGCGCAGCACTCTCAGGGAGAACTTTTGGAGCGGACTTACAGACCAGTATGCTTTTGCTGGGTCGTGAGCGCTGTCTGTCACGACTTCAGTCGGCTCTAACTTATATCGACAGCCTGGAGGCTAGCCATGTTTGAGTATATTGTTAAGCGCTTACTCTTGATCCCCGTGACATTGTTGGGGATTTTTACGATTACCTTCGCTTTGCTCTATATCGTGCCGGGCGATCCGGTCGCTACCATTATGGGCGAAAAATCGGATGAAGTGACTCGCGCTGCAATTGAAAAGCAACTCAATTTGGATCAACCTCTCTATATTCAATATGGCCGTTATCTAGGCGATGTCGTACAGGGTGATCTGGGCAAGAGCTTTCAAACTCGCCGCTCGGTCAATGCAGCAATCATGGATGCTTTCCCCCATACCCTGGCCCTGGCTGTCTTGTCAGTGATTATTATGACTCTGATCGGTATTCCCGTGGGCATCATCTCGGCGATTAAGCAGCGAACCCTGCTGGATCGAACGGTGATGATCGGCGCTATTGCAGGGGTTTCGGCTCCCAATTTCTGGGTCGGTATGATCGTGCTCTATGTCTTTATTTATAATTTCCGCTTATTCCCTATGAATCCGCTAGAAACCATTTCGGCAGGATTTTTCCCCTATATCGGCTATCTTATATTGCCGGCAACCGTTCTGGGCGTTAGAGGCGTTGCTATTGTGGCCCGTTTAACGCGCTCTACAATGCTAGAGGTTGTGCGTCAGGACTATATTCGCATGGCTCGTGCCAAAGGATTGTCAGAGCGGGTGGTGATCTTAAAGCACGCCTTGCGAAATGCGCTGATTCCGGTGATTACTTATGTCGGAATGGATCTCGCCTTCTTAATGGGTGGTGCTGTTGTGACTGAGACGGTTTTTGCCTGGCCGGGTTTAGGGCGTTTGGCAGTTCAGGCCTTACGCCAAAAAGATATCCCAATGGTACTTGGTACGGTCTTGTTTACTTCGACAGTGATAGTATTGGCCAATTTACTGACTGATATTTCTTATGCGGTCGTTGATCCACGGGTTAAATTGGGTAATAAGTAAATGGAATATATCGAAAACCTCAATCTTCAGACTGATCTGGAAGCCTTATTAAGTGACTTAAATTTGACCGTGATCAATTCCCTACGTAATTTGACTCTTCCAGAATTACAGGCCAAAGGACTGGCTGAGGATCAAATCCAAATTTTGTATGCCAAAATTGATCACTATTACGATCAACGTTTTCGCTCAGAAGTTTTATGCCCTATGTTGCCTGAGCCCTGTCACCAAATTGAATGTGAGTATCTAGAGCTCGAAGCTGATTTATTGGCTAAAATTGTAGAAGAGGGCTTTGAATACTTCTATGAACTGGCCCTGCAGCGGAGACAACATTTATCCGATACTTTCAGTTTGAATGAGATCAATCAGATTGAAGCTGCCCTGGTTTTATTTTTAGATGCTTACCGTGCCGGTGAAATTATCTTACAGTTTGAGGAAGAATAATGAGCGAAGAAAAAAAAATACCCGCCAAAAAAAGTGATGCTGATAAGAAGCGTGAGAAAGATCAATTAATCAATCTCTGGATGAATAATTTAGATAGCGACTCTGCAGACGAGAGTCCAGATACTGACAAAAAAGAAGTCGTAGATTAAGTTTTATTGTCTATTCGACTAAGATAGGTGCGTACAGTAGATAAACTTAATTGCAGTTTATCGGCAATATCTCCTCTGCTATAGCCTGATTGACTCAGGCTTAAAATTTCTTTTTCCCGACCAGATAAAAGCTCTGTTTGTGCGGTTTTTTTTGGTTTTAACTTGATTTTAGACAGTTTTTTAGTGAATTGTTGACGAAACAGAGAGTGAATTACTTCCTGTGGAAAGACAGGCTCATCACGATAGACTTTTTCAATGCCTCGGATTAACTCCATAATATTTCCTTTGAGCAAATAGCCCCTTACACCAGCCTGAACGACAGAATGCACATCTTTAAAATCCAGGTGTGATGACAGAATCAAGACTTTGGCCTGAGGTAACTCGGGTAAAAGAATTTTCGCTATTTCTAGCCCATCTAAGCCCGGCATGACTAAATCCATAATGATCAAATCAGGTTGTAAATTGCGAGCCATCTCCAGGGCCTTTTCCCCAGTATCAGCCTGACCTACAATATTCAATTGATAAGGGATCAGGCGTTGGTATTTGAGAGCATCGGTAACTTCTTCTAAAAAATCCTGCTCATCATCGACAAGTAAAATATCAATCACGGAACCTAATGCCGACATAGAGAAACCTTTTATTAGCTTGAGTTTGAAAATAGGCAAAAAAATTGACTATACCGTATCTCTACAATATAGCCAATTCCTAAACTTATTTAAAGGTTATTTTGCTTAATCACCTGGAAAATATCTTCAGTGACTTTTTCAACATTTTGATCTCCAGAGATATCGACCAACTTACCTTGCTGCCGATAATATTGGATCAAAGGCTCAGTATCCCGTTGATAAACAGTTAAGCGATTTTGGACCGCTTCTTCTTTATCATCTTCACGTTGATACAAATCGTAATCTTCAGGCTTGTCAGGTGGATTGAACTTGAGGTTGAATATCTCACCCGTTTTGCGACAGGTCCGTCGTTGGGTTAAGCGGTCCAACAACAAGTCCATGGGAACATCAATGTTTAAAACACGCGTCAACTCCAGATTCAGGCCTTTTAGCAATAGATCAAAAGCTTCAGCTTGAGGCAAGGTTCTGGGGAAACCGTCCATTAACCAATTAGCAGGAAAGCTAGACTCAGACATTTTTTCACGAATCATATCAATGATTAATGCGTCTGGGACCAGATCTCCACGATCCATATAAGCTTTGGCTTTTAAGCCCAGCTCAGTCTCGTTGCGTTTGGCTTCCCGCAAAATATCTCCAGTCGAGATATGTGCGGCCTGGTAATGCTCAGCAATCCGTTTGGCTTGTGTACCTTTACCAGCTCCGGGTGCTCCCAAAAATATGACGTGTACTCCACTCATGTTGTAAACCCTTCATACTGTCTTGCTAATAGATGCGTTTGCAATTGATTAAAGAGATCAATCGCAACACCGACCATAATTAAGATAGCCGTTGAACCAATCCGTTGTAAGGTGGTGACACCAGTGATTTCGACAACGATCATCGGGAACAATACGATGAGTGAAAGAAAGATCGCACCACAGAAGGTGAGGCGGCTTAAGATTTTTTCTAAGTATTCAGCCGTGGGTCTACCTGGGCGGTAACCTGGAATATACGAACCATAACGTTTGAGATTTGCCGCAATTTCTTGTGGGTTCAAAATCATGGACGCATAGAAAAATGTGAAAAAGAAAATCAAAGTCACAAAGAATATGCCGTAACCAGGCTGGCTTGAAAGAAAAGTTGTCATTGTTTTTAAGAAGCCAATATTGGGAGCAAATTGCTGCAACGTGGCTGGAAAGAACAAGACAGAAGAAGCAAAAATGATTGGCATCACGCCGCCTTGATTAAGACGGAAAGGCATATACGTTGCCCGCCCCCCATAAACACGGTTACCAACTTGACGTTTGGCTGATTGCACCGGTATCTTGCGTGCGCCTTCTGAGACATACACAACAGCTACAATCAGTAATAGGTAAGCGAGAACGGTGATAGCCACTGCAAACCAGGCGTTTTGTTTTTGAGCGAACTCAAAAGTATTGCGGATATAAGTGGGCATACCGCCGACAATACCGATGAAAATCAGTAAAGAAGCACCGTTGCCGATACCATGTTCGGTCATCTGTTCACCAATCCACATCACGAGCACAGCGCCAGCGACCATAATTAACGAGGTGTTGAGTACAAAGAAAAGAGGGAAGTCACCGGCAGCCGGGTGAGCAACAACTGCGTTGCTGCGCCAGAGTGAAGTGGTGATTCCGAAGGATTGTACAGCAGCCAGGATAATTGTTAAATAGCGCGTAATTTGCGCCAATTGCCTTCGCCCGGCTTCTCCACCTTCTTTTTGCATTTCTTCCAATTTGGGAACGGCAGAGGTCATTAATTGCATGATAATCGAGGCGTTAATATACGGCAAAATCCCCATTGCGAGAATGGAGAATTTGGCTAAAGCGCCACCAGCAAATAAATCGATCAGGCCTAATAATGTCCCGTCAGAAAACATTTTAGCTATGGCTTCATTATTAAAACCATAGATGGGAATCTGGGTTCCAAAACGGATCACCAGAATCATACCGAGGGTGAAGAGGAGTTTAAACTTAAGCCCAGAGGCTTGCCATAATTCGGCAAGAACCTCTGGGCGAAGTGCTTGATCGCGTTTCATGAAGCTTAAGCGCCTACCAGTTGAACGCTACCACCAGCTGCTTCGATTTTCGCTTTGGCAGAGGGGGTGACGTGGTGAGCTGTGACATGCAGTGCAATTTTCAACTCACCCTGGCCCAGGACGCGCAGACCGTCAGTGCGATCATCAATGACACCGGCTCTTTCAGCCAGAGCTGAAAAATCAACGTTTGCGCCTGCTTCAAATAACAGGTTCAAACGACCGACGTTAATGATGGCCCATTCAGAGCGATTGGGTACCAGGAAGTGTTTCTTCTTGGGAATCCGGCGATAAAGGGGCATTTGGCCGCCTTCAAATCCAGATTTTTTATGGGGTCCAGAGCGCTGACCTTGACCACGGTGACCACGACCTGCGGTTTTACCGTTGCCAGAGCCCATGCCGCGTGCTTTACGCTTGCGTTTGGGGCGCTTAAAATTCCGTTTGAGTTCGTCTAATTTCATTTATTTACCCTTTATACCACAGGCCCAGACAGGACTTCTTTGATTCCCAGTCCACGAGCTTCGGCAATTTCTTCTACGGTGTGAAGACTACGTAGAGCCTCTATCACCGCACGTGCATTGTTTAAAGGTGATTGTGATCCCAGGCATTTTGCAGTTGCGTTTTTGATGCCACAGGCTTCCAAAACGATACGAACAGCACCACCCGCAATTACACCGGTACCTTGCTTAGCTGGTTTAACCAAAACTTTGGCTGCACCAACACGCAGAGTTACTGGGTGAGGAATAGTGGTGTTAATGATAGGGACTTTGATCAGGTTTTTGCGGGCATCGGCCATTCCTTTTTGGATCGCACCGACGACGTCGCTGGATTTACCAACGCCAACGCCAACCTGGCCTTCGCCATCACCCACGATTGTAATAACGCGGAAGCTTAAGCGCTTACCACCTTTAACAACCTTGGTTACACGGCGAACTTGAACGACTTTTTCCGTCCATTGCGCCGCATCAGGATCTTGTTGTTGATTTCTTTTGGCCATGGGTTTCTCCTTAAAATTCCAATCCGTGTTCACGTGCAGCATCAGCTAAAGCAGCAACACGACCATGGTATCTGTTTCCACCGCGATCAAAAACGACTTTCTCAATCCCTTTTTCACGGGCTTTTTTGGCAATGCGTTCGCCGATTGCTTTGGCAGCATCAGCATTTCCAAAATAGGAACCACTCTGACGAACTTCAGGTTCCAGAGTTGATGCCGATGCCAATGTATGGCCTTGTACGTCATCAATAATTTGCGCATAAATGTGCTGGTGAGAACGATAAACGGCCAGACGTGGACGCTCGCTTGTACCCGCAACATGTTTGCGTAGACGCTTGTGACGAAACTTTCGCTCAGCGTTTTTATTTATAGCTATTCTCATCTTAAGTCTCCGTTATTTCGCCTTGCCGGCTTTTCTACGAATTACTTCGCCAGCATATTTGATACCCTTGCCTTTGTAAGGCTCAGGTTTGCGGATCGCGCGGATTTTAGCGGCATAATTGCCGATTTCAGCCTTGTCGATTCCTTTAATATGAACTTTGGTAGCCCCTTCGGTTTCGACCGTGACGCCTTCAGGTGCAGGCATTTCTACAGGGTGCGAATAACCAACGTTCAAAACGAGTATATTGCCTTTAACGCTAGCTTTATAACCAACGCCAACCAATTCCAGAGACTTGGAGAAGCCGGTATTAACGCCTTCTACCATATTGGCGACCAATGAACGCATCAAGCCGTGCAAAGAGCGGGCTTGTTTGCTATCGTTGGCGCGCTTAACATGCGCTTCGCCTTCGGTGACTTCAACTGTGATCAGGCCTGGAATCGTACGGCTTAACTCACCTTTTGGGCCTTTAACCGTAATATGGTTATCGACGATGGTGATGTTTGCTTTTTCCAGAACTATGGGTTTTTTACCAATTCTTGACATTATATGTTTCCTACCAGATGTGACACAGGACTTCACCGCCTGCATTCAGACGACGGGCCTGTTGTCCCGTAATAATTCCGTGGGAAGAAGATATAATGGCAATTCCAAGGCCACCCATAACATAAGGCATCGTTGCCTTTTGTGTATACATCCGGCGACCAGGGCGGCTAACGCGCTTGAGGCCCTGGATAACACCTTTACCACGGTGATACTTAAGGATCAGTTTGATTTTTTTAAATTTGTCATCGCTGACTTCCAAATAATCAGAGATATACCCGTTCTCTTTAAGAACACGAGAGATCTCACGCTTCATTTTTGAATGTGGAAACTCAACAGATTCTTTATTTAGCATCAGAGCATTCCGAATCTGGGTCAGCATATCACTAATGGGATCATTTACCATTTTGAGATTCTCCTTACCAGCTAGACTTCTTCACGCCGGGTAATAAACCACGGTGTGCATATTCCCGCAAACAAATGCGGCAGAGGCCAAAAAAGCGATAGTATGCTTTGGGCCGACCACAACGGCTACAGCGGTTGTGTTGGCGAACCTTATATTTAGGTTCGCGCTTAGATTTTACGATCATGGATTTTTTTGCCATTAGTATCTCCTATTTGCGAAAAGGCATTCCAAAGTTTTTGAGAAGCGCGTAGGCTTCTTTATCGGTGTTTGCGGTAGTGACAAAAGTAATGTTCATACCGCGAACCTTATCAATTTTATCATAGTCAATCTCAGGAAAGATCAACTGTTCTTTCAGACCAATTGTATAATTCCCACGACGATCGAAAGCTTTGTCAGAAACACCGCGGAAATCGCGAATGCGAGGCAGTGCTATTGTCAAAAGACGATCGAGGAACTCATACATTTGTTGTCCGCGTAAGGTTACTTTTAAACCGTTGGGCATACCTTCACGAAGTTTGAAGTTGGCGATAGACTTTTTGGCTTTAATTACAATGGGTTTTTGACCTGCAATTTTAGCCAGGTCACTTTGAGCAGCGTCTAAAGCTTTGTGGTTTTGGATATATTCTCCGAGACCCATACTGATAACAATTTTGTCCAGTTTGGGAATCTGCATGATGTTAGAATAAGCAAACTCTTGTTGTAAGGCGGGAATAACATCCTGCTGATACTTTTGCTTAAGTCTTGGTGACATCTTTTGTGCGACCATACTTAATCTCCTTAATATTTTACGGCGTGGTTAATTTAGGCGTCGAGGGATTCGCCACTGCGATGAGAAACGCGCATTTTAGTGCCGTTTTCAACTTTGTGACGGATACGAACGCCTTTTTTTTCTGCTGGATCATATAACATCACCCGAGAGCGATGAATAGGAGCTTCGGATTTAACCAAAGATCCTTTTTGACCCTGCATTTGGGGCTTCTGGTGACGGGTGCGAATATTCACATCCTTAACAACCAGACGATCTTTTTTAGGGATCACGCGCAAGACTTCACCCACCTTGCCGAGATCACCACCATCTTCCTGTTTACGACCTGAAACGATCACAACAGTGTCGCCTTTTTTGATACCCAGGCGACGGTGCTGTTTCTGGTCTTTCGGACGAATGCCCATTACAGTACCTCCGGTGCTAATGAAACAATTTTCATGAAATTCCGCTCGCGAAGTTCACGAGCTACAGGTCCAAAAACACGGGTCCCAACAGGATTGTCCGTATCATTAATAATGACTGCTGCATTTTCGTCAAAGCGGATACGAGATCCATCTTTACGGTGCACAGAATGCTTGGTACGAACGATTACCGCACGAACCACCTGCTTTTTTTTGACTGGCATGTTTGGTGTGGCTTCTTTAACAGAAGCTTTGATCACATCACCCACGCCAGCATAAGAACGGTTAGAGCTGCCCAGAATATCAATACAGAGCAATTCTTTGGCTCCTGTATTGTCTGCAACTGACAGACGACTTTCTTTCTGAATCATATATAAACCTACTTCTTAAAACTTGGCGCTATCAACGACTTCCAGTAAACGGAAGTGCTTGTCCCGACTGAGAGGACGACATTCAACAATCTTGACGATGTCGCCTTCTTTAGCTACTTCATTTTCATCATGAAATTTATAGCGTTTACGTTGGGACTGAACTTTTTTATAAATCGGGTGAGTTGGAAAGCGTTCGACTTCCGCAATCCGAGTCTTTTGCATTTTGGCACTCACCACTTTGCCTTGCAATACGCGTTTAGACATGTACCGCTTCTCCTTGATTCTCACGTTCCCGAAGTACAGTATGTACACGGGCTACTTTTTTGCGCAGAACGCCAAGACGAGCTGGGTTAGAAAGTTGGCGGGTAGCTGCCCATTGAAACTTTAAGTTAAATAATTCACTTTTGGCTTCTTTGACTTCATCCAGTAATTCTTGTTCAGAGAGTTCGCGCATACGAGCTAGATCTTGTTTTCTAGACATTAGGCTTCTCCTTCTTGCTCTCCCCGTATAGCGAAACGGGTTTTGATAGGTAACTTGGCTGCAGCCAAACGCATGGCTTTACGGGCCACTTCTTCAGTGACGCCTTTGATTTCAAATAAAATTCGACCAGGCTTGACAACGGCTACCCAATACTCAGGTGAACCTTTGCCTTTACCCATACGGGTTTCAGCCGGGTGAGCGGTGACAGGTTTGTCCGGGAAAATCCGGATAAAAACTTTACCACCACGACGAATACTACGAGTCATGGCACGACGAGCAGCTTCAATTTGACGAGAGGTTAGCCAATGGGGTTCAAGACCTTGTAGACCAAATTCACCAAAGTCAACATTGGTGCCGCGGGTTTCATGACCCTTCATGCGACCTCGTTGCTGCTTTCTAAACTTGGTTCGTTTAGGCATTAGCATGGTTAGTTGCCTCTTTTATCTCTTCTTTTTTCAGGATTTCACCTTTGTAAATCCAGACTTTAACACCAATGATGCCGAAGACGGTTTTGGCTTCGTAGAAACCATACTCAATATCGGCACGTAAGGTATGCAGGGGGATGCGGCCTTCGCGTAGCCATTCGGTACGTGCAATTTCAGCACCACCGAGACGTCCAGCAACCATGATTTTGATGCCCTGGGCACCACTACTCATAGCGCGTTGCATCGCTTGTTTCATGACGCGGCGAAAGGCAACCCGTTTTTCAAGCTGAATTGCTGAGGACTCAGCAATCAGTTGAGCGTTGCTTTCGATCGATTTAACTTCTTCAACATTCAGTTGAATTTTACGACCGAGCACTTTAAATAATTTTTGGCGTAGTTCCTCAATGTTTTTACCGCCACGGCCAACGACCATGCCTGGTTTTGCTGTCGAAATAGTGACAGCAACATTGTTAGATTTACGTTCAATTTCAATATCGGCAATGCCAGCTGCTGCCAGTTGGCTATGAATAAGCTTACGAATTTTGCGATCTTCCTGAATCAGTTCAGGATAATTTTTAGTGGAGTACCAACGACTTTTCCAGTTTTTGGTAATTCCCAGACGAAATCCGTAAGGATGTACTTTCTGACCCATGATAGTTCCTCTTTACTTCTTTAAACCGACGGCGATGGTGACATGGCTGTTCCGTTTGCGGATCATATAAGCCCGGCCCTGTGCGCGGGGACGTATCCGGCGGAGCATAGATCCACCATCAACATAGGCTTCAACTATCACAAGATCTTCTACGTCGAGCATATGATTGTTTTCTGCATTAGACAACGCAGAGTGGATGACTTTTTCAATAATACGAGCTGCCTTGTGGGGCATATAACGTAAATTGTCGAGGGCTTCCATACCATTCATTCCGCGAATCAAATTGATCACACGGCGCAGTTTGAACGGAGACATCCGGACGCCTTTGGCTTTGGCTTGAACTTTAATAGCTTCTTTAATAGCTTCTTGACTCATAGTAATCTAATCCTATCTGCGCGCGGCTTTGTTACCAGCATGCCCGCGAAATAAGCGGGTGGGTACAAATTCCCCGAGCCGATAACCGACCATGTTCTCGGTGACAAAGACGGGCACATGTTTTCTGCCATTATACACGGCAATGGTGTGACCCAGCATGTCTGGGGAAATCATTGAGGCGCGAGACCAGGTTTTGATAACCTTTTTCTCATTGCGCTCGTTCAGCTGATTAATTTTTTTCTCAAGTTTCTCGTGGATGTAAGGTCCTTTTTTGAGTGAGCGACTCATCAGTTTTCTCCTTTATCTGGCATTGCGGCTAATGCGCTTGGTTGTAATATACTTATCGCTAGGCTTACCTTTTTTACGGGTACGATAGCCCATAGCTGGTTTACCCCAGGGAGTCTGCGGTTGACCGCCGACAGGGGACTTGCCTTCACCACCACCATGGGGGTGATCACAAGGGTTCATTACGACACCACGAACATGAGGTCTACGACCCATGTGACGCTTGCGGCCGGCTTTACCAATGGACACGTTTTTAACATCGACATTGCCGATTTGACCAATTGTTGCACGACAAATGCGAGGAACCATCCGAACTTCTCCGGAGGGAAGTTTGACCTGAACGTAAACGCCATCTTTAGCTACAAGCTGAGCAGAAGTTCCTGCTGAGCGAGCCATTTGGCCGCCCCGTCCGGGTTGGAGTTCAACGTTATGAATGGTGGTACCCAAGGGCATATCCTTGAGTTCCTTTGCGTGTCCTACTTTGATATCAGCTTCTGTGCCAGACAGGATCACGTCGCCCACATGTAAACCCACAGGGGCCAGAATGTAGCGTTTTTCTCCGTCTGCATAGTGTAATAAAGCAATATTAGCGGTACGATTGGGATCATACTCGATGCTAGCCACTTTGGCTGGAATATTGTCTTTGTTACGCTTAAAGTCAATCAGGCGATAATGGCGTTTATGGCCACCCCCGCGATGACGCATGGTGATTTTACCGGAATTGTTCCGACCACCTGACTTTTTCAAAGGAACAAGCAATGATTTTTCGGGTTGATTGGTTGTAAGCTCGTCATAGGTCAAGCGGCTCATGCCACGCAGACCAGGTGTCGTTGGTTTTAGTTTTTTAATACCCATAATGTTTCATCACTTTCTTACATTGCGAGGTCAATTTGATGACCATCTTTAAGGGTCACAACGGCTTTTTTACGAGCCTGATGTTTGCGAGCCCGAGAGCCAAAAGGGCGTTTTTCTGCTTTGAGGTTAATCGTACGAACTTTTTCAACTTCGACTTTAAAAATCTCAGCAACGGCCTTGGCAATTTCGACTTTATTGGCGCTGGTATCCACTTCAAAGACGTACTGATTATCAGCACCCAATGTCATGGATTTTTCGGTGACCAAAGGAAATTTTACTACTTTATAAGGATCCATTAGCCAATTCTCCGTTCCAGGATTTCCATTGCACCTGAGGCTACCAAAATAGTTTCGTGGCCCAGAATATCAACCACGCCCAGGTTCTGAGGATTAACCACAGAAACATGTTTTAGGTTGCGACTGGCACGAAAGAGGCCCTCATTGTACTCGGAAACCAATAGTACTCTTTTGGATTTTTCAACACCGACATTTTTCAGGAAGGCGATAAAATCACGTGTTTTTGCTACATTTAATTGTACAGCATCAATCACAATAACTTGCTCACGGTTTGCACTTAGAGCAGAGGCTAAAGCGCCTGCAGACATTTTGCGATTTAAAGCAGTTGCGAAACTACGCGGACGAGGACCAAAGGTCACGCCGCCCCCACGCCAGATGGGAGAAGTCCGACTACCGGCCCGGGCGCGGCCCGTTCCTTTTTGCTTCCAGGGCTTGCGACCACCACCACGTACTTCCATACGGGTTTTGGTGCAGGCGGTTCCCAGGCGGGCATTGTTCAATTGACGAACAGATGCCATCTGCATTAAATCAACATTGACTTCGGCACCGAATAATTTTTCAGAAACGCTAACGCTTCCCATTTCGCTACCGGAGTAGTTTTTAACTTCAATACTCATATTACTTTTTACCTCTCACATTCGGCGTGATTCTTAAAACCGTGCCGTTTGCACCGGGGGTTGCACCCTTGATCAAAAGCAAATTGCGTTCAGCATCAATAGTGACTACTTGCAAATTTTGCACGGTAATCTGACGGTGGGGTTTACGTCCAGCCATTTTCTGACCTTTGTAGACGCGTCCAGGTGTAGTACCTGCACCAATAGAACCCGGCGCCCGATGCGACTTGGAACCATGAGACATGGGTCCACGCGAAAAGTGATGCCGTTTGGTAACGCCCATAAAGCCTTTACCAATGGGTTTCCCCTGTACATCGACCGAATCTCCGGTCGTAAACTGATCTACTGTCAGTTCTTTTCCAATTTCAAAACCATCTAAATTTTCAACGCGAAACTCTGTCAGGCGTCGAGTGGGCTGAACACCAGCCTTTTTGAAATGGCCCTGTTTTGGCTTATTCAATTTATGCTTGGCAATTGACTCATAACCGACTTGAAGAGCGGTATAACCGTCGGTTTCAGGTTTTTTAACCTGAACCACGGGACAGGGGCCGGCCTGGATAACCGTAACCGGCACACTGTTCCCGTCTTCGTCGAAGACATGAGTCATCCCAATTTTTGTGCCTATCAGTCCTACTGTAGTGCTCATGGGATAATCTCCTTAATTTGTTCTTCAGCTGTAATTTTACAGCTTGACCTCAATATCGACGCCAGCAGGCAGATCAATGTGCATAAGCGCATCGACCGTTTTGGTAGATGGTTCCAGAATGTCCAACAACCGCTTGTGGGTACGAATTTCAAAATGTTCCCGGGACTTTTTGTCCACGTGAGGTGAGCGCAACACACAAAATACGTGTTTTCTCACCGGCAGGGGAACGGGACCAGAAACATTAGCACCCGTGCGCTTCGCTGTTTCTACGATACGTCTGGCGGACTCGTCCAACAAACGGTGATCGTATGATTTCAATCTGATACGAATTTTCTGACCTGCCATACTAACTATCCTCAATTAATCCTTGATGTTTTCCAGAATTGTAGAAACGACACCACTTCCAACGGTACGTCCGCCTTCGCGAATCGCGAAGCGCATTCCGTTTTCAATAGCGACGGGCTTCTGGAGTTTAACTACCATTTCGATGTTGTCTCCTGGCATAACCATTTCAACACCTTCAGGTAGGTTTGCTTCGCCGGTTACGTCGGTTGTTCTGACATAGAACTGGGGACGATAACCAGTGAAGAATGGGGTGTGACGTCCACCCTCTTCTTTTTTCAGTACGTATACTTGAGCTAAGAAGTGGTTGTGTGGAAGAATTGAACCGGGCTTAGCAATAACCTGGCCACGTTCAATATTGTCTTTGTTGATACCACGTAGCAAGATGCCCACGTTATCACCAGCTAGACCTTCGTCCAGGGTTTTACGGAACATTTCAACGCCGGTTACAACTGTTTTTTTGGTGTCGGTAATTCCGACAATTTCAACTTCTTCGCCCACTTTAAGTTTACCGCGTTCAATACGGCCAGTCGCCACGGTGCCACGACCGGTAATGGTGAAGACATCTTCGACAGCCATCAATACAGGCTTGTCAATTTCGCGTTCAGGGTCTGGGAAATAGCTGTCGACATTGTCCATCAGCGCCCAGATTTTATCAACCCATTCATTTTCGCCACGTTTGGTAGCGGGGTTAGCAACCATATGCTCAACTGCTTTAAAAGCAGAACCGGTAGCGATGGGAACATCATCACCGGGGAAGTCATATTCAGTTAATAGTTCACGCAATTCCATTTCAACCAGTTCGATTAACTCTTCGTCATCGACTTGATCGGTTTTATTCAGGAAGCAGGTGATATAAGGAACGCCAACCTGGCGAGCCAACAGGATGTGCTCGCGGGTTTGAGGCATGGGACCATCAGCTGCAGACACAACTAAGATCGCGCCGTCCATTTGAGCAGCACCGGTAATCATGTTTTTCACGTAATCAGCGTGACCAGGACAGTCAACGTGAGCATAGTGACGGTTTTCGGTTTCATACTCAACGTGTGAAGTGTTAATTGTGATCCCACGCGCTTTTTCTTCGGGCGCGTTGTCGATCTCGTCATAACCTCTTACTTGAGCTCCACCTACCGCAGCTAAGGTCATGGTGATGGCTGCAGTCAGGGTGGTTTTACCATGGTCAACGTGGCCGATGGTGCCAATGTTGATGTGAGTTTTGTTGCGTTCGAATTTTTCTCTCGCCATTTCTAGGACTCCTATACAAAATACCAATAATTAATTTTAGCTTTAACTAGACTTAAACTTTCCACTAAAAGCATATTAGCGAACTTTATACCAAATGTCTATAGGTTAGAAAGCTTATCCAGCTTAGTTTTAAGCTGGATAAAATTTTGGATGAAGAGCTAACAAATTGACTCGTGGAATAAGAGGCCGATAATTGCCTCTTATTCAGTAAAAATCAATTAGCCTTTAGTACCCGCGGCCTGATGCGCTACTGCTTCTGCCACGTTTTTGGGAACTTCAGCATAGTGTGAAAACTCCATGCTAAAGGTTCCGCGACCTGAGGTCATTGACCGCAAGTCAGTTGCATATCCAAACATCTCGGCTAAAGGTACAGAGGCGCGAATTTTTTGATTACCGCCATCTTCAGCTTCCATGCTTTTTAATTCACCACGACGGCGACCCTGGAGGTCACCCATAACGTCACCCATATTGACTTCAGGCACCAGAACTTCAACGTTCATTCTGGGCTCAAGCAAATAAGGTTGCGCTTTTTTCATAGCTTCTTTAAAAGCCATTGATCCTGCAATACGGAAAGCCATATCCGATGAATCAACTTCATGGAAGCTGCCGTCATATAAATTGACTTCAACACCAATTACAGGGTAACCAGCGATAATTCCACTTGTCATGGCATCTTTGATACCATTTTCAACAGCTGGAATATATTCTTTGGGGATAGAACCACCGACTACAGTGCTGTTGAACTTAAATAGTTCTTCACCATCTGTAGGTAAGGGATTCATTTTCATTTTGACGTGTGCAAATTGACCACGACCACCTGATTGCTTAGCAAACTTGGTGTCTTGTTCAACATTGGCCTTAATGCTTTCGCGGTAAGAAATTTGAGGTTTACCAACATTGGCTTCAACCTTAAATTCACGTAAAAGACGGTCAACAATGATTTCTAAATGTAACTCGCCCATGCCTTCAATGATGGTTTGAGCAGTTTCGTGGTCGACGGATACCCGGAAGGTGGGATCCTCGTCAGACAGACGGCTAAGACCTTGTGACAGCTTATCGCGGTCAGCTGTTGTTTTAGGCTCAACAGCAACAGAGATAACAGGCTCTGGGAAGACCATGCTTTCCAGAATCACTGGCTTATCTTGATCACAGAGCGTGTCGCCAGTTGTGGTATTGCGTAAGCCAACAGCTGCAGCTAAATCGCCCGCATGAACGGAATCGATTTCGAGGCGTTGATCGGCACGCATTTCGACCAGGCGTGAAATACGTTCTTTTTGATCTTTGCTGGAATTATAGACATATGAGCCTTTGTTCAAGCTACCTGAGTAAACACGAATAAAAGTAAGTTTGCCAATAAAGGGATCAGAAATGATTTTAAATGCCAGAGCTGAAAATGTCTCGTCATCTTTGGGATACAAATAGATTTCTTTGCCTTCTTCGAGCTCAAGGCCATCGGCAATGTGAGACATGTCTTGCACAGGCTTTAAGTCTGTCGGAGCTGGCAAATAGTCAATGACGGCGTCTAATAAAAGCTGAACACCTTTATTTTTAAATGCAGTGCCACAGAAGACAGGGGTCACTGCAGTTGCTATTACGGCTTTACGTAAACCGGCTTTGATCTCTTCAAGTGAAATCTCTTCACCTTCAAGATACTTATTTAAGAGTGCATCATCTTGCTCAGAAGCCACTTCGATCAGCTCTTCGCGGAATTTTTCAACATCTGCTTTTAAGTTTTCAGGAACTTCGACTGTTTTGATGTCTTCGCCCATATCATCCATATAGATATAGCCAGTACGGGTTAAAATATCAACCAGTCCGACATATTCATCATTTTCAAAAATAGGGAGTTGGGCAGGAACAGCGCGGTCACCAAGTCTATCATTAAGACCATGTACTGCTCTTAAGAAATTTGAACCCTGACGATCCATTTTGTTTACAAAACAAATCCGAGGCACTTTATAGCGGTTGGCCTGACGCCAAACGGTTTCAGACTGAGGTTGTACACCAGCTACAGCACACAGTACGCCAACCATGCCGTCGAGTACGCGCAAAGAGCGCTCTACTTCGACGGTGAAGTCAACGTGGCCAGGGGTATCAATAATATTGATGCGGTGGTTTTTCCATTCGGAGGAAATAGCAGCTGAGGTAATGGTAATACCGCGTTCACGCTCTTGCTCCATATAGTCGGTTGTGGCGCCACCATCGTGGACCTCACCAATTTTATGGACCGTACCGGTGTAATACAGGATCCGTTCTGTCGTGGTTGTTTTACCTGCGTCAATATGGGCAACAATGCCTATATTGCGAACGGTTTCAATGGGATGTCTTCTAGCCATATCTCTATCCTTTAATACCGGTAATGTGCAAACGCACGGTTGGCGTCAGCCATTTTATGTGTATCTTCGCGTTTTTTGACGCTGTTGCCTGTGTTGTTATAGGCATCCATTAATTCGGCTGACAGTTGGTCAATCATGGATTTTCCATTGCGATTGCGAGCATATTTGATGACCCAGCGTAATGCTAGTGCTTTGCCGCGTTCACGAGAAACTTCGACTGGCACCTGGTATGTAGCGCCGCCCACACGACGAGGTTTAACCTCGATCATGGGAGTGATGTTTTCCATTGCTTTTTGAAAAACTTCCAGGCCGGGTTTGCTCAATTTGGCTTCAGCTTTATTCAAAGCTCCATAGAAAATACCTTCAGCAACGGTTTTCTTGCCCCGCTTCATCAAACAATTGATGAATTTTGCCACGTCTACGTCTTGGTATACGGGATCGGGTGCAGGAATGCGTTTTCTGACTTTCGCTCTTCTTGGCATAAACTTACCCTTTTACTTATTTTTTCTTGGGAACTTTGGCCCCATATTTTGAACGGCTTTGTAGCCGGTTCTGAACGCCCTGTGTGTCTAATGTGCCACGAACAATGTGGTAACGGACGCCTGGAAGGTCTTTAATACGACCTCCACGAATCAGTACCACTGAGTGCTCCTGTAGATTATGACCGACTCCAGGGATATACGATGTCACTTCGATACCGTTGGTTAAGCGTACACGTGCAACCTTCCGCAAAGCCGAATTTGGCTTTTTAGGTGTGGTTGTATAAACACGGGTACAAACACCACGACGTTGTGGACATTCTTTGAGAGCAGGTGATTTCGATTTACGAATCATCTTTTTTCTCGGTTTACGAATCAATTGGTTGATAGTAGGCAAGGGATTCTCTCCTCGGTTAAATTCAACACGTTAGCTGGTCCTCATAATGGGGAAAAGAGCGCGAAGTCTCTCAGGGCTACAGCGATAACCCTTTACTCACATCAATTCCCAAAGCAGTTGCCTCTTGGGGAGTCGAGTTTGAAAATAGATACTGTCTAAAATAGAAACTAAATATAGCAGTTTCTAGAGAAAAAAGTATAACAGTCTCATCAGTCGATGTCTACTAGATCGAGGCCCTTTCGGACAAAAGCCAGAGATTTACAATTGACGTATTCGAAGCTGAGGATACATGGATAATTATAGCTAAAATTGGACATGGGATTATTTTTCACAAGTCTAATGGTTGCGATTTATTTAAGCTTGAATTTGAGAGCTGAGTTTTCAACTTTGCTGCGTAATTCGAGCAATTGCGTTTGTATATCTTGTGGGCTCAGGTTTTGATCTTGAGCATGATTGATTAAGTAATCCAATTTAGCCAATAGCGCTTCTGATTTTTGTTGTTCAATCATGACGCTGTTACTGACATGATCAAGCAGTCTGTTTATCTCTTCGGCTAATTCTTGCAGTTCATCACCGGTGCGCAAATGAACACGCAAACTCAAGTCTTTTTCATCCATAATTTGCCGGAAAGAACGTTCTATTTTGTAGATTGGACCGGCAATTTTATGGGTGAATAGTATGCTGATTGCTGCTACTAATACAATCATCACCAATGCAATGGTGGTATAGATCGCTGGATAGATCCATGAGGCATTTTGGGTCATGGGTGAGAGCAATGTTAGGATCACGCCCAGGTTGATGCCTACTCCTATCGAGAGCACAAACATAAAGGCATACTTAGTCTGTAGATCAGGCTTGATTAAATATTGGGTGCGTTTATAAGTTTTTTGCATCTTAGCCGTTCGACATTGTGTAGACAGTACCTTTGTGTATCAGGAGGTTGCCCTGACTGTCATAAATCATAATATAGTATTTGCTCAGATCGGTCAGTGGGTTATAGGCGACCATGCCTTCTGGGCCTGTTGTTCCCGTATACATCACTGCCCATTTGCCATCTTCGACAAGACCCCCGCTTGATTTTAGCGGGTTATTGGCTTTTTTATTGTACCCTTTGAGACTGGCTTCACGACCCAGAGTTCGTAAATCGTCGGGGTAAATTTGATTGTCGACTTTATAGGTTTCTAGCATGATCCTTAAAGTACGAGCATTGGCTTTCATGCTGGACTCAAAGGCATCGTCTTTAGATTTAATGAAATTTGGCACGGCAATCAAAACTAAGATCGTAATGATTAAAACGACCGTTAGAATTTCAAAGACAGTAAAGCCTTTATTTAGCTTCTTCTTGCTGTTGCTCTTGCTGTTTTTGAGCATGAGACCACAATTGCTCCAGATTATAAAATTCACGCTGAGATGCTTGCATCACATGGATCACAATGATCCCAATATCGATTAGCACCCAGGCTCCTTCTTGTTTACCTTCGATGCTATAGACTTCAAGTTCATGGTCTTTTACATAACCATAAGCAGCTTCAGCTAAAGCACGGGTATGGGGACGGGAGTTACCGCTACAGACGACAAAATAGTCTGCCACAGCAGACTTGTCGCGCAAATCGAGACTGACTACGTCAATCGCTTTTTTGTCTTCCAGTACTTCAATAATTGCTTGAAGGTGGTTGGAGACGTCTTGATCGTTTAAAAATACTTTGGGGGGGTTAATATCTATTTGGCACATATAGGCCTAGTTTAGCATATTATTTGCAGCACTATTCGATGTTCATCAAACAGAAAAATACAAGCCATGCTGCTGAATATATTGCCAAACGCTATCGGGGGTTAAATAGCGACAGTTTTGACCTTCCTGACACCAGTTTCTTATTTCTGTGGAAGATATCGCCAGGCGTGGCATTTCAATCCAGTCCACGGCATTAACATAGCCCGGTAGGTGG
This sequence comes from Candidatus Sericytochromatia bacterium, assembly GCA_037968875.1. Lineage (GTDB taxonomy): Bacteria > Cyanobacteriota > Sericytochromatia > UBA7694 > UBA7694 > JBBKWI01. The sequence continues at coordinate 11,544 of JBBKWI010000179.1, read as the reverse complement.
CTTTTAATATAGGCCTGTACCTGTGGCCATTGATCGCTTTGTTTACCTGGGCGGGGTAAGACCGCTAACCGTGCATAATCCGGAATTTCTTGATAACGATACCAGGAGTTGATTTTGTATAGACTGTCTAAGCCTATGATCCACCAGATCTGAACCTGGGGGTGGTTTTGCTTAAATATGTGTAAGGTATCAAAAGTATAAGAGGGCCCAGTACGCTCTCTCTCTAGGGTTGAAACTTGAAATTCTGGGCGATCTGCAATCGCCAGCTCTAGCATCTCTAAGCGTTTGTCAAAAGCAGTGACTGGCTTGTCTTGTTTATGAGGTGGGATTGCTGCGGGTACAAAAATTAACTGATCCAAAGCCAGGTTGTGATATACCCAGTTAGCGAGGCTAAGATGCGCGATATGGATTGGGTCAAAGGTCCCGCCCAGCAGAGCGATTTTTTGTGGCATAATACACAAACTATCACAGTTTGGCATGCCTTTGATTTGTCAATTTCGTGATCTCAACTTCGATTAACATTCATTTAACAAGGGATCATTCTATGTCCAAACAATCACTTTCCACTCAGCCTTATAAAGGCACCCGCGACTTTTTTCCTGAGCAAATGCAAGTTCGTGATGCCATTTTTTCGCAATTGCGGGCCAGCGTTGAATCCTACGGATATCAGGCTTATGATGGCCCCATGTTAGAGCCTTTTGAGTTATATGCTGCCAAATCAGGCGATGAAATTGTATCTGAACAGCTGTATTCTTTTGAAGATCGCGGTAAGCGCAAAGTGGCGATGCGACCTGAAATGACTCCTACTTTGGCTCGGATGGTAGCTTCTCGCTCTAATCAGTTAGCTCGTCCGATCCGTTGGTACAGCATACCCAATCTTTGGCGTTATGAACGTCCGCAACGCGGGCGTTTACGTGAGCACTGGCAGTTAAATGTTGATTTGCTAGGTCTGGCTTCTGTGGAGGCAGAGGTTGAGATTGTTCAGGTTGCGATTGATTTATTACGCGGCTTTGGGGCGGGTATTTCTGATTTTGAAGTGCAAATTAATCATCGACAATTGATGGATGCTGTCTTTGAACAAAAACTTGCTTTAAGTTCAGAACAGGTACCGTTAGTGGCGCGTGCAATTGACAAGCGTGCCAAAATTGAACCCGCGGCTTTTGAGAAGCTCTTAGTAGAGGCAGGTTGCAAGGCTCAGCAAATCGAAGACTTAAATGCTTTTTTGGTTTCTCCTTTGATGGAGCTAGAAGCTGATTTTGGTGATAACCCCGGGTTTAAAGACCTCTGTCGCTTTTTTGATCATGTTAATGCGATTGGTTTGGGCCCGGTTTGTCGTTTTAATAGTTCGATTTTGAGAGGCCTAGACTACTACACTGGGATTGTTTTTGAGATCTACGACAAACATCCAGACAATCGGCGGGCGCTCTTTGGGGGCGGACGTTATGATAATTTGGTCGGTATGTTCGGCGGCGAGCAAATCCCTGGCGTGGGCTTTGGTATGGGGGATGTTACCCTTGCCGACTTTCTGGACACCCACGGTATTTTGCCGCAAGTCAGTCCTTCGATAGATGTGATGGTGGGCTTATTTGATGCCAGTTTGTTTGATCTCAGTCAACAAATTGCCCGTCAATTGCGTCAGGCTGGTTTAAGGGTTTCATCTGTTTTGGTGCCGATGAAATTGGGCAAGCAGTTTCAAAATGCAGATAAACAAGGCATTCCGATTATGGTTATGCTCGGCCCAGACGAAGCGCAACAAGGTCAGGTAACAGTCAAACACTTAAAAAGCGGCGAACAAGAAACTCTGGCTCAAACCAGTTTGGTCCCCTATTTGCAAAATTTGTTAGCTTAAATAGGTCTGTTTAGACTCTGAAATCTGGGGAGTCTGTAATAGAAATTTTATTATAGGCACTTAAAAGCCTTGTTTAAAGCCGGGTTTGCTGTTGGTTTCGATAGGAGTCGCAGGCCTAAGTTAATGCGCTTACAAAAAAGACTTGGCTTAAGTTTGAATTTATGTTACAATTCTTAATGTAAAGGATAGCAGGAGTAATTGAGCTGCTGAAGCCAAGTTAAGACGAGGGCTCCTTCGGGAGAATCTCAGATTGCGTGGCCCTGGCTAGCACTCTGAATGTCCTTTTACCCCTTCACTGATCCAACAGGCGTGCCCTCGTCCCGGTGACAATCTGCGTCCACCGGGACCTTTTTATTTTTTGTAATAATCGAGAGCTAATTTTAGACGATTGAGTACATATTTTGCTTGCTGTCCATTTTGACTCAACGGGTATTTAAAGGTTTTGAAATAGGGCCTGCTTGTTTGAGGGTTTTGTGCGCGTATTGCCAGACGATTTGGAATATCGTGGTGCTGTAGAAAAAAAGAACTCACGCAATGTAATGCAATCTGATGTGACTCAATTAACTCGGGTTCCTGATCCGGGCTATTCTTCCAGGTTTGATATGAAAAACCGTCCAGGTTGAGCTTGATTTCCGTAGACACCAGTCGCCCTTGTTGTTTGAGGTAATTGACTCCCAGGCCACTTCCTATGATAGTTCCCAGAGTAGCAATCAGGCCTATAGTGGGGAGCATATACAAAAATGGAGTTACGACAATATTGCCACTAATCAGCAAGATCAGAATCTTTTTGAAATCATGATATTCAGGTTGTAATTTGATATCTAAGCCTTCGACATCTTCTTTAATCTGAATTGCCGAATCTATTTTGGGAACGATGGTTTGCGTTTCGACACCGGTTAGACTTTGCTTGTTCTGAATTTGATCCAGCTTACTCAAGGTGCTCAGGCTGGCGCGGCTGTCTGGGTAGCGCTCTGTTGGCTGGGGCTGCAACATTTTTTCTAGCCACTGGTAAAAAGGACGGCTACAAGAGACATAGTCTCGGAAATTCAGTTTCAGATCCAAATAAGGCATTTCAGCGGGTGAACAGCCTGACAAAAGATGAACCAGGGTGGCGCCGAGGGCATAGAGGTCGGATTGGATCATGGCCTGACCGGTGAACTGTTCGGGTGCCATGTAGCCATAGGTTCCTATGATCGTTGATCCCCCACCTCCGCGGCTGCGAAAGGCATCTTGAACGGCTCCAAAGTCAATCAGATACAATTGCCCACGATCGTCTATCATTAGGTTAGAAGGCTTAATATCCCGGTGAATCAAAGGTGGTTTTTGGCTATGTAAGAGACTTAAGATTGTCAGCGCTTGTTTGGCAATTTGTTTGACCTCTTGCTCTTTCGGGCGCCAGCCAGATCGCAGCTTTTGATCTATAGGGGTTGCCAAAATTCGTTTTGAAACCAAATACAAGCGGTGAAATCCTGTACGTTTGACTTCAAAATGCTCAATCAGTTGGGGGATTGCCGGATGCTTGAGTTTTTCAAGGGCGCGCAATTCTCTTTCAAATAATTCATAAGCCTTCCAGATGACCAGTCGATCAAAATGTAGCTCCCTGATGATCACTTGTTCTTGAGTAAAAAGATCCAGTGCACCATAAGTAATCAGGAGATCGTTTTGACTCAGGATTTCTTCAATACAGTATTGTTGCTTGACTAAGTCTCCGGGTTTGAGTAAAAACGCAGATTCAGCTTGTGAGTGTTCTGACTGTTGCCGACCCAATTTCTCGGGCAAATTTAGGCCTGGCATTAGTGCTTGAGAAGTGCGACTTTGAATCTCAGGTAAGCTTAAATGCTTGTATTCAGGCATAATGTCTTGCAAAACATCCAGAGCCACAGCTGCAGAAATAAAGCGCTGCTCAGGAGCGGGTTGGATCAATTGCTCGATCCAATTGGCAAAGACTGCTGAGCAGTCCACATAAGATCTGAATTGAAGCAATAGATCCTGTTGCGGCAGATTGGCAGGCTCACGCCCCGATAATAAGAAAATTAGAGTTGCGCCCAGGGCGTAGAGGTCTGATTGGGGGACTGCACGGCCAGAAAACTGCTCGGGTGCCATATAACCATAGGTGCCGATCAGGGTTGAGCCTGAACTGCCCAGGACTTCTTGCACCCCTCCAAAATCAACCAGAGATAGGCCGCCCAATTGATCGAGTAAAATATTACTGGGCTTGAGATCGCGATGGATCACTGGGGGGTTAAACTGGTGCAAATAGTCTAAAATTCTGAGCAATTGCACTGCAATTAAAAAAGATTCTTCCTGCGATAAATGCAGGCCTTCGTAGACCCATTTGGCCAGAGTTTGGCCGGGCATTTGTTCTAGAATCAAGTGACAAATGCGCTTGTTTTTTCCTTCTTCTTCAATGTAATCCAGCAGAGCGGGGATTTGTGGGTGACTTAAATGCGCCAGGGTGCGTGCTTCTCTGCGAAATAAATCAATTTGTTTCCAGTGGCTGATCTGCTCCAGAAAAAGCGTTTTTAGAATACAGGTTTCACCACTCTCCAGGTGCTTAACCCGTAAGGTCTTGCACTGTGATCCTTCAGCTAATAAATCAAGTATTTGATAGCCGTTGGGGACTGATGAGCTTGAATCTAAAAATTGGGTTGGGTTCATGATAGCCTCAAAGATGTGGCAAAATAGAGTCAGTGATTATTTAAGACTATAGGGAATCCCATGAAAAAACAATCTCTCCTCATTGTACTTTGCTTAGCTTTACTGACCGCCTGCCCTGCAGAACAAAATACGAATGGTGACCCCAGCTCTGATGCGAGTACTTCTGAACTGGCCAGTCCACAAGCCCCACCCCCTGCGTTAGAGCCAGTCGAAGTCTTTCCTACTGAGCATATTGCCTGTTGTTGGGAGGCCTTGAGCGCTCTGGATGCAAATTATCCAGCCTTGACACTGGATGCCTATAACGGCAAAACTGAGGCCTTACAAGAACTCTTGAAGTTGACGAGCAAAATGGATCTCTATCATTCCTATGGCCATGGCGCTACACTGGCTGATATTTTAAACCATGTCGGGGATCAGCGCTTTGCCCAGGCTTTAATAGCAATTGCGAGTGATTTAGTAACCCCTAACCCTAATTTCGAAGCTGAGCCTTTAAAATACACCTTACGAAATAGTCTAGAGGGCGGTTTTTCGTTGAATGAGGCCGAGGAAATCCGCAAACAGAGTTTGATTAATTTCCCCCTCAGCTCAGCTCAGCTAAACTATACGGTTAAAAAAGAATAACGGCTTATTTGCTTTTTGCTTTTGAGGTCAGGGGCCAGCTTACGGTTTTACCATCAAGCGTTATCAAACCTGCTGCATGCAGGTTATTTAAACAAATTTGAACGACATCCGAACGACAGGCCAAAAGATCAGCTAATTCCCGTAAATTAATTTGAAAGGGCACAGGCTGATCATTGAATTGATAAGCTGGATTATTGAGATAATGTTGAAGCAAGCGTAGCAAGCGTTGGCTGGCGTAACGTGCAATCTTTATGTCACGTTGTTGCATATGTTGTACTTGTTGTTCAACAAAAAAAGCGACCAACCGCGCGCCGGTGCCCGGATAAAATTTCATCAATTGCTCAAAAGACTTTTTGCGCAAGACAAACATCACTGCTGATGAGTCGGTGAATACTTGCCCTTGCTTATAGCCTGACTCGACAAGACCTAAGCTACCAAATAAATCTCCCTGACTCAGTTGTGTCAGCTTCCGCCGAGCTCCTCCGCTGGTCTCCTGAAAAAGCGTAACCTGCCCTTGTTGTAATAAATAGATGACATCGCCAGGTAAAGAGGATGAATAAACGACTTTATTGGCATCATAACGGGCCCTGTGCATAAACTGTTGCAAGCGATGTAAATCGGCATTTGCGACCGTTTGGAGCTTGTCAGTTCGCACCCACCATAATTTACTCATAATAAATCTCCTGTATTTCGGGTATAAACCAGCCCCCGAGCTGGCCAATTTCTTGTGCAAGGTAAATTGATAATAAGAGGCTTCCAGCGATACTCATTCGCCAGATCCACTGAGAAAGCGGTGAAGACTGAGGCCGCTCTGGTTTCGCATGAAAAGGCCTTGCGGCTGAAAGAGTTGTAAAATCAATTTCCAACTCCAATTCTCCCTGAATCTGTTCAAAACGCTGATAACGCTCCTGGCGATCCCAGGCCAGGGCTTTGTAGGTCACACGTATCAGAGACTCGGGGATCTCTTCGGGTAAAGGCTCTGGTGTCAGGTTATCTGCTTCAGACAAATCCCCTTTAATATGGGCAATGTCATAAGGAAAGTGATGTGCCAGAAGCTCATACATCAGTACGCCCAGAGCAAAAATATCGGTTTGTTCATCTGGAGTTTGGCTACCTTTAAGTAATTCAGGCGCCATGTAGCGTACCGTTTTGGGAATCTTAAGTAGGGAGCCGCTTTCGGCTTTACTCCAGGGGGCAAAATCAAGTAACGTTACTTTCCAGCCATCGGATAACATGACATTTTCAGGCTTTATATCTCCATGCACATAGCCTTGTTGATGGATATAAGCAAGTACATCACTGAGTTGCAGCGTAATTTGCCTGACTTCTTCAGGCAGCAATCCCTGATTTTGAGGACGCTTTTGGAGAGTGTCACGTAAGTTTCTGCCTTCGACCCAGTTCATCACAATATAGCCATCATCATCTTCGATCAGAGTGTCTAACAGCTTGACCAGTGAAGGGTGATGCAGGTGCTTTAAGGCTTGCATTGGTTCAAGCATTTGCTTCAGACTGCGTATGCGTGAGCGATAGTCTGTCGTGGGAGGGACTAAGAGCTTTTTTAAAGCAACTTTTTGTTGGTTGTGTTCATCTAGGGCTTGATAAATCAAACTGTTTTTACTGGCTGATTTGAAGGGCGTTTCAGATTTTAATCTATAGCGCGAGCCGACCTGATCCGAAACGCCTTTTTCAAGTGCCGAATAAAAGGCGTGAACCGTTGAAAAGCGTTGATCTTTATCAAAGCGAATCGCGCGTGCGACCAGGCGATCCATATAGCTGGGCAAACCGGGAATGACTTGACTAGGGGGTTCCCAAAGCGATTCGTCATAATGGCTGGGACGCCCTCCGGTCAAGAGTTCATAAAAAATCACACCAATTGAATAGACATCGACCCGCTGATCGACCTGGTGTGTGCCGATCATATATTCAGGTGCAGAATAAGGGTTTTCTTGGGTCAGTTTTTTGAAATCGGTACTCTGAAGCGTGTTCATATCGGCTTTTTTTGCGACATCAAAATTAAACACTTTGAGGCGGTGGTCTGCTGTGACGAGCATATTATCAGGAGTTAGATTACGATGAATGACCCCACTATCGTGAGCATACATCAGGGCGTGGCATAGGTCCTTGATCAATTGAATGGCCGTGGTTAAAGGAATCAAGCCAGGGTGCTCCAGCATATATTGCTTGAGAGTAATCCCCCCTTCGGCCCACTCTGAGACAATAAAGCAGCGATCTTCTTTGGGGATCAACTTTTCAACACGCACAATATTTTCATGGTTTAAACTTAATGCCAGCTTGGCTCCGCGAATGACGGCATGCCGCTCCAGGCGATCCGGGTCATAAGGCAGGCGCACTTCTTTGAGCACCACTGGATGGTCGTCAACCGTGTTCATTGCTAGATACTTGATCTGATCTGGACCCCGCTCGAGTTCACACAAGATATGGTAACGGTCAATGCGCTGAAAAGAGACCTCGGCTTTTAATATGTCAAGTAAGGTACCCACTTGTTCCTCACTGAGTTGTAGAGGAGCATTTTCGATACGCTGGCGTACTTTGCTCCAGGGCACGAAAGATACATAGGGAGTGGCCTCGCCTTCAATATTACCGTCCTGTACCACGATATAGAGCTGGAAAGGGGGCGTGTGGCTAACAAAACGGCTCATAAAGTCAAATAAGAGCGAAGCTGAACGCTCTAAATTTTGAGCCAGAGTCAGAAAGTGAGGCGATTTATTTTGGTGGTAAACCATATGGTAAGACAGCAAGTGCAGACCACTGGGACCCATTACCAGAATATGGTGGTCGGGTTCTTTTTTGCTATAGCCCAGGGCTTGTAGAGGGTTGGGAATGACTGCATGCTGATCACTCAGGGCCAATAAATAACGAATGCCAACAAAGTCACGGATCTCTGAATGTTGGATCGTGCGAAGTTCAGCCATTAGGCCCCGGCTACTTTTTTGATCTGTTGCAATTCATTGAGTTGATCACGCAAAACAACGGCCCGTTCAAAATCGAGTAGGTCAGCTGCTGCACGCATTTCCCGTTCCAAAGTTACGATCAGTTCATCAATATTTTGATTCGTCGGCATCAGGTCAGGCTTCAGGCGATAGGGCTCAATTTTTTCGCTGGCACGCAGGCTTTTTAAGAGGGGGTTGCTTAAACTTTTAATAATTGTGGTCGGCGTGATTCCGTGTTTTTTGTTATGGGCGATTTGCAGTGTACGGCGACGCTCGGTTTCATCAATCGCTTTTTCCATTGACTGGGTCATGCGATTGGCATAGAGAATCACTTTTCCTGAAATATTACGTGCAGCCCGACCCATCGTTTGAATCAAAGCCGAGTGCGAACGCAGGAAGCCTTCTTTATCGGCATCTAGTATTCCCACCAGTGAGACTTCTGGCAAGTCTAAGCCTTCTCTCAACAAATTAACCCCGATCAAGACATCAAATTTACCGGCTCTCAGATCACTTAGAATCTCAATCCGTTCAATCGCATCAATATCTGAGTGCAGGTATTTGACTTGTAAATCAATATCAACTAAATACTGGGTTAGATCTTCAGCCATTTTTTTGGTTAAAGTTGTTACCAATACACGCTCAGAGTCGGCGACCCGTAAGCGGATTTCAGCCAATAAATCATCGATTTGATTATCTAATGGGCGAACGTCTACAATAGGATCCAATAAGCCAGTGGGCCGCACGATTTGCTCGACAATTTGCGTACTGTTTTCGAACTCATAAGGCCCTGGTGTGGCAGAGACAAAAATCGCTTGTTTGACTTTTTGCCAAAACTCATCGTTTTGAAGGGGGCGATTGTCCAGCGCCGAGGGCAGGCGAAAGCCATGATCGACTAAGGTTTGTTTGCGGCTGCGATCGCCAGCATACATTCCCCGTAACTGGGGAATAGAAACATGGGACTCATCGATCACGACCAAAAAATCTTGTGGAAAGTAATCAATTAAGGTCGAAGGAGACGAGTTTGCCGGTCGGCCTTCCATATGGCGAGAATAGTTTTCGATGCCGTTGCAATAACCGACTTCGGCCATCATCTCTAGATCGTAGTTGGTGCGTTGCTCCAGGCGTTGTGCTTCGAGCAATTTATCTTCGGCTCTTAATTTTGTCAGTTGTAGTTCTAGCTCTGCTTTGATGTCCCGCATAGCGCGCTCCATCTCTTCGGGCGGCATCACAAAGTGCTTGGCAGGGAAGATTCGCAAGCGGCTTAAGTCTTTGATTCGGCGACCAGAAACTGGATCAACCTCTGAAATTCGTTCAATTTCTTGATCAAAAAATTCGATTCGCAAGACTTTTTCTTCGTAAGCCAGGCCGATATCGACCATTTCTCCGCGTACCCTAAAGGTACCTCGGCTGAGTTCATAATCATTGCGGGTATATTGAATTTCGGTCAGGGCATAAAGCAGCTTTTTGGTGTCGATGATTTGCCCGACTTTAAGCGGGATGGCCGCTTTAAGGTATTCTTCAGGGGTGCCCAGGCCATAAATGCAAGAAACCGAAGCCACAATGATCACATCGCGACGTTCAAACAGAGAGCGGGTAGCTGAGTGACGGAGCCGATCAATTTCTTCATTGACAGCTGCGGTTTTTTCGACAAAAACATCACTGGAAGGGATATAGGCTTCGGGGCGGTAATAATCGTAATAAGAGACAAAGTACTCAACGGCATTCTCAGGAAAGAATTCGCGCAATTCGTTACAAAGTTGCGCTGCCAGGGTCTTATTGTGAGCCATTACCAATGTCGGGCGTTGCGCTTTTTCAATCACATTAGCAATGGTGTAGGTTTTACCAGAGCCAGTTACGCCCAAAAGCGTCTGATAAGGATCTTGACGTTCAAGGCCGCGAGTTAAAGCGGCGATCGCCTTAGGTTGATCCCCGGCAGGTTTATAGTTATCAAACAGCCGAAAAGACACGGCTGCTATTTCTTGATTTCCTGTTCAATTTCACGGGAAGCATTTTTGAATTCTGAGAGGGCGCGGCCAACAGCACGACCGACATCAGGCAATTTACCTGGGCCGAAGATAATCAGGGCCAGGGCTAAAATTAAGAGAAGTTCAGGAACACCGATTCCAAACATAGTTTGTACCTTTCTTGGGGACATTTAAGTTCATTTTACACTGTTTTAAGCTTGGGGTGTGTTAAGAGCGCATTGATAGGGACAAGACGAATTTTCAAGCTCAGATATCGCAGGCCGACGTTTCACAAACGCTGCCAAAAAGTTATGGAAAATTAACTAAAACTTAACTTTTTTTTTTGCGGGCTTAGATGCTACGTTAATAAAGCAAACAGACACACGACACGTTCCATTGGATTTGGCCCTTAGATTTGACCTGTTGATTGGGATATTGAAGTAAATTATAGAGGAATCGTGTCGTGAAAAATCGTTTGTTTGCTCGTGCTTTGGGGTCCTGGTTACTTGTGGTCTGTCTGATGGTGGCCTGTACGGCCCCGCCCAATACGGCTCCTGCTGGCACATTCCAGATTCAAGCCAAACCTCAGACGCCGCCAGGGCAAGTCAAACACAAGAAAAAGCTGCCACAATCTGTCTATGCTACGATCGGTGATCCGACCCAAGTAACCCCAAACGGGGACTTCAGGATCTTAGACTTCCCCAATAGTACGGGCTGCAGTGGCTGTAACCCTGGCACTTTCAATAGCTACAATGTCCAGGTCAGCTGGCCCGCGATCCCGCATTCTGCCAGCGTCAATCTATCCAGTCCCAATCTCTCTTTTACCCATTATATTTCCTTTAGCTATGGTCTGGATGCCAATGGCGATACCATTGCCACCAAAGCGTTGGTTGCAACGGCTGCTGAGACGTATATCGCTCCCTTTGTCGGTTACCAGTTATTTATCAACACGAGAGCTTATTATGCGGAGTTTGTCAGTAGTGATGGCGTGAACTTCACTCTCACCAATTCCCCTGTTTTTGGCGGACATCTCCTGTTGCAATACGTCAATTCCAGTTCTGAATGTGGCGTCACTACCACAACACAATTTAATCCTGTCACGCTGAGTAGCGCGAGCTTCAGCTTGTCGGAAGCCAATCAGACCGCAGATATTGAGATCTCGACTCAGAGCATGATCTATGGTACCCAGAGCGTCAATTGTGAAGCCAATAGCTTTTCAGGCACGGGCAGCGCCACCTACAATTATCAAGTCAGTGTGCCCTTTGAAGAGGCCGGCCCCTTAGGGATTGCGATCACTGGCAGCCCCGATCTCAGCGATGTCAGTGAGCCCCTCTATTTCGATATCGTCACCTCGGGTATTGGCAGCAGCGCCCTGGACTGGACGCTCACTGTGACGGCCCCCAATGGCACGGTCACGACGCACCCAGGCAACGGTGATACCCGCTTCGAAGTGCCCGTCCCTTTACGTTCAGGCCAGTACAGCGCTCGCGTGGTCTACAAT
>JBBKWI010000178.1:0-43385 GCA_037968875.1 Candidatus Sericytochromatia bacterium | reverse complement strand
CACCCACTCCAACACCTACTCCGAGTCCTACTCCGAGTCCTTTAGATACGGTCAAAGGAAGCGTTACTTTTGATTAGTTTTGGAGCCCCGGGCTCATGTTAAAATTTAGATATTTTGCTTTTAGTCTTGTCTTGGCCGCTTGCACGACGGTGCCCGCTTTACACAATCCCAATCCAGATTTAGCGGGCCCAGCTCCTGCTCTGAATGCTGATTCTTCTGCTCTAGATTCAGATGTTCGGCTTACCTCAAGTGCTGAGATTGAATCTGCTCAGCTGCAAGTCAGCCAGGTGGGGTCACAAGACCGTTTGCAGCTCAGTGTGATGATCAAGGGGGCTAACTATCAGACCCAGCGTCTGGAATTAAATGCGATTAAGCATCTCAAAGCCTGGGTCAAAGGACCGGGTATTTCTGGGCAAATCAATAATCTGGGCAGCTTTGTCTCTGTGCTCAATCAGAACCAAGCCACGACTCTTGATATTACACTGGTTCCCCGTGGCAAATACAGAGTTGTGACCGTGCAAGGGTATCAGCAAGAGGCCAATGGTGTGACTCCTGAGCTTGCGGGTGCTACTCTGAAGGCTGTTTATGACTCGCCGGCCAATTCAACAGAGATTGTGCTGACTTTCAACTGGCGCAGTACCGCTGAAGCTGAAATCATTGAGGCTTTGCTGGCTCTGTCAGTCCAGCAGCCTGAAGTCACGACGCTGCTTGAAAATCTGGATAAATCGGCTTTGGGAGCGTTGCTAGATAAGCTGATCTATGGCAATCACCCAGTAGGGGGCATCAATTATGCGGTGCATCCAGATCGTCTAAGTGCCACGGGCTTAGCTCAGGCGATTGTCACTGCTGCGGGAACCCTACCTGCCTACGCTATTTCTGATCCTGTTCCGGCTGCCTGGCAAAAGACCACGCATGATGCCAGTCTGACGATCCGAACACCCAGCAATGCAGCCTTTCTCAATAGCGACATTCAAATTCAAATTACGGATCCCGCCTCCGCGCCGATCATTATTTCAAACGGAAGCGATACCGCGCTAATACCAAAAATTGTTCCTGGTCAATGGGATGCCGTTGTGTCTATTGCCGGCTTAAATGGTGGGGTGAGTACCCGGGCTACCGTGACAGTGAATCCAGATGGAACAGCAACCCTCAGTGCGGGTGAACCAGGCAATCCGATTATCTTGCCGCCGGTATTGAAGTCGATCAACACCTCTGCAGCAAATACAGGGCAAATGACGATCAACGGTGATGGTTTTGATACCTTTGCACTGGCTAATAATCTCGTTAAATTTGGCGACACACCGGCTGAAATTGTTTCCATGAGTGGTATTGCTATCATTGTAAAAATACCACCAGGTATTAGCGGAAACACTCCTGTGACGGTGACTGTCGGTGGCAAAACATCCAATCAGGGGAATGTTGCTGTACCAGCTCGAGTCGTTACTCTGGATTCATTTAAAGGGGTTGTTAATGATGAAGTCACAATCACAGTGGCCGGTTATGATCCCAGCCAGATAGCCTCTATTGTTCGTTTTCAAGGCTCGACGACAGATGCTGAAATTTTAGCAAGTACAAATAACACGATTCGTGTCAGGGTTCCTGCAGACGCCACCACGTCAGGGCCGATTACGATCACGCCAACAGGCCTTTCTGCGATTACAAGTCCAACCTATACTATTGGCAATACCCCTTCGATTCAATCGCTGAGTACAAATGGACCTTATACTTTTGGGCAGCAATTCACGATTACAGGCACCAATCTGGCAGATGCTTCAGCTAATATGACAATTGGTGGCGCTGCTGCGACGATTTTCTTTAAAACCACCAATGCAGCCGGGCAAGATGTTTTAAGTGTCACTGTTGGGTCTTTTACAGGTGCGCCTGTTAATTCTGAAGTGGTTGTTACCACACCCAATGGCACGGCGAGATACACTCCCATATCAACACCGTCTCCAGCAGCTATGCCGCCCACGATTACGCAAGTAACGCCTCCGGATCCCAATCAAGCCAGTCCGACGACACAATTAGTCGGTCAGCATTATTCAGCAGTCAGTCGCGTCAGTATTGGCGGTGTGCTCTTACCCACGACAGATTATACAATTGTGGATGACCAGCACATTACCGTCAATCGCCTGCCAGGAGGCGTGGTGCTGGGGCCGATTAAAGTCACCAATCCCGATGGCAGCGCAAGCGCATCTTTAACTTATAAAGATGTCGTTAACTATATCGGGCCTACAGCTTCTGCCCCCAATACGCAAATTCCAGAGAGCGCCTTTTCTACTTTGCATGGGATCAATGTTGATCGCAATAACCATATTTATACGGTCGATTTGGGGGGCACCATTATCAAGTTCGCTTATAACCCCGTCACCAAAACCCATGCTCGTAAATGGACCTTAACCACGGCCAATGCCACGGGCTCAAAAGAAGATATTGCCAACGATCTTAATGGCAATTTGTATGTCGCTAATACAGGTGGCAATGCGATCCAAAAAATAACCGTCAGTACCGATGGTTTAGGCAATGAAACCCCGCAGATATCGACGCTAGTTAAAGTCAATAGCCCCGAAGGTATTGAGACCGATGCCAATGGCAATCTATATGTGACTTCAACAGGAGGAAGCCAAACCTGTATTTATAAGCTCTCAAATTTGGACAAGCCATCGGCAAACACAAGCACGCTACAAACCTGTAATGGGATTAAAGCGGCGCCGATCACGGGAGCCGATAATCTGAACGTCAGTGTGCTGGCCGGTGGATCCCAGCGTTTTGGCTCCCCCCCGATAACGGAGCCAATTGCAACGGCGCAGTTTGGACATTTAGAAGGTCTGGGGATTGATGGTCAGGGCCATTTGTATATCGCCGAAGTTGAAAATCGTTTGATACGACGTTTAAATCCCCAGTCAGGGCAGGTTACGATTTTTGCCAATATGGGCCTGGGAACATCTACTAATGCACCCCGCATGACCATGCATGAAATTCGGGTCGACCGCTTAGGGAATGTCTTTGTGCCTTCCTCTTCCGATGGGAGTCCTGCAAAAGGGATCTATCACATTAGTCCTGAAGGCAAAATTTCTTTGATTGCCGGCAGCGAAGTTGGTTTGACCGGTCTGGAAGATGGAGATCCCCTTCAAGCCGCGCGTTTTCGAGATCCCCGTGGGATCGACTTTGGTCCTGATGGTACTCTTTATGTGGCCAGTGGAGCCTGGGGTGTTCGCAAAATTGAACGCTATCATCCGGTGACTAATTTACAAGTCCCTTAACTTAACCAAACCAAATCCTATCTGGAGTCTGTTGTGAGAGTTTTAATTGCCTTCTGTTTGATCTTAACTTGCTTACCCGCCCAGGCCATTTTAGATGAAGATTATTTAATGATCAAAACCTATTTTGCACACGAAGACAAGTGGCCCAACAAAAAAGCTGTCATGAAATCGTTTGCTGCGTTGCGGCTCAAAGCAAGGCCAGATATTTTTCAGTGCTATACCGATCAAGAGCAAAAAATCATACGTGAATACTGGGCCACAGGCGCTGTTCCCTGGAACTTAAAGATGGCCCATGAAATCCGGGATAGTATTATGGGTGGACGACGTCCTCAGGCGGGTTATCCGACTTCAGCAGGCGGCTTATTGTATGTCTATGCCGACGGTAGTCGCGTGACCTATCACATCAGCCATGGGGGTGTTTTTAGTATTTTGGCCAATAACAAAGACTATGACCCGGGTGATTTTGGCTGGATCCCAGCGATGCCATCATCTGCACCACCAGCGAATACACCCGCTCGAATCAAGGCGCCAACCCCCTGATATTTTGCCTGGGCTTGTGCGCAAGCTCTCCAAGTCAATCGACCTGCCGTGTTAGAATAAAATCAGTCCTCTTAAAGGAAACTGTCTATTTATGCGTGCCAATTGGCCTTATGTTGTTACTTTTCTGATTGCCTGGCTAAGTGCTGATTTATTAGTGCCCCTGGTCAGACGCTTTGCATATGCTGTTGGCAAAGTCGACAAACCCAGCACGCGTAAAATACACACTACTGCTGTCCCACGTATGGGCGGAATCGCCATTTGCCTGGGCTTTTACATCTCTTTGCTGGGGATTGAATATCTGCACCCAGGCTATTTTTCGATGTTACCTTCTGAATGGCGCGGCATCCTGGTGGGCGGCTTTATGATCTTCCTGGTTGGCTTATTGGACGACCTTTACGATCTTAAGCCCAAAGTCAAATTAGCTGGCCAGATCCTGGCTGCCAGTGTCGCTTTTGCCCTGGGAGTAAAAATCGCCTTTATTTCCAATCCGATGGGGGGCATTTTTCTGTTTCCTATGTGGTTGAGCTTTATTTTAACCGTAGGCTGGCTGGTGGCTATTACCAATACGATCAATTTGATTGATGGCCTGGACGGCTTAGCTGGCGGTGTTTCTACGATTGCCGGGATTACCCTGTTTATGATGGCGTTAGAGCGAGGCATGGGCTTGTCGGCTCTGGTTGCTATTGCGCTGGTGGGCGGTACTCTGGGTTTCTTACGTTATAACTTCAACCCGGCTCAGATCTTTATGGGTGACTGTGGTTCGTTGTTTTTGGGATTTATGCTAGGGGCCTTATCGATTACTGGGGCCATGAAAGTCGCTGCGACCGTGGCTGTCTTTTTGCCGATTCTGATTCTGGGTGTGCCGATCTTTGATACGGCTTTTGCAATTGTGAGACGTTTGATTGCGCGCAAGCCAATTTTTCAGGCTGACAAAGGCCATTTACATCACCGCTTGCTCAACACCGGCATGTCACAACGGAGAGCTGTTTTATTAATCTACGGTTTCTCTGCGCTTTTGGGTGGAATAGCACTGCAATTGGTGCATTTCTCGCATGCACGGGTCTTGATTGTGGTTTCGCTGCTGATGATTGTCTGGGGCGTGGTTAATTTTAAGATTTTTCTGCCCCGCCGCAGCAATTAAGCTGGCGGCAAGCACGTCTATTCAAAGCTGTTGCGTGCTGATAAGATAGGGTAACGGAGTCACCCATGACAGAGCAACAAAATCACTCGCATCAAACCCATCTGATCACCTGGCTAACTGGGGCACGTATCGGTGAAGTTTCACGCGCAATCTATGCTTTTATGGCGCTTTTTTTACTCTTAACCTCTTATTATTTGGTTAAGCCGCTGCGCTCTTCTTATTATTTGAAAGAGTTTGACCCGACCTGGTTGCCTTATTACTTCCTGGTGATTCCGATCATTTCACTGATCGCGACACGTATTTTTAACTATTTCTACTTACGCATGCCCAAATTGCGTTTGATCTTCTTTACTTATGGAATTGTGATCGGCTGTAAGCTACTATTTTTGGTGCTTTTGCCGAGTGGCGGCAAAGCCATTGTCCTGTTTTTTTATTTTTGGGCCTCGGTTTATTTCTTACTCTCGATTTCCATTCTCTGGGGCTGTATCAGCACGGTTTTTAATTCTGAAGCAGGGGAACGCACCTTTGCTTTTATTGCTTTTGGGGGCATGATTGGTGCCCTGGTGGGCTCGCAACTCTCAGATTGGCTCGCCAACTCAGCTTTCAAAGACTATACCTTATTAGCTGCTGCACTCACGATGGCGGCGGTATTGTTGTTTTTGGTGCTGGCGATCCGGCAGAGTGAATCGTTTCAAAACCAAAGCGACTCTTCGAGACCGCAAAATCGCAGTAATGTACTCAAAGATTTGCTGGCAATCTGGGATTATCGCTATATTCGAGCGATTGCGATTATGGTCTATGCTCTGGCCTTTATGAATACAGCCGTCGAATTTAAAAGCCAAAAAATCATTGATATGCGTCTGGCCCGGCAACAATATTCACAGCATTTTGAGGGCTTCAATACGAGCCAATGCCTGGCTCATTCCGTGAATCCCTGTACGATTGATCCCGCTGCTTTTGAGATGGTTTATACCCTTAAACAGGCCCCGGCTGCTGAGCGCGAAGCCCGTTTAACAAATTGGCTGACGCAGCAAAAATTGGCAACAGAACCTGCGGCGCTCTATCAAAATTATTTGCATTATCATGAAGCCTTAGAGACAGAAACCCGTTCTTTTTTCTCAAAAATTAATTTCTGGATCAATTTGATCGGTATGTTTTTGTTATTGGCAGTCGCTCGGCCCTTATTCCGTCTGGCTGGCGTACATCGGGTGATTCTGCTCTTGCCAATGGCCTTTATGGCGGTCGGGCTGGCTCTCTTTTTACCGCTTGAGATCTCGGCTATGGCAGGTGTTTTAATTGGCACTGGGACCCTTAATTATTCTCTCAATAAAACAGCCAAAGAGTTGCTGTATACCCAAAGTGATGACGAGGCGCGTTTTCGCTTTAAGCCTTTGATCGAAGGGCCTATTTTGCGCCTGGGAGATGTGTCTGCGGCCCTGTTTAAGATTTTCTGTCTGAATGTGCTCTTGCTTTCAGAGTCGCGTGCAGAATGGGCCTTACTGGGTCTGGGGCTGTTGATTACCATCTGGTGGCTCTACTCGAACTTCTTTGTGGGTAGTGAATATCAGATCCGCAAAACAAGGGGCTTAACAGAAAGAGTCACTTAGGTTGACTCCATCGTTCATTTTGCCCAGGCTTCCAGTTCGAGCTCGACACAGAGCCTGGGATCAACCAGCGCCTGAACCCCGACCATCGTTGCGGCCGGAGGGTACTCTGAAAAATGGGCCTGATGAGCGCGGGCGACGGCGTCTTGTTGGCTGATATCTGTCAAAAACCAGCGAACGCGATAAGTCTGAGACAAATCAGCATCTAAATCTGCCAGTGCTGCAGTGGCTATCTCCAGACAGCGACAGGCTTGTTGATAGGCATCTCCTGGAGCAACGACCTGGCCTGCGCTGTCAAAAGCAGCTGTACCTGCCAGATGAATCTGTTGGCCCACGCGTATCGCTCGGCAAAAGCCGATGCTTTTTTCGTAGGGCGAAACGGAGTATGCGCGTTTAATTTGCATCAGTTTCTTCAGAGATATCAGTGGCAGATTGCAAACGATCAAAGAGCTGCTGGCCCAGACTCAACCCAACCCCTGGGCCAATGCCTTTAATGGCTAAGACAGAGATCTGGCGGGGGATCATGCGTTGGAAGAGCTGGCGCTTAAGCCCGGCTTCACGGAGCTCAAGCTGGGCTTGCAAGCCATGGAAAGAGAGCTTGATAGTTTTTGCTTTTTCGAGCTTGGCACGGACTGACGCGATCTCGCGCTTAAGTAGCGAAACTTGTTCTTCGAGGTGTTTACGGGCATCGATCAGCATCACCTGACGGGTGGTATTTACTTTTTCGGCGATCCGGGTTTCCATCGAGATTTTGGCATGCTGCAGTTCCAGGGCCCGACTGCGGGTTTCTTTGCGGGCTTTGCGCATAGCCGACTCGACTTCTTTGATCGCTGATTCTAGCTTGACCATTTTATCTTCACTCAGCGCGTCGATCATTTTTAGACGGGTACGAATCGTTTCGAGATCCTGAATAATATCGTTTTCAGCACTGGGCATGGTGGCCCGAATCACCCGAATACCATAGTCTTCGGCCAGATAGGCGTTGAGTGCCTGGACTACGTTGTCAATCCGATCACGGCCCACAAATTTAACCCGTGCGTCTTGCATTGAGGTGATCATACGCAGGGTAATATACGAAGCGTACAAATTTAGAATTTTCATGATTGCAGCCGGTGAGGTGCGTGAAATAAAACGCGCTGGATCTTCGACCCGAAAGACGATTTGATTGCTCAAAGAAATGCTGCCAAAGTCCCAGGTGAAATTGGCATTTTTGAGATTGACGACTTGATCCCGCAATGAGACCAGATAGGGGATATAGCGGGCGTAGTTGAAATACCAGTTACGGCCAGTTTGGGCACTGGCTTCGGTTTTGCTCAGGGGCGCTCCAAAGCGGCAGACGACTCCCTCGTAACCATCAGGGACATCGACTTTGGCGGCATTGACATAGCGTACTAAAAATAGGATCACCCCACTTAAGAAAAACAAAAGCGAAAGCACTTTGGCGGGACCAGGTAAAATCACCAGAATCAGCAATCCCAATAAAATCGGGCCTGCTCCAGAGAAGTCCCGGCGATCGGGCAGATACGATAAAATCTCTTCTTCGTTGATGCCAGCAAATTTATCGAGGCTTTCCTGAACCTGAGCCCGCTGAACCACGCGCTCGGTACGGGCACGGACCTTGCCCTCAATTGCTGCCGCACTCTCCTGGGTTTGCTGCTCAAAGACTTCTCGGGCAGATAGCTCGATAGCATCTTTTAGATTATTTTTGACCTGGCTAATTATTTTTTTCTGCATTATTCGATTCCAATCACATCTAAGTCTGCTTTGCGGGCGATTTCGTCAATCTTGATTAGGGTTTGCTCTGGCGAATAAGCATCTGTTGAGATGCCTGAATCAGAGGTGATTTGCAAGAGGCTTTCCTGGATCGAGAGTAAGGCTTGTTCGACATTAATGACTTTGGCACGGGCTTCTAATTGCTTGATCTCGACTTCAATTTCAGAATAATCGGTCTCTTGCTGGGCTTGCTTGCGCAAGTTATCAAAGGCTTTGGCGGTGCCCGTTTTTTGCAGGATCGTTTCCAAGATATCAACCTGGGGCAAGATCTCGTCGGCGTTTAAAGATGAGACTACCATCTGATTGATACGCGGAGCCAGATGTTCTTGCTCGCTTTCGACCCAATCGAGTAAAGCCTCGACTTCGCTCATATAGCGCTCCAGGCCTGCTGTATCGATCACTTTGGCCTGGACCTGGGCAATCAACGATTCAATCCCTGAGAGCTGTGGCCCCAGGATCGACTGCTGGGTGTTTTCCATGGCGATTGTTTTGGCCTCTACGATCGAGATCTCGTTATTTCGATCACGCAAGGTGGCGGTAATCGACTCGATCTCTTTGATGATTTTCTGAATTTCCAAAACACCAATTTCTTTGTGGGCGACATTGGCTGAAATTTCTTCGGAGATCTCTTCTTCGGTGATTTCTTTGAGGGTGTCCGTCGATTGCTCTATCCGGGTGATCGAATTGGCCAGAGGCAAGGCCAGGGATTTCAAATAGTCGATGCTGGTGGTATTGCCCAGGGGAATATGGTCGAGGATCTGAATACCGTAATTTTGAGCTAATTGCTGGAGGCCACCCAGAATCTGGCGACGCTGGGGCTGCTCTGATTCAGACAGGGCAAAAGTGGAGACATCCATTTCATCAATTTCAGTGAGTTGATTTAAATAGTCAATCGTCAGATCCGTTTGGCCCAATTGCTCTAGCTTTTTGCTCATATTTTCTTTGCGGATCTGAGAGGTGGTGACTTCTTCGATCAAAAAACGGTTGAAATCTTTGGCTTCGACAGCAATAATTAAATCTTTGACCATACTTTCATAAGAGCGCTTCAGCTGTTCTACGAATTTCTCAAAGCCGCCTTCGACCAGCAGCTTATAGGTGTCAGTGACTTGTAGAATCAAAGCCCCTCGGGAAGTCAGTGAAATATTGTCGCGGGTGCTGCCTTCGACAGCAGGCATTTCGACTGCAATCGGTTTGGTCGACACCACCGCTGAAGGTTTGACTCGAAAATCAAAGATCAAGGCGTGCTCACCGGGCTTAATCGTTTTAATGATTTTTTTGTGGCGTGCAAAATGGATCTCAGCACCGGGCAGGCCCTTATAAATACTGGACTGCAATAAGGTCACGCCAAAGTAGATGACATATATCAAGAGGCCTAAGATCCAGGTGCTCCAGGAAAACAAGACCCAGTCATGCATAAAGCCCAGCGGGCTTGTAAGCGGAATAAACACAAAGGGTTGGCGGAAAACCAGCAGCGAGAGCAAAAAACCAAAAAAGAGCAGACGTAAAACCAGCGGAGCTAAATGTAAGTTGGAAGAGACAAAGTAGCCCAGGGCAATCGTTCTACCATTTTCGTCTTGCTTGCCTATCTGCTTTAAGGCCTCATCATAACGCGCTGAAATTTCTGTGATGCCAATCCGATCTGTATACGCCATTTGCTACCTCCGCTGACTATTTTTGAGTTTAGCATGCTTTTTAGAATCAAAAATAATGAACATTTTAGCGGCTGTTGCAGTCTGAAGAGAGAGAATACCGATTTGGGTTTGGGTGCTAATTATTTTAAATATATATAATTAACAGTCCCAGAGACTGAAGCGCTATATTTTTAGCTCTTTCTAGTGCTAAGATATGAACAAATGTAACGAAAGGTGCTACGCACTCCATGTTGAAATCACTGAAAAAAACCGTTGTCCTCAGTGCCTTGATGGCAGCCTCTTTTACTGCCGGCGTGACCTTACAGCCAGTGATGGCCGAGACGACCAGTTTCCGTTCGCTGCTCCAGGTCTTTGATCTGATTCAGGATCAGTATGTCGAGAAAAACGTCCAGGACGATAAGCTAGTACATGGCGCAATTAAAGGCATGTTATCCGTGCTGGATGACCCTTATACCCGCTATATTTCTCAAGATGAGTTCAAGCAGATGAACGAAGAGCGGGCCGGCAGCTTCAGTGGCATTGGGATTCAGATTGGCGTGCGCGACGAAAAACTGACTGTGATCGCGCCGATTGAAGATACTCCGGCCTGGACAGCAGGTCTCTTAACAGGTGACATTATCCAGGCTATTGATAAAAAGCCGACCAAAGATATGGGCGTGGATGATGCTGTCAAACTGATTCGGGGCCGCAATGGCACTAAAATCATGTTGACGATTTTCCGTCCTGAAACCAACAAAATCAAAGACATTGAAATTGTTCGTGGCAATATTGAAAACAAAGTTGTTAAATCCAAAATGCTGAACAAGCAAATTGGTTATGTTCGCCTGACCACCTTTATGCAAAACGATGCGCCTGATCGCATGCGTGATGCGATGAATGATCTCAAGAAAAAAGGGATGCAGGCCATGATTTTGGATCTGCGTAGCAATCCAGGCGGCTTATTGCCCAATGCCGTTGACATTGGCAGCCTCTTTGTCAAAAAAGAGCAAGGCCCGATCGTGCGGATTGTCGATCGCGAAGGCAAAGAAGAAGTCTTGAATGCCAATGGTCGGCTTGCGATTGATGCCAATACTCCTCTGGTTGTCTTGATCGATGGGGGATCTGCTTCGGCTTCTGAAATCCTGGCTGGTGCTTTAAAAGATACCAAGCGCGGGACTTTAATCGGAACTCGTTCTTTTGGTAAAGGTTTGGTGCAAACGGTGCACCGTCTTTCTGATGGTTCAGGCGTCGCGATTACCACCAATAAATATCTGACCACCAATGGCACCGATATTAACAAAAAAGGAATTGACCCTGATATTGAGGTTAAAATTCCCAAAGAGATTCTGGAGCAACCTTATGCTGAGTCTCGTGATGTGCAGTTACAAAAGGCGATCCAGGTCTTAACCAGCCGCCTTGCCGTAAAATAAATGCGCATTGTTCTGCAACGGGTCTCTTATGGCTCTGTCAAGATTGAGGACCGGGTCGTGGGCGAAATCCACGGTCCGGGACTGGTTTTGTTAATTGGTATGGGCAAGGCAGAGACTGAGCAAGAGCTGACCTTCTGGGCCCAAAAAATAATCAATTTACGGATCTTTGCTGACGATGAAGGCAAAATGAACCGTTCATTGTTAGATCTGCAAGGTTCAATTTTAGCGATCTCTCAATTCACGCTCTTTGGCGATTGTCGCAAGGGGCGTCGTCCCGGTTTTTCAAGTGCTGGCCCGCCTGAAATAGCGAAAACGCAGTATTTGCAGTTTATCGATTGCCTTAAACAAACCGGAGTGCCTGTTGAGGCGGGCGTCTTTGGCGCCGATATGCAGGTTACCATTCACAATGATGGCCCGGTGACTTTATTGCTGGGCTCAGATCTTCAGCATGCGTAAAACGAGTTGCTGGCTAGCCTGTTGCTTTTGCTTCGGTCTTTTTTCAGGACCCGCTCTGGCGAGTAATTTTTCTAAGCATTTGTCTAAATTAATCCAGGTCGTTCAGGTTTTAGTGACCCAAAGCCTTCAACAACCTGATTTGGATAGTTTGATGCAAGGCGCGGCACGAGGTATGGTTGCAGCATTGGATGACCCTTACTCTTCTTATTTGTCTGCAGATAACTACGTTGCTTTGAGCAAAGAGCAAAGTGGCGAGGTGGTTGGTATTGGCGTAGAACTGGCCTACCGTGAACAACGCTTGGAAGTGATGTCGGTTTTAGAAGACACGCCAGCAGAACGGGCTGGCCTGCAATCTGGTGCTGAGATTCTGAGTATCGAAGGTCAGGCTGTTGAGCGTTTGAGCTGGCCTGAAATTAATCAACTCTTGCAGGGTGAAGCCGGCCAGCCAATTGGGCTTAGCTTTCGCTTAAGTCCAGGCTCTGCTCCACAACAAAAACAAGTGCCTCGTGAGCTACTCAAACTGCAGGCACTGTCGTTTAGCCTGCTTTCAGATGGGATCTGCCAACTCAAAATCCAAACCTTTTTCAATGAGCGCTTGCATGAGCAGGTCGCCGAAACTTTGCTTGCAAATGCCGATAGCTGTGAATCCGGCTTGATTTTGGATTTGCGTAATAATCCAGGTGGTCTGGTGGCTGAAGCCGTACAAGTTGCAGGGCAATTGGGCACCCAGGGTACAGTGGTGCAGGTCGTTTCGAATACAGGTAAACTGGACTTGATTGAAACGACCGATTTGCCAATCTACCCGCAAACACCAATCGTGGTCCTGGTGAACTCAGGGACCGCCTCAGCGGCTGAGATTTTGGCGGCGGCACTGCAAGAAAGTGGGCGGGCGATCGTTCTGGGAGAAAATACTTTTGGCAAAGCACGGGTCCAAAGCTTACTCGGTCTGGCCGATGGCACTGGAATTTCTTTGACGACCAATAGCTATTTAACACGCCTGGGCAAAAATATTCATGGAGTCGGCATTGCACCGGACTTTTATTTCTCGCCGGAAACCCCTGCTGAGCAGTGGACTGAGCTTGCTTTAGACTATTTATTGCCTCTTTAGATACTGAGACTCTTAAGCAGCGCGTTCGTCTTGCTCGTTAGCCGTGCCAAAGAAAAACTGCAGCGGACGGTGTAGTCGTTGTGCCCAGGAGTGCTCGTTGTGGTGTCCGTGGGGATCTTCGTAATATTGAAAATTCAAATCTTCGGCATAGCCCATTTTCAGAAACGAATCCCGCATCTTACGGGTCATTTGTAAGGTTTGGTTATTGGAATCCGGCTGATGTGCGCCGCATTCATAGACGCCCATATCGAGCCAGATTTTCAAATTGTCGGGGTATTTTTGGACATGCTTAAGGACAATGCCATTGCCCCACCAGAAAGAGGGTGACATCATTGCGATCTTGCCAAAGACATCGCCATAATGGCGACCGAGATAGAAATTAATCAAGCCACCCAGTGAAGACCCCATCACCGCAGTATTATTGCGATCGGCCAGGGTACGATAGGTTTTGTCGATAAACTGTTTGAGTTCTTTTGCCAGAAAGCGGGCATATTTTTTACCGTGCCCACCCTGAGGGCCATGGGCGTCGAGGGTCATTTGGGTCCAGGTATACTCATACATGCGTGCCGGCGTATTATAGACTCCGACCACAATCACTTCTTGCATTTTATTTTCGGCGACCAGGCGCTCAACAGAGTCATTGACTTCCCAGGCCACCCCTGCAAAGGACGTGCGTGGATCCATCACATTATTGCCGTCATGCATATAAAGCACAGGGTAACGTTTGTGGGGTTGTTTGCGATACGAAGGAGGCAAGTAGACGATAATGTCACGTTCAAACTCAAGGTAACGGGAGTGAAATTGCCGATGCATCCGAATTTCACCGACCAGATGGGCATGCATCGATTCAGGCTCTTTAAATTGGAAGGCGAATTTCTCTGCCGTGTGGGACATCCGAATCGGCTCTACATCTTCGTTGCGATAGTGCACCCCGTGATGGCGGCAAATAAATTGCATTAAGCGAATGACACGCTTGCTCAAATTGGGGTTGAATTTGATTTCTAACATGGCTGGGTTCCTCTTGTCTTCTCGACGCTTAGTATACCAGAGTCGGTGGCTAGCGGGTACAGAATAGGATGAGGGCTTCATTTGAGGCTTCCTTTCAAGATGAGATTAAATTTTGCATATTGTGACCTGACAGGTATCAAAATGGTGTTGCTAGCGATGTTAATATGACATCAAACTGACAGGAGTCTCTGATGATCGACAAACTGATTTCTGACCGCCCAACGCGTTTATTACTGATTTTGGCTTTGTTTTTTGTGAGTAATGCTCTCATCGCAGAGTTTATTGGTGTCAAAATCTTTTCTTTAGAACGGGCTTTGCACTTGAATCCGGTTTCTTTTAGCCTTTTGGGGCAAGCAGATCTGGCTTTTAATCTGACTGCCGGGGTCTTGCTCTGGCCTTTTGTCTTTGTGATGACCGATATTATTAACGAATATTTTGGCCAGCGGGCAGTTAAACTGCTCTCCTATTTAACCGTGATCATGATTAGCTATGCCTTTGTGATGTTTTATCTGGGCATGGGTTTGCCTGCTGCTGATTTTTGGCCTGCCAGTCAGGCCGCCAAAGGGGTGCCCGATATGAGCCTGGCTTTTAATGCCATTTTTGGGCAGGGCCTGTGGATTATTGCTGGATCGATTATTGCTTTTTTGGTCGGGCAATTGCTCGATGTCATTGTTTTTCAGGCCTTGCGTCGTCGAACGGGTGAAGGCATGCTCTGGCTGCGTGCCACAGGATCCACCCTGGTTTCTCAATTGGTAGATAGTTTTGTGGTGCTCTTGATTGCCTTTTATTGGGGAGCCGGTTGGCCGTTGGGCCTGGTGATTGCGATCGGTCTGGTGAATTACGCCTATAAGTTTGGGGTGGCCGTTTTGATGACGCCGGTGATTTACGGGGTGCATTATCTGATTGATCGCTACCTGGGGCACTCGGTCTCTGAGCAATTGCGAGCCAGTGCTGCAAAGCAAAACTAAGCGCTTAACGGATTTTGCGAATCACAACATCCAGGCCATGCTGGGCCAATTGGTCAGCTGCTTGCATGGCTGCGTCTGGCCCCTGGAACTGCTTCAGGCTCTGCAAACGAAATCGTTTGTTTTCTTGAACGATTTTAGCGCTTAGGCCCTTGCTTTGCAGGGCTTTGAGGGCCACCTCAGCCTGGACGCGTGTCAAAAATTGGCCACCGATCAAGACATAGGCACCTTCTTCATTACCCACTGCTGGGTTTGTCTGAGGAAGCACTTGCAGGCCAGGGTCCGAGATCGAGAAATCAGCAGGTGGCAGACTGGGCAGGGCGACCTTATTTGGCGAGCGGCGTTTGGGCTCGACGGGTGGCGGCAGCCGTTTGGGTGGGGGGTGCGGCGTCGTTTGCTTTAGCTGAGGAGACGACACTGAAATCGGGGGTCGCATAAGCGGCGCCTGGCTTGAAGCGGAGACCAGAGGTAAACGAGGAGTTGGCGAAATCGGGGATGATGTCGTCTGAGCTAGAGGTGGGCTTGCTGTCAGGCTGAAACGGCTGGATTCTAAAGCTGAGGAGTTGGGTCTAGGTGTTTCTGTTATCGCACCGCCATACTCGACGATTAAAGCCGGTTGCCCAGAAAAACTGACGCTAGGCAAGGGCGGTAAAGGGGTGGGTGAAGGTAATACGACCATTGGTGCACGGTACAAAAGTGATACAAAAGCCAGACTAGTTAAAGCCAGTAATGCGATAAAAACGCCAATGCCAATTTTTAGATAACGACGTTGCGGGCGTTTATTGGCAAAGCGTGGACTGATCTCAGTGGCAGATTTCACTTTGCTTGCTCTTCTTGTCCGTAGGGTACGATTGATTTGAGGATGCCGTCTTCGACAAACAAAGCGTATTGCACCTGAATTGCCGGGACAGAGCGACCGCGCTTTAATACACAGCGGGCATCCATAAAGGGATCTAAAAATTCAGGCAGATCACCACTTATATGCAGCTGCACAGGGGCTTCAATCTTGAGCTCCCATAAGGGGTTGTACCATTCATCGATCGAGTATTTTTGGGTCAGACGTTTCCAGTTGGTGTCGCATTGGGCATCTTTGTCTTCAGAGACATAGTGGATCTGATGATAGGATTCAACACCAGTCTTGATTAAGAGCAGTTTCATATTGTGTCCGGCAATACGGTATCCCAGTTCAGTATCTTCTAAGCCCCAGCCAACAAAATTAGCGTCAAAGCCACCGATAAAGTTGAGATCTTCACGCCAGATACTGAAGGCATTGCTATCCAGAAAATAGGTTTCAGCGACCGGCTCGCGATCAAAGAGTTCGAAGCGATCGCGCCGGTCGATTTTTAGATTGTTTGTGTGTTTGGGGATATATTCTGCTGGCGGCAAGCCCAGATCCGTATCATCAGGCTCTAATTGTCGCGCCACGTAGGAGTTCACGACAATCTTGGGCTGGCTTTTTAAGCCTTCTAAATGGCGGCTCAAAAAGCAGGGCGGAACGACCAGGTCTGAGTCCAAAAAAGTGAGCGCTTTACCGCGCGCTAGCTTCAGCCCCATGTTACGGGCTTCGGCGGCCCGAAAGCCTTCGTCAGGCTGCCAGCGATAACGCAAATTAAGTCGCGTTTGAAAGGACTCGGCGACGGCCTGGGTCTGATCGCTCGAACCATCATCACAAATAATCACTTCAAAGGCTTTAAAGTCTTGCCAGGTGAGTGATTCAAGACAATTTTTTAGATTTCTGGCGCGATTATAGGTTGGTATAATCACAGAAATTTGGGGATTCACAAATGTAGATTGCCAGCGTGGTGCCAGCAGACGTGTCGACTCAAACTGCTGAAATAAGGCTTCCCATTGATCGGCGATTTGTTCCCAGCGATAATCGGCTAAAGCGTTTTGTCGTGCACGCAGCCCCATTTCTTGTCGCTGCTGCGGATCTTGTAGCAAGCGCAAACAGGCCTCAGCAAAGGCCTCTTGATACGTGTCAGAAAAAGCATCTCCTGCAATCAAAAATCCGGTTTGACCGTTGCTCACTCTTTCACTGAGAGCACCTCGTGCTGAAGCAATCACGGGCAGACCTGCTGCTTGTGCCTCAAGCGCTGCTAAGCAAAAGGACTCTGCTTCTTCCCAGATCATAGGGCTCTGAGGCAAAGGTTGACTGCGATGCTGTGGATAGACCCAGAGGCTGCCTTCGGCTAATTTTTGACTGAGTTGGGGCACCGCCAGTAAAGGGTGCAGAAAGACACCCTGCATCTGCTGGGCTTGCTGGTAAAGGGTTCCAGCGGCTGCCTGGTCTTTTTCGGGAGAGACTCCCCAGACCTGATAAGAGGAGTAGAGGTGGAGCTCGACTTCGGGTATATGAGCCTGAATCCGTGGAAATATTTGCAGCAAGGCGGGCAGTCCACGGCCTGGTACCGCGCTATAGAGTAGACGTGGGGGACTTGCTGGGCTGGGCTCGGTTTCAAAGTAGGGCGCATAAATGCCATTGGGCATGACCTGGATATGCTCAGGGGGTAGCTCACAAAGATCTTTTAATTTCTGGGCTTGCCATTGGCTGACGGCGATCACCCGATCACATTTCGTTGCTAGCGTCGCGCTGAATTCAGAACGCAAGTCAGGCAGCTCGTTCCAGAGATGAGGATAATCATTGTGTAACCACAATAGGGTTTGCTTTGCTGGGATTTTCAAGCTAGCGGCCAGGTCATCGGCCACAATAATCAAAAATTCCAGGGGGTTTTTGCGTGCAAAACGCGGCAATTGAGCAAAGGGCTGAAACGTGATTCCTTGCTCTTCTCTGAGCTGGCTGGTGGTGCAAAAAATATGAACCTCATATTGGCGCTGAGCCAGCTCCCTAGCCAAATGTAATAGGCTAGACTGCGTGCCACCCAGAGGTTCATCAGTTAATGTTGTCAGGCTCAGTTCGCGATCAGCCCGTGTTAAAAATGCAATACGCATAGCTTTATTCTAGCATTAACACGGGCTGCAAAGACCTGAGATTTGGCTCACTAGCTCTTTTGAGCCAAATCGCTTGCCACAGGCTCGCTTGGCGTCGATTCGCTTGCTAGTTTTTGTTTGAAGCTTTCAAGCATTTGTTGGAGCTTTGTTGGTGGTGGCTCGGGTATGTCTATCGCAACCGGCTCTTTGCGCGTTTGCTTTGGCTTGACTTTAGCGGGTTTTGCAACCATCGCTGCTGTCTCCACTGCATCTACCTGTGGCTCTGCAGTCGTTTCTAAAGGCGTTTCAGACGGCATTTCTGAGTTCACTGAAACTTCAGTGCTGGTTTCTGTTGGTACCGCGACTCTTTTTGAGGCTGCACGCTTATGGATATCGTTGATTTTATATTCCAGCTCTCTTTTTTTGCGCCGGGTTTGTTCTAAATCTTTGCGGTTGCGCCCCAATTGTTTTTCGATCGGGTCTACTTCATGCCAATGCGCCTGGTTATAGCGATCTTCAGCAAGTTTAAACTCTTCTTCTTTGCGCGTGAATTCCTGCTGCACCCGTGCCAGGGCTTCTTCTAATTGTTGCAGTCCCTCTTCTTGCCGCTGCTGACGATCTTCACGTAGGCTTTTACTGCGTGCTTGCAATTCGTTCCAGAGATCATTGAAGCGTTTATGAAAGCGTTGGCGTTGCTCGCGCCACAAAGGCATTTGGTTCACCAGACGTTGCTTAACTTGAAAGTTTTCACGCGCCAGGCGCAAAGAGGGCTCGTCCTTTACAATGGCCTCGGCTTCAGTCAAATGGGCTTCCGCTTCGTTGATTAAAGCTGAAGATATGTTTTGCCGGTTCTTTTTCTGAATTTTGCGTAAATCTTTAAAACGCTGCCAGCAAGCATCCTGATCGGCTTTGGCCAGATTACGACCTTCGGATTTCAGTTTGCTTTGGATGCTTTCTAATTGTTGACGGGCGCCATCCAATTGCTGGCGGGCGTTGTCCCAGATTTCACTGATAGTGGTCTGCTCGGGTACTTCTAAAGCGCTTTCGATGACGCTAAAAGCACTCTCAAGCTCTTGTTTGAGCACCAGAGAGTTCTCTGCTTTCCAGCTGTCTTGTTGGGCCTTCAGGCCTTCGATCTCAGTTGCCAGGGTTGCTTTTTCCTGCTCATCTAATGAGAGCTTGTTGAATAATTCTTCGCTGCGGCTGAGTTCACGTTGGAAACCGTGACTTTTTACTTGTGTCTCTAATGTCTCCAAAAGGAGCTGAGCTTCTTGATAATTCTGACTAACGGTCATACATATGTTCCTTTAGATTTGCTTTGTATATATTGAAACGGACTTGAGCACCAAAGCGCAAGCGCATTAAGCAGAAGAGAAGCGGATTTGACTGGCTTTGTTTACTTTTGCTTGTCTACTTGGACTGCGGATTTGGGCGAAGGCTCTCTTTAATAGGTATAATACGGCATTATGATCAGGAGTATGAATGATATGTCAGAAGCTCAAGTTGTGACGGAGAATAATCAAAAAACAGTTCCGGCCAATCAGGCCAGTTTACGCGCCTTTTTTAACCGCTTAAAACGCATTCGGAATATTTCTTTGGGAGTGGGTGTCGTGGGCACTGGCGTCATGATCAGCTCGAATTATCGTCCGATTGGCGCCGGTGGCATTACCATCACGGCGACCTTGACGACCCTGGCTCTGAGTGCGGCGGCAACAGCTCAGGTGCTTTTGAGTCTCAATGAACAATTGGAAGTCTTGCTTAAACAACCGGGCCGTAAGCCTGAACCGAGTCAGTATCAATAGCTCAAGATGAATGACTGGGCCCAGCATGCGCTATTTTATCATATTTACCCGCTGGGGATGTGTGGCGCTCCCTGGCGCAACCCTTTGCAAGCCCAGCCGGAAGCCCGTTTAGAAAGTCTCTACGACTGGATCCCCCATCTAAAAAAGCTGGGCGTCAACGCGATCTATTTGGGGCCCTTGTGGGAATCCAGTTCTCATGGCTATGATACGATTAATTATCTGGAAGTCGATCGCCGCCTGGGCACAGCGGCCACTTTGCGCCAGGTGATTCAGGCCTTCCATCAGGCTGGTATGCGCGTGGTGCTGGATGCGGTCTTTAATCATGTCGGGCGCGATTTTTTCGCGTTTTTATCGCTTCAGCGCCAATTAAAAAAGTCACCCTATCAGCATTGGTTTCAAAACCTGCGTTTTGAGCAGCGTAGCCCGGCGGGAGATCCTTTTGCTTATGAAGGCTGGAAGGGCCATTACGATCTGGTCAAGCTCAATTTGCAACAACCCGAAGTTCAGCAGCATCTCTTAGAAGCCGTGCGCTATTGGATTGAGTCCTTTGGCATTGATGGTCTGCGTTTGGATGCTGCCGACTGTATGGACAAGGACTTTCTGCAAGAACTCAAACATTTTTGCCAGCGTTTAAAGCCTGATTTTTGGCTGCTGGGTGAAGTGGTAATGGGGGATTATCGGGAGTGGGGCCTGGATGCGATCACCAATTATGAGCTCTACGATAGCTTGCACAAAGCGCACAATACGCGCAATTACGAGCGCCTGGCGACGACGTTAGAGCGTCAGTTTGGTTCAGAGGGGGTTTATCGGCAGCAGGGCCTCTATAATTTTGTGGATAATCATGACGTCAATCGCATTGCCAGTCTCCTGCGGCGCAATAGCCATCTCTACCCTTTGTATCTTTTGCTCTTTACTCTACCAGGCACACCCAGTCTTTATTATGGCTCCGAAGCGGGGCTAGAAGGGAAACGCTTGCGCGGAACCGACCGACCTTTGCGGCCCTTTTTAGGGGATCCTGAGCAATTGAAGACCACCCGTCACCCTGATTTGCTCACGAATATTATGCGGCTCTCGCAGCTTCGCCAGCAGACACCAGCCCTGATGCAGGGCAGTTACCGTACTTTACAGGTTTGTCCCGAATGGATCGTTTTTGAGCGCAAGCTGGGGGATCAAACCGTCGTTGTGCTGGTCAATCAAAGCAAAGAAGAGCAAAACTGCCAGCTCAATCTCCCTGGGCAGTGGCAGGATCTATTGAATGATCAAAAACCCGTCAACTTGAATACACCGGTCGAAATTTTTGCTTCCTGGGGACGGGTTTTGCTGCGGCAATCGTAAGTGCCGTTTGCCTCAGCGCAACAAAGATATAATTTGTGATCAAAATCAGTTCTGGGATCTTGCTTTTCTGAATCGATAGGGATACGCTGATAGCCGGTCGAAGCGTGTGATTTAACATTTCTTTACACAACTTCTACTCAGAATCTACGATATTAGTAATGTTAACCTCTGGTTAAGGTATTTAAAGAAACCATAATAAATAATTTGATTTAGGACAGGATCCGTATTTATATGAACAAAGCCATTCAAAGCCTGCTCAAGACCAGTGCCGTCGCTGCTTTATTAACTAGCATGACCGCCTGCCAAACCGCAACTCCTTTTGCCCAGAATCCTGGATTTAACCCAGCCTTAAGACCTGGAGCCGTTGGCTCTCTGGCCGCTGCACGCAGTAACAAAAAATGGACGATTGCGATTCATTTAGCTGCTGATAATAATCTCTATTCAGCTGGTTTAGACGACCTCAATGAAATCGAAGCCGGTTTGGCCAAAAATCCTCAGGCAGCAGAGCTTATGGACGTGATTGTCCTCTTTGATGGCTTACCACAAGGCGACTCTGTCGTCTATCGTATGAAACCGGATCCCGGCGGCAATAATAGCACGGTTATTTCTGAGAGATTAGATGACCAAGGCGCTGTGATTCCTGCTTCTAAAGAAGTTGACAGTGGCTCTCCTGAGACCCTGAATCGCTTTATTGACTATGTCACCAAAAACTTCCCTGCACAAAACAACTCATTCTCAATCTGGAATCACGGCAGCGGCATTTACCGTGGCAACCCTGGCTCTGGTGATATTCGCTCTAACGAGCAAAGCAGTTTCTTTGATGTGGCTAGCCCTGGTCAGGTTCAATTCAATGCAGCGAATCCCTCTAAGTCTTTCGCTTCTGATGATCACGGCGGACACATGGGTCTGAGCGATCTGAATCCTGCGCTGGCGATTGCCAACAAAAACCTGGGTAAAAAACTCGATATCTTCGGCTTCGACACCTGCTTAATGCAGTATGTTGAAACGGCTTACCAGATCAAAGGACAGGCCAATATCCTGGTCGCTTCTGAAGAGCTAGAGCCCGGCGACGGCTGGGATTATGAAGCTTATATCGGAGCGATTGCTCAAAAGCCTCAAATGAACCCTGTTGAAGTGGCTTCTATGATGGTTGACGTCTATGGTAAGTCTTATCGTCCCGGTGGTTCACAACGTGGCCGCGACATTACCTTATCTGCAATCGATATTGATAGCATGATGAACAAATTGGTTCCTGCAGTTGCTAATCTCGGTGGCGAACTGACTGCTTCTCTAGCAAGCGACAAAGCTGCGATTGATGCTGCTCGTAACAAAACCCAGACTTTCTATAATAAAGACAGTGTTGATATGGGTGACTTCATTAAGAACCTTCAGGCAGGAACACGCAATGGCCGTTTGGCGAGTGCTGCTGCACAAGTAGAGCAAGCAATTAAGCAAACCGTTATCAACGAAACCCATTATGGCTCTTCAGTTGATCGTGCCACGGGCGTACAAATGTACTTCCCACGCTCTACCCAGCGTTATAACGCACGTTATGATGACCCAAGCGATATTCGCTTCGCTGAAACCCGCGCCTGGGGTAATTTCCTGAAGGCTTATACCTCTAAGTAAGCTGACAACAATTTTTAAAGGCCCCGGATTTAATCCGGGGCCTTTTTTATTGGATTTAAATAGAGAGGCTACCGTTTCTAAACGCTGAAGCTGTTAAGGTGACTTAAAGTAAAAATAGAGGAGATCTTTTTATGAATCATCATTTCACTCGGTTTTCCAGTCGGTTTTTTTTATCCGCCTTAACGGTGAGTATTCTATTAGGCTGCACACCAGCCTCACAAGCCCAGCAGCCCTTAACAAACCCAGCTACCGCTAAATTCGAAGTTAAACAACAACTGAGCCCTTTTACAGTCGACCAGACTGTTGAGCGCCTTAAAAAGCAATTGTCTGAAGCAGGTCTAACTCTGTTTACAGAAGTGGATCATGGTGCCAATGCAATCAAAGTGCAGAAACCTTTGCGACCGACGGTGCTTTTGATCTTCGGCAATCCAGATATCGGTACGCAATTGATGCAAGAAAACCCATTAATGGGGCTTGAGCTGCCACTTAAGTTTTTGGTTTGGCGCAATGCACAAGATCAGGTCTGGATCAGTTGGACCGCGCCAGCTGAATTCGCTAAGCGTTATGATTTACCCCAGGATTTTGAGCTTCTGAACAAAATAGACCTGAATCTGCAAAAATTAGCTGAGCAAGCCCTCAAATAAATTTGCATAAAAAAAGAGACGAGACTTATATAAAGTCTCGTCTCTTTTTGTGTGTATTGTTTAGACTTTTTTGGCGCAAACAATGAAGCTAGGCATCGGTTGAATGCCTTTTGATTCATAGAAACTGGCGCGAGAAGTGAAGTCTGTGTGTAAGGTCTGAAAGTAGACCGTGGTGTTGCTATGGTGTGTTAAGACAGCGTCTAAGAGCATGCTATCGACACCCAGTTGGGCGTACTCGGGGTGAACGACCATTTCGGGGATCCAGGTCGTGGATACACCGTCGCTCAGAGAACGGATCCAGCCGATTAGCTCTCCATCAGGCAAAGAAACCATTGCCATGTATGATGAATTAACAAAGGCCTGGCGAATCGTTTCGGTAGATAAATTGGGGCGATCTCCACCGATCAAATGATATAAATCAATCACATGTTCTGGATTGAGATTTTCGGGATTTTCTTCTAATTGAAATTGACTCATGCGCCTTACTCTTTTACCTGTTTAATAGTTTTCATTATAACCTATTTTTGCCATCATTCAGTAAATTATAATGAAAGCGAGTTCGCTACTTTTTGGAGCTGAACCGGATAAACATCACCAAACACAATCGCTATCTTGGTATCGGATTGTGTCGGAAAGTAGTTAAATGGTGCCTGATGACTCAAATCGGAGACCTTTTTAATCAAATTCAAGCTAAAAGCGCCAGCTAAAAGCGTCACAAAAGCGTTTTGCTGGGGGCGAATTGAAATCATTAGATCGTTGAGTCCATCGCTATAGTTTAAAAGCTGAATCCGTGCACCAAACAAAGTGAAAACTTGAATATCTTTTAGTGCAAAGCCCTCGGGTAAATAGCTGGGAGCGTTGATCTGCATTTTTTCCTGGGCTTCGGCTGCTTGTACGCTGGCATAAGATAAAAACGAATTTTTTTCTTGTCCGCCGAGATTGACTCGATTCAATTTGTCTGTGGATTTGAATTCACTAATGCTTGGTTTGTTGGCCTGTGTACTAAAGGTGCTGTATTTTGCATCTGCAAAAGCATCAGGACTATTGACGTACTGACCATTTTTGAACTCATCCCAGAAGCGCTGCTCACGTAAGATATGAAAGGTTTCTTTGTGGATCGAATACCGTCGCCGTGGCGTCAGTACCAATTTGTTTTTTTGATTTTCAAATGAGTTCTTAGGTACAAAGTCGAGGACATAAACATTGTTAAAAGCTTCTACCGCATCCGGCTGGCGTTGAACCGTGTAGTTCTTGGTTAAGAGATCTGGACGGGAAGTCAGGGTCGACAAGATAATCCGCTCAGGCATATAAGAGGTGTTTTTACCGCCATTAAAGAGGTACAGTTTTTCATCCGGGAAAAAGGCTGAATTGGCCCCCTGTACCATGCGGAATTCAATATTTCGGATATCCGTGGGGCCGGTGATTTTGGCGCGGTAATTATTGCGATCTGCATATTCAACTTCAGCAGTCGCTTCTAAATCTTTGGAGTTTTGGCGTTTGACAAGTAGGGTGCGTTTTCCTGTGAAGCCAACAGTCTCCGAGCGATTGACGACTGCATTTACAATCTCTTGATCACTCATTTTTTGGGCCATAACGGGCAGGGTTTGCAGGCTTAAGATTAGACCAGACATCAAACAGGCAGCAGATTTTTTATTCATAGAAAACATAGGAAGTCCTCTTTCTTAAATTGACACTCTTCATTAACACTTACAATAGTTGAAGACGAAGCTTAAAGTGATTTTGTTCAATTTTTAAATCCAAACTCAGCCCTGGCCTTCAAAAACTTCTTCATATCTTTGCTCACGTTGCATCAGAGCTGAAATTGCCTGACCCGGTGAAATATGGCCTTCTAAAATGCCGTAAACACCTTCTGTAATTGGCATCTCAATTTCTAGTTTTTGGCTCATGTGGTAAACAGAGCGTGTTGTAGGCACGCCTTCTGAGACGTATGACATCGTTTTTAAGATCTGAGCGATGCTTTCTCCCTGGGCAATGCGGTAGCCGACCTGATAATTACGACTGAGATCACTGGAGCAGGTCGCTATCAAATCGCCCATGCCTGCTAAGCCCCGAAAGGTCGAGGCTTCTGCGCCCAGATGCATGCCAAAGCGGGTGATTTCAACCAGGCCACGGGTCAGCAGCAGAGACTGTGTGTTGTGGCGATAGCCTAGACCAGCACTCATGCCTGAAGCCAGGGCGATAATGTTTTTAAGGGCGCCGGCGATCTCAGCCCCGATCACGTCCTGGTGACCATAGACCCGAAAATTGGCTGAGGTCATCACGGCTTGCGCCTGAGCGACTACTTCTTCATAAGGGGAGGCGACAACGGTGGCACTGGGGTGATTGTCTAAAATCTCTTTGGCCAGATTCGGGCCAGATAAGACGCCGATTTTGCGGCAGCAGGTTTCTTCACGGATAATGCTAGAAATACGCATAAAACTGGTATGTTCAAAGCCTTTGATACAGTGGATTAAGATTTGACTGCCATTTAAAAAAGCGCCCATATCATGTAGGACCTGACGTGCTGCGGCCGATGGCACCACAATAAAAATCACAGGGCAAGCGCGGACGATGGCCTCTAGGTCATCGGAGGCCACGATTCGTTCTGAGAGCACAGTGTCGCCTGTGTATTTGGGGTTGCGGTGGGTGCTATTGATGGTCTCAACGACCTCACGGTTGCGGATCCAGATTTTCACCTGATTGTTTGCTTGCAGACTCAAAATATGGGCAATGGTTGTTCCCCAGCTGCCTCCACCGATTACACCTACATTCATGCCAAGGCCCTTCTCATAAATAAGCTTTAAAAAATCAAACCATACCCTTACTTGCGGGTCAAGCGAGATCCTCCCGAATCTTACCTTAATTCGCTTCCTTCGTCGCTGTCGATTCCTGAAAATCCTTGGCAAAGCCTTGTATAATCATGTATATTAAAAGAAAAGTCTCAGGCTAAATCCACCTTTATGGCAATTATTCCTTCTCAAGATTCTTCCCTCCCTGTGTCGGCCAGGGCTGCTAACAAGCCCAAAGCGGAGCTCAGGGCAAAGCCAGCTGCCCGCGCGGTACAAGCTGAGAAAATTGAACAAGTGGATCATTTAGAAACCAGTTTACGGCCCCAAACCCTGGCGGGTTATCTGGGGCAAGAAGAGCTCAAGCAAAGCCTGAGTATTGGCGTTCAAGCCGCCAAAAAGCGCCAGGAATGTTTAGACCATATGCTTTTTTATGGCCCGCCGGGCCTGGGCAAAACCACTATATCAATGCTGATTGCTGCCGAAATGGGCTCTCAGATTCGGATCACCTCAGCACCGGCCCTGGAGCGCCCCCGTGATATAGCAGGCCTGTTGGTGGCTCTGCAGACCGGAGATGTGCTCTTTATCGATGAAATTCACCGTTTAAATCGGGTGGCCGAAGAGATCCTTTACCCGGCAATGGAAGACTTTATGCTGGATATCACGATTGGCAAGGGCCAGGCTGCGCGTATTAAGCGACTGCCTCTGAAACGCTTCACTTTGATTGGGGCAACCACCAAAGCTGGTTCCCTATCTTCCCCCTTGCGGACCCGTTTTGGTCTGGTGCATCGCCTGCGTTTTTATAATGACCTGGAAATGCAGGCTATTTTGCAGCAAAGTGCACAAGTGCTACAGATTGACCTGGCCGCTGATGGCGCGCTGGCGATCGCCGAACGCTCGCGTGGCACGCCCAGAGTCGGCAATCGCTTGCTGAAATGGGTGCGAGATTATGCTTTGGTGAAAGAGCGTTTTCCGATAGATGCCGAACTGGCGATTGAAGCGCTTGAAATGCGGCAGATTGACCCGGCCGGTCTAGACCCAGCCGATCGCCAAATTTTGACAACAATTATTCAGCATTATCAGGGGGGGCCGGTCGGGGTCGAAACCCTGGCAGCAGCGATCAGTGAAGATACAGCCACGATTGAAGATATGTACGAGCCTTTTTTGATGCAGCGTGGATTTTTGCAGCGCACGCCTCGCGGCCGCAAGGCCACTCCACTGGCCTATGAACACTTGCAATTGCCACCGCCATCAGGGCAACAATTGAGCTTGATTTAGCTCAGAAGCTGGTTCAGGGCCCGCAGTGCCAACTGATAACCGAGGGGCCCCAGACCCGTAATCTGGCCCGAGCTATGGGGCGCGACATACGAGTGATGACGAATCGCTTCACGGGCATAGACATTGCTCAGATGCACTTCAATGATCGGGTAAGTTAAGACCTCTAAAGCATCACCCAGGGCCAGGCTGGTATGGGTATATGCCCCGGCATTGATCATTAAGCCCTGGGTGCCATCATTCATGCTTGCGTGTAGCCAATCGAGTAATTGACCTTCGTGATTGGACTGTCGGCAAATCAGCTCGATCTCTAAACCACAGGCTTCTTGAATCAGCTTTTGCTCTAGTTCAGGCAAGCTGAGTTGGCCATAATGCTGGCTGGGTCGGGCTCCCAATAAATTGAGATTGGGGCCATTTAAACATAAAATACGTTTGGGCATGATTTGTCCTTTGTAACGATATGATCCGGGTCATCGGCTCTAATTTAAGAGATGCTGGGTATAAAAATGATGGTTTTCAGGCAAGAGGTGTCCATAGTCTACGCAGGCTTGATCGACGAGTTCATAAGCCCGTGAGCGATCATAGCCAGCCCGAAACATCAGTACTTTTTTGGCTTCTTCGAGTTCTTTGTCAGCAACATACCGTAGCAAGAGGGCGATCGTTCGGACTGGGTTTTCGATTTGAATATAGCGCAGCAGGACGGCCAGTTTGCGCTTGGAGATATTCAGTGGCGCGGGAAAGTCGTTGGCTGCATGGAAAATAAACTCCATATAGTCTTCGATTGCTTGTTGGCGATCGGCATTGTCGACTTCTTGCATGATCGTCACCAGCTTGTATTTTTTTTCTTCGCCGACCCATTTGACAGTGGTTTTTGATTCCAGGCGTGCAGAATAATCGGCCATCAAATTGCCATCGAGGCGATTGCCGCGGTAGTCAAAGATGCGATCTCGAAAAGCATACATTGCTCCGAGTCTAAGCACAGCCATATCCACGGGTGAGAAAGAAAATTGTGTGCCATAACGCGGGAGTTCTCCACTGACAAAGCCCAGAATAAAGCGACCGTCATTCCATTCGACATAATTGCGAATCGGTTCAATCAAAACCGGGGGCAAAACCAATTGCCCAGCTTCGTCTAATTGAAATAGATTGGTGTGGATCTGTTCAAGTTTTTCAAAGCTTTTGATCAAATTATGGAGGGTACAATAGCTTTCCTGGAGCGGATCAGCAATATCTTTGGTATGGGCATCTAATAAGATTCGCGTACTGCTTTCTGCGATTTTATAAGCAGATTTATGTACCGCACTGACGGCGAAGTTACTGGCGGTCTGGACATGGTTTTTAATTAAGCGACGGGTTTCTTCATCAAAAATAATATCTTTGCGATTTCTGACGGAGCCGACATCCTGGAATCCTGTGTGGATCAGTTTGGCGGTAATGTCTTTGAGCTTGTGATTTTTGCTGTCGATTTCCTGGGCCTTCAGCTGAACTCTCTCTAAAATGCTGCTGACTTCTACGGCATAGGTCTGAATATCCTGGCCTAAATGACGATTTGAAGAATCTTGCATCATACTGGCCAGGGCATCTTGTTCATCATCTGTAGGCTCTCGTTGGGCCAATAGATGATTATAGCGTTTGGCTTGTTGTAATTGATCTTGTACCACTTGCACATGGCCGGCATAACGAGCGTACGAATTCAAGGTATGCTCAAGCTGCTCAAAAAGCTCCTGACTTTGCTGCAAGAGGGCGTAATAGGTATTGTTGAGGGTGGTGGTTTGCTCACGAGACAAATCTTGTTGCTCTAAGCTGCGCGTAGCTCTGAATTTAGCCAGATTTTTTTTGTTAAGACCCTCAGGCTCTAAGACACCCAGAGCGATGGCGTTGTATTGATCTTCACAATGATAAATACTGCGGGCCCAGCGAGGAAGACTGTCTTCGTCTATATCAAGCATTTCTTGACGCAAATTTTCGTAGATCTGGGTATCTAGTAGTTCAAGGGTGAAACGTTGCCCTTGCTCATCTTCAAATACAATGCGATCGGCTATGGCGCCAGTGTTGATAAAGAGACGCTGGGCATCATTCAAATGCCCAAGCTGGTGTTCGATCAAGTAAAGTAGCAAGCTCATATAAGCTTGGCGAACTTGCACCAGGCGTTGTTGATAGCTCGTACCTGTGCCAAGGTTTTGGATCAGCTTGGCTTCACCGCTCAATAAAGCCAATGAATCAACGATAATAGATGCTATATCTTCAGGAATCCCACGCAAGGATTCATTGAGATAGCGATTAATTTGGTCAGAAGACTCAGTCACAAGTAAAAAACCTCGTATCAGAGTAAGCGTATTCTAGCAGATTCACTTGCAAGCGCTCAGTGAAAGATGACAAAATCAAAGTATGAAGCATCTGGATACTCTTTATCGTCAGATTTTGTTGGCTATGACCAGCATCTGTTTGCTTTGGCCTGCAGCCAGTCTCGCTCAGCAGCGCGAAGCCCTGGACGATTTGTTATATCCACAAGCGAAAACCCGCACAATAGCTTACCCTCAGCAGCAACAGGTCTATGTTCAATTGAGCGAATCTGAGCTGAAAACGGTCTTATTACATTACCTTAAATTGGGGCAAGCGGCTGACTGGAAAATAGTCTTCCCGACAGCCCTGGAAGCAGAGGTTTGGTTACAGAGTCTCGACCGGCGTAAAGCCCCTGTATTTATGCTAAGTTTATACAATTTAAAATCTAAAGTTAACTTTAACTTAACTCTGGGGACAGTCGAAAAAACAAGTGCTAGCAAGGCTCGGTCTATAATTACAATATACAAGATGCGTCATTCATTTGGGCGCCGGGGAGGATGAGAAAATGGGATCAATGGATCATTTAAGAGATAAAATTCGTTCACGCAAGTCGGAGACTGGTGATTTAAACGCCGAGTCTAATGCAGGGATGCACTTTGATGCGCCTCCTGCTGAGCCGAAAACGGGTCAAACCGATTCGCTCATTTCAGAAATTTTTTCAGAATCAGAATCCTATTCGCACTCCGAGTCTGCCGAGACTCTTTTTGAAACCCCGCAGACACCTGAACCCCAGCCTAAAAAAGCCAATCAATCCTTGTTTTTACACCGCTTTAAAAATCTAGAAATCAACCGCAAAATGCTGATGGTTTCTTTGGGTGTTGCTGCTCTGGCGAGTATCCTATCCATGTCCTACCTAAAAGGCATTGCTGAGCCTCTGCGCAGTAAGTCCCGTCTGATCAAAGTCGTGACCGTGACCCAGGATGTGCCTGCACGGACTCAGTTGACCGAAAAAATGCTGGACTTTAAAGAAGTGCCTGCTGATTATTTGGCTGAAGGCGCACTGGAGTACAAGCCCAATATGAAGTTGTTGGGTCAGGTGACTTTAACCGGCCTGTATAAAGGCGAGGTTTTGCACAGCAAGCGTATCTCTTTCTCAAGTTCAGAAACAGGTATTACTACCGTCATACCTGATGAGCATCGGGCGATCACCGTCGCCACCAATAATGCTTCTTTGATCCAGCCTTCAACCACCGATCGCAAAGAATATGTTGACGTGCTTGCCACGATTCCGGATCCCAATCCGGTTCGCCGCGGCAAGCTGATCACGATCCCGATTTTGCAGCGCGCGATGGTTCTGGCTGTGGGCAATCATATTTCTGTTGAAGATTCAACAGCCAGTGCGGCCCCTTCTAAGCATATTACTTTGGCTGTGCCTGAAAAGCGCGTCAGCTTGATGGTGATGTTGGGTGAAAAAGCCAATTTCCAGGTGATTCCACGTTCCCCTGGAGACACCAGCGTGATGACCGAAAAATACACGGTTCAGGAAATCGAAGATGCCTTACAAGGCAGTTTTGAAGCGACACCTGTAGCGACGGCTGCTCCTGAAACCAAGCCAGTCAAAGAAGAAAAAGAAGAAGAGGCTGAACCGGCCAGCGCACCTTTGGTGGATTATTCTCGCTCTACCCCGACACGTACTTATCGCAAGCCTGTAGCCCGTAAGCCGGTTTATCGCCGCCCCGCTGCTCGTAAACCGGTATATCGTAAGCCTGTCGCTCGCAAGCCGGTGGCCCGCAAGCCTGTGGTTCGCAAAGCGGCGCCACCTGCCGCTGCTCCCCCCAGAGTCTTTAAAGCACCTGTGGTTATCAATGGCGGCAATTGCACCAGCGGCTGTTAATTCTAACAAGCACGAGTGAATAAAAAAGCCCCTCACATTTGTGAGGGGCTTTCGCTTTCGCGGTTGTATCAGGGGTTAAGTCTATTCTGTCAGAACTTGCTTTCAGGTGCTGTCAGACAGAACACAGCTCAGGTGAGATTGTGCTCACAGTGAGCCTTAAACCT
Source organism: Candidatus Sericytochromatia bacterium (assembly GCA_037968875.1). GTDB lineage: Bacteria > Cyanobacteriota > Sericytochromatia > UBA7694 > UBA7694 > JBBKWI01. The sequence goes on along the minus strand of JBBKWI010000178.1, from coordinate 11,726 downwards.
GTTGGAGACATTTGTCGAGGATTTCAAGGCCTTTGGCGGCGTCTTGCTGGGTCATCGCTAGACCGGGGCGGAAACGCACTGAGCGATCCCCACACGAGAGGGCCAGCACATGGTTGTCTTGCATTTTTTGCAGTAGGCGTTCCCGATACTCAGCATCTGGGCAGTCAAAGGCCAGCAAGAGGCCTTTGCCTCTGACATTGGTCATGCTGGCATGGTTTTTAGCCATCGACTGCATTTCTTTGAGCATATAGGCGCCAACAGTGGCGGCGTTTTGAATCAGGTTCTCGGATTCGATAATCTCGAGGTAGCGTTGGCAGCGCACCATGTCGACCAGATTGCCACCAAAGGTGGAGTTAATCCGGCTGGAGACTTTGAAGACGGAGTCGACTTCATTGATGCGGTCGGTGGACATGATACCGCAGACCTGGGCTTTTTTACCAAAACAGACAATATCAGGGGTCGCATCAGGGAAGTGCTCATAAGCCCACATTTTACCGGTCATACCCAAACCGGTTTGCACTTCGTCAAAGATCAAGATGATTTCTTCTTGATCGCAGATCTGGCGCAAACTATTTAAAAACTCAGGGCGGAAGTGGTTGTCGCCACCTTCAGACTGAATCGGCTCAATTAGAATCGCAGCAATATCGTCGGGGTTTTGTTTTAAGGCTTCATGAATCGCAGCGACGGCCTGGGCTTCTCGCTCAGCAACACTTTTGGTGTTCTCTTCGTTCATCGGGAAGATACATTTGGGGGTGTCGATCCGAGGCCAGTCAAATTTGGGGAAGTACATGGTTTTCTTGGGATCCGTATTGGTTAAAGAGAGCGTATAGCCGCTGCGGCCATGAAAAGCTTCACGGAAATGAATCACCTGATAGCCTTTTTCACCTTTGCCAGCGGCCAGGTTTTTACGGACCTTCCAGTCAAAAGCGGCTTTGAGTGCGTTTTCTACTGCTAAAGCGCCCCCGGCAATAAAGAAAAAATGCTTAAAGTGCTCTCCGCCAACGGCATTGGCGAAACTGTCGACAAATTCAGCGATTTCAACTGTATAGACATCGGCATTGCTGGGCTTGATTTGCGCCACACGGGTCAGCTTATCGAGGTAAGCCTGATCTTTGGTTAGGGGGTGGTTATAGCCTACAGGCAAAGAAGCAAAGAAAGAAAAGAAGTCGAGGTAGTCTTCGCCTTTGATTGAGTCATGAAAATAGTTACCGTGGCTTTTCTCAAAGTCCATTACCATCGGCATTCCGTCACGGAGAATGTGTTTGCCTAAAACTTCTAGCGCATTTTGGGGTGTTATTTGCATTACAAAAACCTATCCTTCTTCAATTGTCATCTGTGATTTTATGGGGCACTCAGCCTTAAATTTAAAGGCTGTAGGGAGCTCAGCACGAGGGGTGCATTGTCCATGCATCGTAGCATACCGTCTCACTAAAAACTAACCCCATTCCACTGCCTAGGTCCTGAGCTTAAAATAGAGGCTTAAATTGGAATATATTCTAGTGTTCTGGAAGTGTTGAATCCGATCGCTCTGAGAAAATAATTTGATCGAGGCCATAGACATAGTGCTGAATTTCTTGCACAGCGGTGATCGCTTTTAAGAGTCCTGGCATAAAGGAGGCCCGATCGATCGAATCATGCCGCAGGGTCAGGGTTTGGCCAATACCCCCAAAGATCACTTCTTGATGAGCCAATAAACCCGGCAAACGCACCGCATGAATCGGCACCCCTGTGCTTTGATCGCCACGGGCTGCAAAGTCTGGGCTGGCGGTTTGAATGTCGGGGTTGGTGGCGCAGATGAGCTGGGCTGTTTTGAGAGCCGTGCCTGAAGGCGCATCGCGTTTGTGCTGATGGTGCAATTCAATGATCTCAGCCCAGTCAAAATACTGGCTGGCGAAGGCAGCAAAGCGCATCATCAACAAAGCTCCGATCGAAAAATTAGGGGCGACCACAATCCCCGTTTGTTGCTTTTTAGACAGCTGACTAAGAGCTTGTAATTGTCTTTCGTTCAAACCAGTAGCGCCCAGTACAACAGATACACCAGCTTCCAGGGCCTGACTTGCATGTTGATAAGCCGCTTCACCCTGGGTTAGTTCGACCAGTACGCCTGATTTCATTTGTTTTAATACGGGAGCTAAGTCATTGCTCAAGAGCAGTCCCAATGGTGATTTTAAGCCTGCAAAGGTTCCTGCGTCCTGACCCAGGCCGGTTTCTCGTGTGATCGCAGCGACTAGCTTTAAATCGTCGGCCTCGGCGATGGCTTTGACGGCTGCCTGACCCATGTTTCCAGCGGCACCAGTAATTATGATCGATGTCATCCGGTTTCAGACCTCATTTTTGCTTCAGCATAACCAAAGCCAGATCCGCTGGCAAGTTCGAATTTCATGCTTTGTAATCTTTGTGCCCGGATTTTGAACAAAGCTAGCTTGCCTGATTTCTCAAAACAAGGCATGCTAAGACTATTCTAAAATTTCCAGGAGTTGTATTTATGCAAAAAATAACCCGGGTTTCTCTGGCCAGTATCTTTCTATTGGGCCTGCTCTCGGCCTGTGACCCTGTCAACGTTCCCAGCCCCAGTCCGACATCCAGTTCTAGTCTAAACCCAAGTGCCAGTCCGACGGTTGACTCAAGCGCTCAGCCTTCAGCAAGCCCCAGTGCTTCTGCGCCTGGCACTTCAGCTAGCCCAACGGCTCAGCCGAGTACTCCCCCTTCAACCGCCAATGGCAAGCTAACGGTGATCGGGGCCAATTCCTTTGACGACTTTAATCTTGAGTTTCGTGAAGGCATGAAGTGGACCTACAAGATGAAACTGGCTGGTGTGGATATTGCCATTCCCAATTTACCACCTGGTGTGACGATTCCGGGGCTGGGCGGTTCATCAGCTGGGACCAATCTGGGTGACTTTACGATGGAAGTGATTAAGGTCAATGGTAATCTGATCACAATGCGTACAGATGTGAATACTGCGATCGCTGGCTCACCTGATCCTGCCCCGACAGAGTCTACTTTCGAAAAGAAAAATATCAGTGCTGTCTATACGGAATCTTTTGTTTCGAATGGAGAAGGTACGCTGACCTGGACCTCTGCTGGTTCTGAAAGTGTAACGGTTCCCGCCGGTGGCTATACTGCTGGTGTTGTCAATGGGAGAATGAATGTAACAGCTAATGGCATTCAAGTGAATCAGGACACCAAGGTTTGGATTGCTAATGGTGTCGGTATGGTTAAGCAAGAAGTGGTTTCTGAAGCTGCGGGTACAAAAAGCACCACGATCGTTGAATTACAAAGCTTTAGCGGCTAAACTTTAGTTTAAAAAGAAAAGCCCCGGAATGATAAATTCCGGGGCTTTTGATTTAGGGGTTACGACTAGCGCTTGGGGTTCTTTTTGCGCAGACGAATGCTTTTGGGGGTAATCTCAATCAGCTCGTCATCTTGAATATAGCTCATCGCTTCTTCCAGGGTAAACTGGCGTGAGGCTTTGAGGGTAACCAGATCGTCAGAGCCAGAAGCTCGCATATTGGTCAATTTTTTGGCTTTGCAGACATTGGCCGGTAATTCCTGGGGACGATTGTGTTCGCCCACGATCATACCGGGGTAAACGTCGGTGCCGGGTTTAACGAAAAACGAACCCCGATCTTCGAGCTGTTGCAAAGCGTAAGCTCTTACGGTGCCTTGTTCCATCGCCCAGATCACGCCGTTGCGATTGTGGGGTAAATCGCCACGATAGGGCTTGTAGTCATCAAAAGTGGAGGTCATAATGCCCTCGCCCTTGGTCAGACGCACATAATCAGAAGAGAAGCCGATCAGGCCACGCGCTGGAATCGAGAAATGCATAATACTGCGGTTTTCGGTGGTGGTTTCCATATGCTCCATCTCGCCTTTGCGGCGACCGAGAGCATCAATACAGCTGCCGACATAGTCGCCAGGGAGATCCAGTACCAATTGCTCAAAGGGCTCCATTTTTCCTTCAGGCGTGTCTTTTAAGATTACGCGGGGGCGTGAAATCTGAAATTCGAAACCTTCGCGGCGCATGGTCTCAATTAAGATACCCAGATGTAATTCGCCCCGGCCAGAAACATAAAAGCTATCGGTGGTTTCGCCATCTTGAACCCGCAAGCTGAGATTGCTGAGGGTTTCTCTGTATAAACGCTTGCGCAAGTGACGGGAAGTTAAAAACTCACCTTCGCGACCAGCAAAGGGAGAGTCATTGACCGAGAAGGTCATTTGCAGAGTGGGCTCGTCGACTTCAATCGGCTTCAGAGGCATGGGGTTTTCTAAATTCACCAGGGTCTCACCGATCTGGATTTCACCCATACCAGAAAAGGCCACGATATCACCTGGCGTTGCTTCTTGAACCTCAACACGCTTGAGGCCCTGGTACTGGTAAATTTTGCCAACGTTAACCTGGCGAATTTTGCCCTCACGATCAGAAATTCCAATGCGCTCATTGACTTTGAGGCCTCCTTGTCTGAGACGGCCAATGCCAATGTGAGCCAGGTAATCATCATAGTCAATATTGGCGACTTGCAATTGCAAAGGAGCCTCAATATCGACGACAGGGGCCGGGACTTCTTTGATAATCAGTTCAAATAAGGCCTTCATATTGTCAGTCAGTACATCTGGATCTTCGGTGGCAAAGCCAGCCACGCCAGAGGCAAAGACGTGGGGGAAGTCGCATTGCTCTTCGCTGGCGCCGAGCTCTAAGAATAAGTCGAGTACTTCATCGACGGCTTCATGGGGGCGGGCAAAATCTCGGTCGAGTTTGTTGATGACCACGAGTACACGTAAGTTTTGCTCGAGAGCTTTGCGCAGTACAAAGCGGGTTTGCGGCATGGGACCTTCGACGGCATCCACGATTAGAAGTACACCATCAACGGTGCCTAGAATACGTTCGACTTCGCCACCGAAATCGGCGTGACCCGGGGTGTCAACGATATTGATGCGGGTCTCTAAATATTGCACAGCGGTGTTTTTGGCGAGGATCGTAATGCCCCGTTCGCGTTCGAGGTCGTTGGAGTCCATCACGCGTTCGTTGATTTTTTCGTGAGCCTGGAAGGTTCCGCTTTGTTTGAGTAATTCGTCTACTAAAGTTGTTTTACCGTGGTCCACGTGGGCAATGACGGCGATATTGCGCAAATGAGATTGCAGCATTTGATTGATTTCCATTCGATTTTTAAAAGATTCAGAAGCTCCCGAGTAGGCATGATAGGGAGAATAACTAAGAGCATGCAAGCTTCAACGGGGAGCGTGTAGCTTCTATTGTGCCATTGCCCCGGAAGTATTGGAAAGCTGATAGAGCAGAAGAAAAAAGCGGATTTTAATTTTTATTCAGGCGAAAACGGGTTTCTAAATCCTAGTGATCCGAAATAAACATGCCGTCTACAGCCTGATCGAAAGTCCGTTCTGAATCGACTCTCTCAAGCTCAGTATTTTAGCCTGAGTAATAAAAAATAGAGTCAACACGCTTGCAGTTGTTTGGATTTGACTGCTACGGATTGGTTTCCTCAGAGAGGATTACCAGCTCAGCAATTGCTCTAGTAAGAGACGGTTGCCAACTTCATCCAGGTTCTTGATTTGGTTTCCATTGGAGTCCTGATCTGACCAGAGTGAAGAGTCTCCTATAATAATCGCTTTACCACTGCCAAAAGGGGTGGCTGCAACGATGCCAAAGGAGCCTGTATTATTGGTGATCCGAAAAGAAGCTGGCTCAGTACGGGCGATAATTTCACCCGCTTTTTCGGAATCAATGATGCGTACAGAAGCGGACTGATAAATCTGTAAGGCAGAGATGCCTGCTGTTACGGGATGCGCTTGAAAAGAACTGATGTTTAAATAGCCGCTGCTATTCTCACGCAAAGTATCTGTCCCAAACTGCAAATTAAAAGGGGCGATGATCTGATTGGCAATCGCATGAGAGAACCCACCAAAACCAGCCCATTCACCCGTCAAAATTAATTTATGACCATTTAAAACAAAGGCTTGTAAAGCCGAACCAAACTCAACAGAGTAGTTCGTCGAAGGGCTCAGGGTGATCAGAGCATTCAATTGCCCCAATTGCTCTGTCAGGCTTTGTTCATTGTCAAAGATCCGTACCGTGTGCCCTTTGTTTTGCAGCGTTTGAATCAGGCCCTGATAATCTTGCAAAGCAGCATTACCTGTTAATCCAAAAGACTGATGTGAGACATCCATGCCAATCACCATTGGCAGGGCGCTTGCTGTTAGGCTCAAAGCTCCCAGGTCTTGCTGTTGACCACTTTGTACAGATACCGTACGGTTTAATCCCGTAAAGCCGACTTTAGAGACAGTCAGTCGCAGGGCGTTGGCTGTGTCTGAATAGACTAGCTGAAAACGACCATTGACATCGGTTAACTTGCTTTGGCGGGTATCAAAGACTGTTGCACCTTGCACGGGTTGGCCGCTGCTATCCAAAACACGGCCAGAAAGACTGGTGCTAATTGGGCTTAAAATAACGGCCAGACTAATATCTGATTGGTTTTGGGTAGCCAGTTGACTCAGTTTGGCCTGGCGGGAGGCATCTTCAAAGCCCGTCGCCTGAACTTGAATCGCGTATTCTGTGTCCTGGCGTAAAGCAGGGAAAGCGACCACGCCATTGGCATTGCTGGTCCCTTTTTGCGATTCTTGGGAAGGGCTGGTGAGGGTGACATTGGCTCCGTTAATTCCCTGGCCCTGGTTATTCTGGATCACGATGCTGACATTAATACGCGCCACTGGCGGCGGGGTGTCACCGGGGGTGGGCGCATTTGATGGTGTTGTGCTAGGCTCTGGTTGATCGGGAACCACAGGGCCGGTTTGGGGGCCGCATGAAAAAAGAATGAGACCGGCCAAGAGCAGCAGAGAATTAGTCTTTTGCATCATGACCCGTCCATTGTAAAGCGCGTAAGGCATTGAGTTTACCGTATCCTGTTTCTTCATCAAATCCTGGTACGCCCAGATCGTCAGCGGTGGCAATCAGCCGTGATCGAATCTGAGCCGGTGTCAGATTCGGCTCTCGCGCTAACATTAAAGCCACAACACCGGTGACATGCGGGCAAGACATCGAAGTGCCAGAGGTGGCTGCGTAGCGTGTGCCAGTGACCTGTTTCTGGAAAAAGAGGAAGGTATTATAAGTCGGCCAGGTTGACCAGATTTGTTGACCTTCTTTTAAGCCACTTGAACGTCCCCCCCCGCCTGGGGCCAGAAGATCGATTTCTAAGCCTCCATTGGAGTAGGAAGCGACTTTGTCAAATTCAGTATGGGCACCGACAGCAATCACGCCCGGGTAAGCCGCAGGTACGGTGATAGGAGCGATCACGCCCGAGGCCCGAGAGCTTTCGTTGCCGGTGGCAGACACAATCGTGATATTACGCTGCAAAGCCAATCGAATCACATCAACCAAAGCGCGGGTACCTTTTGAGGCGGGCCCACCGATACTAATATTGATGACTTTGGCGCCGCGATCAATCGCCCGTTGAAAAGCCGCTGTCAGGGTAGCTGCATCAGTGTTGCCTGCTGAGTCTGTGGCTTTGATCGGGATAATCGTAATGCCGCCGCCAGCCACACCGGCTACGCCCATGGCATTGTTCATTTCAGCAGCGATAATGCCGATGACATGGGTGCCGTGACCGTTGCCGTCTTTGCCGCCAAAATTAATGATTTCGTTGGTAAAGGGGTGACGATAAATATCAGCACCTTTTTCTTCATTGTAGATATCTTCTAAGGGCTCCAGGTATTCAAATAGATCCGGGTGATTGGGGTCAACTCCTGAATCAATTACAGCCACTTTTAGACTGCGATTGCCGGTGACCAGACTCCAGGCTTGATCGATCTTGCTGCTTTTCATATTCCACTGCAGACCATAATTGGTGTCATTGGGCTGAATAGCAGGCAGGGCCTGAACCGAAAAAGCAGGTAAGCTAAAGGAGCGATTGGGCTCGGCGTATTCCACCATTGAAGAGGCTGATAATGTATTCAGGCTTTGGGTTAAAGACTGGCCGACAGGTATTTTTAAACGATAGATTTGGGCATCTTGAGCCAGGGCTTGGGCCGAGAGCGTCGGCACCAATTGGCGCACAGCCTTTAAATCCTGAGCGTGAGGAATACGCAAGATGATGTCACGGCTGTTTTCCAGGCTGACATCTTGCAAGAGTATATTATTATGGATCCCTGAGGCTGTAGGCGAACTTGTTAGGAGCGAGCCCACGACATTGACGGTGCCACAACTGCTTAGTAAAATGGTGCCGAGTAGCAGCCCGTTGTTACGAATAAAGTTTTTGTACATCAGAAACCCTTGGGTACAATTTGAATACGCGAGCAGCGACGTGCGGATTGAGTCCGGCAGGTAACTGGATCCGGTATGAGTAAAAAGACTCTTTTTTGACCTCGCGGGTTCCATAAATGCGGTGAAATTTTTGAATCGAAGGGTCTGGGGTGCCGGGTCGGAAATGAATCAGCATTTGCCCACCGCCATCTAGAGGAATCCGGGTGGCAACGAGCGTTCCGTTGGGGATTCCGTTGCTATTGGCTGAGGGTGAGGGGGCTGGGACGCCGCTAGGAGAAGCGACTGGCGTTGGAATACCCATTCGATAATTGGGCTCAGCATATTCAACCAGAGGGCTTTGACTATAGGCCTGGATGGCTTCTTGCACAGAAGATCCCTGAGGCAGTTTAAGCCGATAGACATCAATGCCAGCAATTCGGCTCAAAACATTGGCATCGTGATGAGAATTAATAAAGCGAATATCTTCAGGGCTGGCATTGGCTTTAAATTTAACCAGCAGTTCTTCGGGCATAAAAGTGCTTGTGCGCTCTGATGTTGTGGGAGCAACAGGCTGGATATTGACTGCCTGGGGCTGAATCTGATCTGCCACTTTGTAGATCGGGATTGGATTCGTGCTACTTACCAGCGCTAAGCTGGCAAAGAGTTCGGCAAATTGATCCTGAGTTTTGAGAGCTGGAACTTGGAAGGCCCAGCGTTGGCCCTGGATTTGTTTGGCCGGAGCTGAAAATGCAGCGCTGATCTCTTGAACGGCAACTGCTTTGACCCCCGGTTGAAAGGTGACTTCTACGGTACGGGCTTCAATTGCCTGAACCGTTGGGGTAAAAGGACCTACTGTGAAAGAGGCTGATAAGAGTACCAAAGCAATCAAGTTTTTCATGTTATTTATTATAGCAAGTGGCTGATTCTGATTTAAAGCGAATTAAGAAAGATTCTTGCCTGGAGGCGTCTCTTCAGAGACTTTTAAATGCTGCCTAAGGGCTGTTGATACGTCCTTTAAGACGCTTTGCCAATGTCCAGGCTGGTCTTGGGTGAATTGCTGCTGCTGGCGATACCAGGGGGGCTCAAAATGCCAGCGCCAACTGTGAGCAAAGGGCAGCAGAACCCAGCAGGGCTGGCCCAGAGCACCGCTCAGGTGGGCAATGGCCGTATCGATCGTGATCACTAAGTCTAGATCTTGTATATGTGCTGCCATGTCGCTCAGATCGCTGACGGAATTCATCAAGTCAATTGGTCGATAGACGGCAGGCAATTGCTGGAGCTGTTCTCGCGCGGCACCCCATTGCAAAGAATAAAATTGCAATTCAGTATGGCTTGCAAATTGCTGAAGCAAAGGAGCCAACGATTGAAGCGGGATCGAGCGCCGCGCTGACGTGGGGGAATCTGGGTTGCAGGCCCAGTTGATTCCGATTTTGAAGCGGGGAGCTGAAGCAAATTCCTGTCGCTGTTTGCACTTTGACCTTGCTGCCGGTGGCGTCTTTAAATAGGGGGGTAGGCTGTCTGTTTGCTGTCTGGATTCTGGGTGAAGATAAGCAGGTAAAACATAGAGGGGAGCATAAAAATCATAGTCTCCGTTATTAAATGTGGCTGTTGGGCGCAATAATTTAAGCTCAGGATAGTTATGCGCCAGCAAGCGATGCAAGCTGTCTGGGCAAATCAAAGTCGTGTTTTTGCTATATAAGCGCGGCAAAAATCGAATCCATTGCAGGGTGTCTCCCAGGCCTTCAGTTGCCTGTAATAAGAGTCTTTTCCCTGCTAAGTTTTCCCCTTGCCAGGATTTTATCGCCGGAGGAGCCGGATCATCGCCGACCTGACGCTTTGCCAGAAAGGCTTCAAAACCTTTGACATGCTCGCCTAATGCCAAATAACACAAGCTCTGATTGAAGCGCAAACGGGCCCGCTGCTGAGGGTTTTGAGCATAGGCCAGGCCTTGTTGGTAGCTCTGTAAAGCGAACTCATATTCCCGGTTTAAACGTTGCAAATTGCCGAGTATGCCCCATCCGTTAATCGATTGAGGGGCCAAAGCCAGCGCTTCTTGAGCAAATTTAATTCCCTGTGGGTAATGATCTTGTTGCAGACAGAGATGAGCTAATTCAAGCAGCAGGGTATAGTGAGACTTAAACAAAAGCGCTTGCTCTAAATTGGCCTGAGCATAGTCAAAAGCGCCGCGCTTAAGATAGGCCTGTGCCTGACTATAAAAGTGCTGGAAAGCCAGCTGATCTTGTGTATCCATATGATTAGTTTAGCGTCAACAGATCCTTATCTGCTTGACCCGGGCTTCCTCTTTTATCCAGAATAAGGGAGTAAAGGAGTTCCGTCAGCTGTCGCTGTCGTTTGTTAAATCGATTTTTGTATCTGATTAAAAGATCTTTGCTTCAGGCATCTCAAGCAGGGACTTGACGACAAGACTCATATCGGAAGCTGTCTTCAGTAGACCGCCTATAGAGTAATAGTTTTTAATTAGAGAGAGTTTAGAGTGATATTATGAAACGAACGATTTTAGCCCTGAGCGTTTTATTGACGGCTTGTGCCCCTCCCCAAACGGCAGCAACTCCCTCTGCCCGGCCAAGTGCTGTTAGCCCACAGCCAGGCCCATCGACACAACCTACTCCCACTCCCAGTCCAGTAAACTCAACTCCACCTGTCAGTACGGACCAAATTCGGGCAATTTTAACCAATGGCGAACTCACTTTGCAGGTCAATGAAGAACTGATGTTAATCGGTGATGTTGAGTTTAGCAGCGGTAAAAAAATTACCTTTGATTCTGTTTTAGCGCTTTTGAACTTTGAAAACCAAAACCCAGAGCTTTTGAGCCTGGATGCCGGCAGCCGTTTGGTCAAAGCTTTAAAAGCGGGCACGGCTACCGTGGTAATTGCTTCCAAAGCTCGCCCTGACCTCAAAGCGCCGGTGAAAATCCAAATTGTGCCAGTTCCGGCAGGGATTGACCCCAATGTCGCGCTTGTTGATCTGGTGATCGAATAATGTCGTTGTTTTGGCGTTTAGCGCTGGGTCTGGTTTTATTGAGTGTTACGGCCTGTCAGGGAGATGCACCCCCGAATACAGTTAATGGACTGACGCCCACTGTTCAAAATCAACCTGCGCGCTCTTCGGGCGTGGGACTAACTGTGCGTTGGCCAAAACCTGAAGCCGGTTTCTCTGCCAAGCAAATTCCAGATACGACTGATGAACTCGTCGTGGAAATTACAGAGGTCGGCACTTTCCGAAATCTGTATCGTTCGACTATCACTCGCTCAGAGGCTCCCGGTGAAACACTGACTCGCCAAATTCGGATCGATATGCAAGGCCAGGCACAAAAAACGGTGCTGGTCTATGTTACAGCCAAAGATAAGCTCAAAGCCATTGTGGCTAAAGGTGAGGTTGAACTGATTCTCAAAGCTGGCGAACGCGCTTCTGCTAAAGTCGAAATCATTGAAAACAAAATTGTGATCATTGGCGG
>JBBKWI010000177.1:0-41425 GCA_037968875.1 Candidatus Sericytochromatia bacterium | reverse complement strand
CACTTGGAGGCTCAAATGCAGGAGGAGGAGCCTCACTGGGGGGCGGGGGCTCATCGGGTGGCAGGTTGACAGTCTCGACAGAGATGACCTGCTCAGATTTGGAGACATTCATTTCGCCTTCACCCATATTGATATTGGAAGCCAATGCCACCAATAAAAAAGCATGGAAAACGATCGAAAGAAAAATAAATAAGACAAAAACCAGTCTTTCCCGCCGTCGTTCCCTGAGCTGCTTGCGAAAGCGCCCGGGTAAACGAGAACGGGAAAACCGGCGTTTGAGACCTTGTAAAATGGCTCTTAGCCTTTTTTAGGTTTGGTATGAAACTGTTGTACTTCGCGAATGCGCGCAGACTTGCCACGACGTTCACGGAAGTAGTAAATACGAGAGCGACGAACTTTACCGCGACGTTTCACCTCAAATTTGGCGACACGCGGGGAGTTGATCATAAAGACACGCTCTACACCAATACCCTGGAAAATTTTACGAACGGTAACGGTTTTGCCGATGCCAACGCCCTGAACTTTCAGAACGACACCTTCGAAAACCTGAACCCGCTCTTTGCCGCCCTCAACGATTTTGGCGTGAACCGCAACCGTATCACCAGCAGACATTTCAGGAGCATCAGTTTTGATCTGTGCCTGAGTAATTTCTCTTAGCAATTGTTGACTCATGATTGAATCCTTTCTTACTGGCCAGCCGGGTAAACGCTGACTTTGCGATCCCGACGTCCACGACGTTCAAATTTAACCACACCTTCGATCAAGGAAAACAATGTGTAATCCCGACCCATGCCAACGTTTTGGCCGGGGTGAAAATGTGAACCTCGCTGACGGACAATAATGCCGCCTGCTTTAACATCCTGTCCACCTGAGCATTTAACGCCCAGATATTGAGGGTTTGAGTCGCGGCCGTTCTTTGACGAGCCTACACCTTTTTTATGTGCCATTTTGGTTTTCTCTCCTTATCCCAGACGAATGTCTTCAATCATCACGCGGGTATAGCGCTGGCGGTGGCCAACTTTGCGCTGATAACCCTTTTTGGCGCGATACTTGAATGAGATCACTTTTTTGCTTTTTATTTCTTTAAGCACTTTGCCTGTGACTGTGGCAGAGTCCACCAGGGGTGAGCCGAGGTGCATCTTATCACCATCGACTACCATGACAGCGGGAAACTCAACAGAGGAACCGTCTTCAGCAGACAAAAGCTCAAGATCTAACCAGCGGCCCTGTTCGGCTTTGTATTGTTTACCACCACTTTTGATTATTGCATACATGTTAGATCACCTAAAATCTCTTATAAATTCGGAAGAAAAGCATGAAGCTCATGATAGCATATGCTTTTAATCAATGACTAGCAAAATAAAACCGAATCCTAAACGGGATTTAACTTTGTTGCCAGTCAAGTAAATAGTTTTTATTACGCGAGTCTATAGTCCCGCAGTCATCAATTGTACCACTTCATGAACGCCTTGGTTAGCAGATAGTAAATAAACGCCGATTTCTTCGCCAGCAAAACTCATAGAAATATTGGGGAAATAGCCCAGCACTTCTTTGTGGCTCCAGTCATCTTTAACGTGGCGCTCATAGGGATTGCCATAGGTGGTTCCCTGTGGCATATGCACAATCGGGATCGAAATCAAAGCCAATTGAGTGTAATCCAATAATTTAATCACCAGATCCAGGGCTTCCTGGGGTTGCATATGCTCGAGTACATCCCCCATAATCACCAGATCAAAATTTCGATCGGGCACCCAGCTTCGTGCATCGGTGATCAGCACCCGCTGATAATGGGTTTCTAGCTCAAAAAGTTCTAGATAAGGTTGCCAGATCTCCAGGGCAGTCCATTCTGAGTCCGGGAAAGCAGGCCCTAAAAAACGGCAATAGCCCCCGGCTCCGGCCCCAACGTCAAGCACCTGACGAAAATTAAAATAACCATTTAGAGCATCCAACAATCGTAGGATAAAGGCCTTGCCTTCATGAGAGCTAACGGGCATCAGGCTTGTAACTCCAGTTCTGGCACGGCACTCAAAGGAATCGGCCAATGGTGCAGCTCTGAATTAAGCATATTAATACCTGCTGCAGGTGGATAAAGCACATTGTAAAGACACAGCCCTTGTGGGGGTGCTGTACGACCGATCCAGCGTCGATCACCACTGCTTAAAGCCAGAGCTAAATTTTCTTCAGGCAGGCTACCTGCAGCGATTTGCGCCACGGTACCCACCAGAGAGCGCACCATATTATAGAGAAAGTTTTGGCCAATCACTTCCAGCACAATCAAGTCCTGAAAACGCCAACAGGCAGTCCAGGGCAAATGGATATCAAAATGGGTGCGGTAAGAGCCACTTTTGCAAAAAGCACGAAAATGATGCTGCCCTTGAATACTGAGCCACAGCCGTTTTAACTTATCAAAATCAAGGGGCTCCGCCAGGCTCCAGATCGACTCCCGCAGTAAGGGGTGCGCCCACTCACTGGGCCGAATCAGATACCGATAATGGCGAGCCAGGGCCGAGTGACGAGCTGAAAAATCTTCGTCAACTTCCCAGACCTCAACAGCTCGAATATCAGGGGGTAAGATTTTATTGAGAGCAATCACGATCCGGTCAGTGGGAATACCATGGGCACAGGCAAAGCTTACTAATTGTGCATAGGCATGCACACCCGCGTCCGTGCGACCGGCGCAAATCGTCAGCAAATCTTGTCCTAATAGTCGCTTTAAAGCCTGACGCAATTCAGCTTCTACGGTGCGTAAACCCGGCTGTGAGCCATAGCCCGAAAAGTGAGTGCCCTGATAGCAAATTTGCAAAGCCAAATAGCGCAATTTCATGGTTTTAAGTATAACAAGCTTAATCGAGAGATTGAAGTCAAATCTCAGCTGACACAAGATCAGAAATCGGAACCTTACCCCACAGAACAGCGTCCCTTAAATTATCATGGCAGTCAAACTCAGCATTAGACAACCTACTGACAAGGCCAGACCTGAACCGCTAAGATATCTAATAGTTTGTGATGAAGGAAACCTGAGATGAAAAAACTGCCTATTGTACTTGCCACCTGTTTGCTCCCGCTCTTAAGTGCCTGTGAAGCCCTCGAACTGGTCAATTCAGTCGGCTCGATTCTAGACAAAGGTCCTTCCTCGGCCAGTGCCAACCCATCCCCGGCTCCTAACACAACAGGTGCAGCTGCCACGCCAGTGGTACTTCAGCCCGGCACCGCAGCTCCGGCCCAGGCAGCACCAGCAAGTCCCACACCTGTCGCAACGCCACCCCTGGCCGCCTTAGAAATCGTGCGATCTACGGATCCCACCCCGGTTTCAACCGATTGGAATTTGGCGCGCCATCCCGATGTTGAACTCAATGTCAGCTCTGTACTCAACGATACTTTTGACAAGCAACGCTTATTAGACGGTAAATTGACCACTTCCTGGTTTACCGTGGACCGCGATGCGCCTAAGTTTGGCCGCCTGCCGACAATCGAAGTCACATTCCCCAAACCTGTAGGCATCTTCTCGGTCAATCTGCGCGGTGATCGCGAACGCCAACAAGGCATGATGATCGAAGAGATTTCGCTCTTAATCACCAGTCCCCAGGGCATTTTGCTCAATGAAACCGTAGCGATACCACCCAATACAGAAGATCTCAACCTGGTCTTGCGTAAGCCCCTCGATCAAGCCAGCGCGATTCGCCTGACCATCACCAAAAGTCGCTCTACACCCGGTCTGGCTGAACTGGAAATTCTGGGTCGCCCGTAATACTTGGCTCTGATCTCAAACTAACGGGCGCACTTAAAGCAGCTGTGGCCGCATGCAATTTGCGCACCAGGCGCTCAGAGTAGCGCACCATTTCTTCGATGCGTTGGGGTGTGGCCAGGCGTAAGTATTTAAAGATAAACAGAGCATGGCCATTACTTTCCAGATGATAGATTTTTTCTTTTTCGAAGAAAGCCAAAATTTTGGGTGTAAAGAAGGCCCGTAAGGCTTTTTCATCGAGCCCTTTGATCACAAAGCGTGAAGAAAAGTTGGTATAGGTTTTAAAATCGACATCTTCGAAGCCGGAGATACTCAGAATTTTATCCATCAACTCCTCTTGCTCCATCGTAAAAGGCGGCAATTGTTTATCAGGCAATTCAATAATCTGAACCGTCGTGCGATAAACTTCTTTGGCATTCATGGCCCCCTCATCAAAGGTCACGTCAGCAACTTCCCATTTGAGATCCAGATCTTGATAATGGCCATGGATTAAATTATTTCGAAATTCAATCGGACGGGTATCAAAGAACTGGAATTGGCGAATATTGCGTGTTGCTCCCCATAAAATAGGCGCTTCAAAGCGCCACTGATGACTTTCACACATAGCCTCAAGTTGTTGTTGACGGCGGGTCAGCGTGTAGAGCTGGTGAGGTGGCACATGCACACGCAAAGCATGGGGATGATGACTGGCACTCTGGTGTAAGTCCAAACCAATCACATCAAAGGAGCCGCCAGAAGACTCATATTTCTCGCGGTAATCATCCAAAAACTCCATCGTGGTGTGATCGACCAAATAGGTATGGGACAGATCAAGATCCAAATCACTCTGGGCAGGCAATTTCTCTAAATGCTTGATTAAATTGAGCACATTACCAAAATTCAGCAAGCCCTGCACTTTGATCAAATAGCGCTCGGTACTTTCGCTGAAGATCTGCACTTTGGGCTTAAATTGATTTTTTAAGAATAGCTTGAGTGGCATGCGTGACAGTACCAGATGAGTCATCAGGGTGATCCCAATTCCAGCGAGAATACCTTCGATCAAGCCCTGGGATAAGATCAAATACAGTGTACTGGCCAAAATAAAGAATTGCTCAGGCCCTTTGCGGTATGCGTCTGTCAGCGACTTGGGCGAAGCCAGCTTATAGCCTGTGAAGATCAGAATTGCAGCCAAAGCGGCCAGCGGTATCAACGACAAATAAGAAGCAAAGAGCAGCACAAAAGCCAGAATCAAGAGACCATGAAAGAAATTGGCCCAGCGGGTTTTGCCACCATGATTAATATTAACCGATGAACGCACAATCACCGCAATGATCGGTAAGCCACCGATGCAAGCTGACAAAACCGTACTCAGACCCACCCCAATCAAATCGCGGTTGAGATCAGTTTTGCGATTAAAAGGATCTAGCTTATCGACGGCTGCTGCACCCAGCAGGGTTTCGATCGTGGCCACCAGATTGATCCCGATCACAGCGGTCCAAAAAGCAGGCTCACCGATTTTTGCGAAAGATGGAAACAAAATGCTCGCTTGTAATTGCGAAGGCACATCCAAAAGCAGGTCCGGGCCGATATGATAACCGTTGCCAAACAAATTGACCGTATGTGGATTCAGGAAATCAAAGATCAAAACCAGGGGTATCGATAAAGCCAATACAAACATCGGCGCCGGGATAAAGTGAATCATTTTGTTTTTGATGCGCGGATGCAAAAGCAAAATAGCCAAACTCAAAACCGATACCAGGGTCACAATCGGATTCAGACTAAACATTTTATTGGGAATATCTAGCAAAATGCCAAAGGTAGAATCGGCAGCTGATTTCCCTCCCATGGCCACATGGATCTGCTGGCTCATAATAATCACGCCAATGGCTGCCAACATGCCATGAATCACCGAAGAGGGGAAAAAGTCACGTAATTTGCCTAGCTTAAATACACCAAAAAGGACCTGCAAAATCCCGGCAACAACAAAAACCCCAAGTAAGTGGCGGTAGTCACCCAGGCTACTCATGGCAGCGACCATCACAATAATTAAACTGGCAGGCGGCCCATTGATCGAAACCGTGCCGCCCCGAATAAAGGTCGTCACCAGTCCCCCAACCATAGCGGCAATCAGACCCGCCATCGGCGGAACCCCGGCAGCAATAGCAATCCCCAGCCCCAGGGGTAAAGCCACCAAAGCAACTGAAAAGGCGGCAATTAAATCATTGCGCCAGTTTTCAATTAGGCCAGGTAGCCAATCTTTAGGTAAGGCATGAGGAGGAGTATTGCTCATTAAATTTAATAGGATCTCTGGCTTTCATAGACTTTAACAAAATCGTTTAACAAGTGATATTATTTAACACTAGTATTAAATTATTATGAAGCTCATGTCAAACTCAGTACGTATTTAACACGGCGTTTCCAGACTGAATCCATCCCATTAAAAGCCCTTGCAAAAGGTGACTAAAGGATTTGAGAGGCGAAGATTAAAAAGTCGAAATGCGCTGGATTGATCAGCCCAATCGTTTGGTGAAGTTCTGCAGTTTACGAAGCAAACGCTCTGAATAGTGCACCATATCTTCGATATTGGTGGGGCTTGCTAAACGCAAGTATTTGAAAACAAATAATGCCTGACCATTGCTTTCTAAATGGTAGATATCTTCGCTTTCGAAAAAGAGAATCATTTTGGGTGAGAAAAAGGCTCGAATAGCCTTCTCATCCAAACCTTTGAGCACAAATTTACGTGAAAAGTCGGTGAAGACTTTAAAATCAATATCCTCATAGCCGGTCAAACTTAAAATACGATCCATTACTTCTTCACGTTCCAACGTAAACTTCGGGAGATCCTGTGGAAGATAAATCACCTGAATCGTAGTGCGATAGACCTCTGTGGCCAGCAAGACACCCTCATCAAAGGTCACATCTGAGATTTCCCATTTGACCCCTAAGTCCGAATAATCACCACGCAAAATATTATTGCGGTATTCTACCGGTCGGGTCTCAAAAAACTGAAAGCTACGGATCAAACGACTGCCACCCCAGCGCACCTGAGGCGCAAATTGCCATTGATTGTTCTCGGCCAGCAGCTCGAGTTGCCGTTGTCGGCGGGTCAGACTATAAATTTTGTCTGGCGGCAAATGTATGCGCATGGCATGGGGATGAGCTGAGGCGCTGCGGTGTAAATCAAGGCCCAAAATATGGAATTCACCACCGCTAGCAATATATTTCTCGGCATAATCATCCAAAAACTCCATCATCGTCAGGTCAACGATATTGGTGTCAGACAAATCAACATCGATCGTCGATTCAGCAGGAAGCACTTCTAAGGTAGACTTCATACGCAAGAGCGTCAGAAAATTGGCGATACCCGCCATTTTGACCAGGTAATGGGTTTCTTTTTCCTGGATGGTTTGAATCGAAGGCTTGATTAAAACCCGCGCAAAAACAGGAAGTGGCATGCGTGCCAGTAAAGCATGCAATAAAACTTTAGCGAGCATGCCAATCGCAATCCCCGTTAAGAGCCCCGTATAAAGTGTGGCTACCAGGGTCACGATAACCAAAACCAATTGCTCTGGCCCCCGTTTATAGGCATCGACAAAAACCTTGGGGGCCGTCAGTTTAAAACCACTGTAGACCAGCAAGGCAGACAGTGCTGCCAGCGGGATTTTGTTCATCAGCGGCACCAAAAACAAAACACAAGACAAAACAATCAGGCCATGAAAGAAGTTAGACCAGCGGGTCTTGGCACCGTGATTGACATTAATAGAAGAACGCATAACAACAGCGCCTACAGGCAAAGCCCCCATCGAACCAGCCACCATCGTCGTCAAACCCAAAGCAATCAGATCCCGGTTTTGTTCTGTTTTACGTCTAAAGGGATCGAGTTTATCAATCGCACTCAGCGAAACCAACGATTCAATCGCATTAACCAGACCCAGACTGAACACCACTCCCCAAAATGCAGGCAGGGCCAATTTAGCAAAATCAGGAAAGGCCAGGCTGCTCCAGACCTGGCTAGGAACTTGCATTAAAAGCTCTGGCCCAACATTAAAAGAGCGATCAAATAAGGTGACCGTATGCCCATTCAGAAAATTCAAACCGTATACCATTGGGATCGAACAAATTAAAACCCATAAAGGAGCGGGTACAAAATGCACCAGTTTGTTTTTGATCTTTGGATGAATCAGTAAAATCGCCAATGAGACCCCTGAGATCAAAGCGACATAGAGATTAGCTCGCGATAAACCCTGAGGTAACTCAGCAATCATCCCGATAACGCTCTGGCTAACAGGCTCGGTACCCAAAGCCACAAAGATTTGTTTGGTCATGATCAAAATGCCGATCGCAGACAATAGACCCTGGATCACAGGATGCGGCAAGAGCTCTGCTACACGCCCCAGTTTAAACAGACCCAGCAATAATAACAGCACCCCCGAGCAAAAAATAGCCGCCAAAACATAACGAAAATCACCCAGCACTTGCATAGCGGTAAAAATCAAAACGATCATGGCATTGCCTGGGCCATTGATCGTGATTTTGCTATTACGCAAAAAGGTGGTTAATAAGCCGCCCAGAATTGCAGACCAAACGCCGGCCATTGGCGGTGCATTGGCAGCGATGGCGATCCCCAGGCCCAGGGGGAGCGCTACCAACGCAACTGAAAACCCTGCGATTAAGTCATTGCGCCAATTTTGCTTCAGGCCTTTAAGGCCATCTTTGGGCTCTTCGTGAGATGTTGTTGTGTCCATAATTTCGATCTTTGTATTGCTTTATTATAATTGTGTTGTTGTATCGAGCAAATTATTGATGCGTCATAAATTAGAAATACCCTTATCTGATT
This sequence comes from Candidatus Sericytochromatia bacterium, assembly GCA_037968875.1. GTDB lineage: Bacteria > Cyanobacteriota > Sericytochromatia > UBA7694 > UBA7694 > JBBKWI01. The sequence goes on along the minus strand of JBBKWI010000177.1, from coordinate 32,864 downwards.
GCCGATCCGGCAAAATAGAATTTCTATTATAATTGGTTTTCAAGCTTAAAACCAAGTTCAATCCAGAATTCAAGCATAACACTCTTAATTTCAACAGTTTCTAGACTGAAGTGCTATACTCCTGTCCAAGCAAGAAATACCAGGTGAAGATCGGTCCGCGAAGCTATTGAGAATCTGGACTTCAAGCATGATCGATACAGGGCTTATTTTGCTTTCGTTCACATGTTTATTCAAGTGTTTTTTAAATTCAGTGAGGGTTCATATGCAGATTTTTAAGGGTTCAAATTTCGCCTTATTGATGCTAGTACTTAGTATCAATAGCACCCATCAAGTGCCTGTTCAGGCACAAGCACTTGATGGATTTCAAATGCCTTCAGGTAATATCGCCTGTATGGTTTTTGATAAGGTCTTACGCTGTGATATTAATAACAATCTGGCCACATTACCGCCACGACCTACCAGCTGCGATCTTGATTGGGGCTTTGCATATACCATGGGTCAAAAAACAAAGCCAGCTGCACTTTGCGCAGGCGATACGGTGTTTAACAGCAGTCTGCCTATACTGGCTTACGGCAAAAGCTGGAACAGCCAGGGCTTTAGCTGCAAATCCAGCAAACAGGGCTTAACTTGCCAGAACACAAATAAAAAAGGCTGGTTTATCAACCGGATTCAGCAAAAACTCTTTTAAAAGGATTTAAACTGTGGCTTTTGACTTCTTGCTCCTGGGAGCCAATATTACAACGGGTGCGGTGGTTGGTTATATAACCAATACACTGGCAATTCGTATGCTCTTTCGCGAATACCCGATCATTGGCGGCGGCGAAGTCATCAAAAACCGCAAAGACTTAGAAGAAGCGATGTCGGAACTGGTCGAAGAACAATTAATCACCCCCGACACCTTACTTGAAGAGTTTGACAAACCGGCTTTTAAAGCTTCTTTTGAGCAATTGATCCATCAGATTATTTCGCATCACCTCAAAGAGCGGGTTCTCAAACTCGATCGCCCGGACGATCTCGGGGGTTATCACGACACCCTGAACAATTTAAAGCGCTATTTACTCCAGCAGCGAGAACCTCTGCTCGACGCCAGCTTACAAGCTTTGTTTGATCACTTGCAGGTACTCGATTTGCTTAGCCCGGAACAGCTCAAACAGATCTTAAGCACCCTCTGGCACTTACTACTAGAGACCCTCGAAACCCACCATGAAGAACTGGCTCAGGCCATCAACCAAAGCCTCGCTGATCTCAACCCAAGCGATCTGATCGATAGGGAGAGTCTGCGTCCTTTGCTTTTACGTCTCTTTAGCCAAATCGATCCCCAGCGTTTAGAGACGCAAATTTTTGCTCTACTTGATCGCTTACAAATCCATTTGGATCTACCCGAGCTTTTAGAAAAGCTAGAACAACAGCTTCGCCAGCGCTCCCTGGCTGAGATTCTAGGTGAGCTCTCTGAAAGTGAGCCCAGTCGTAAGTTACTGATGCGTCTGCTGGGCTTTTTAAACACGCCCCACGGTGAAAAATTGTTATCTGACTTGCTTCAGCATGGGATTCAGGTCCTCAAGAAGCTCGATCTACCAATCGCTATTTTGCTTAATCAAACCCTGGAGCGCCAACTTTTAAAGCTACTACATCATTATTTACCGCCTTTGCTGGAGCGTCTAGAAACCTGGTCTGAAGCCAATCGTCATGAATTAGAAGCCCTGGTTCAAGAGGCGATTCAGGACCATTTGCGCAGCGAAAACCTGATGAAGCACATGACTGCCAGCATGTTTACAGACCAGATTGCCTCACGCTACCGCATTATCGAAAACGTACTCAAAGAGATCAAAGTGATTGTCTCTCAATCCATGCCCGATCTGCTGCAAATGGTCAATCGCTTTGTTTCCAATACGACGGTCGGCCAGGCAGTGACTTATCTTGAACAGCACCTGCTGGATTATCAGGCTCTAACCCGTACCCTCTTGCGTGTGATTCGCACCTATTTGCCTCGACTCGATTTGTCTTTATTGGATCCGATTCTGGTGCGGCCCCTGGATTCATTTTCGATTTTAAAAGACTTGCATTTAGCTCCCCTCTGGCAAGAACATGTCTACCCTTATATACAAGAGCAATTGCGTTTACGGATCTTGCCCCAAACCGCCCCATTGATGACCCGCTTGATTTTGAAAATCTGGGAGCAAATCGCAGACAAACCGCTAAACAGTTTTTTACCTGATAGCGAAGTTGAAAATTTAGTGCAGCAATGGCTACCTTATCTAGAACAAAGCCCAGTCCAGAGCTTTTTGCTGACCCCATTAGAAAAAGCGATGCCTGAACTGCTCGATCAACGCAGCCTGAACTCGATGCTCTCTGAGCGTGTACGACTTACCTTATGGCGCAACCTGGGTAGTCTCTACGAACAGCGTCTGGATAGCTTTTTGGGAGCCTTTCAACGCGAAAAAATGGAAGACCTCTATCAGCAAGTCATCAATATATTTTTTTCGCTCTCCGAATATGCGCAAATCGCCAAACAAATTCGCGAAGTGTTGGTCGGCTTTTTAATTGAATTGATCCGCGACAATCGCCTTTTTAAAGGCCGTATTTACCAGGTCGTTAAAGAAAGCTTCCATCGTTTTTCAGATGAAGAAATGCAGTCCGAAATGGAAAGCTTTATGGGCAAAGAGCTCCAGCCGATCACACTCTTTGGCGCCGTCTTGGGCGCTGGTGTGGGAGCCCTACTCAGCTTTGCAGGGATGATCCCAGGGGCAGAACTCTTAACAGAATCTTATGCGGCTTTGTTTTTGTTTCCGCTGGTCTATGCTTTAACCGGCATTGCTACCAATTGGCTGGCAATCCGCATGTTGTTTCGACCCCGTTACCCCAAGCGTTGGCCTTTCTCTAAAATACAATTGCCTTTTACCCCCGGTGTCTTTGTCAAAAACAAAGCAGCCCTGGCCGATAGCATGGGTAAGTTTATCGACCAGAAACTACTTTCCAAGCAGAATATGGTCGGGATTCTAGAACGTTATCACGACCGCTGGAAAGCCGTGATCAAAGGGGTGATTTCCCAAAATAATTACGCAGCCTTAGACCAGCGCATTCGGGATTCAACCCGTGAAAACTACGATGAGCTGACACCACTCCTACTCGATCTGGCCTTTCAAAATATTTATCGCTACCGTCAGGACATTGCCCAGGCCCTGGTGCAAGAGGTACGCGAACTCAGTTTTGCAGCCGACGATCTGAGTGATTTTCAGCACGAGATTCTGGCCGGTTTGCGCTCAACAGAGCCACAAGTGCGACGTTATTTAAATCAGCGCCTGGAAGACAGCCTGAACAGCCATTACCCTCTGGGAGACCTCTTGCCACCACCCCAGCTCGACTGGCTACAGCAACAATTGCAAGCCCTGATCTTGTATCTCCAAAAACAAGCCACTGAGTATTGCCAGCAGCCCGGCCCTTTGCTGAAGCAAATTAGCCGTTTCTCATCAGATTGGGATCGTTTTCTGGAGCTTCAACTTGAAGAATTGACCCCCGGTCAGAGTCTACCCAAAGCAGAAGTGGTCACCTTTTTATTGGACTGGGTGCAAAGCGAAGGCTTGCAAACCGAGTTGCGCCACTTATTGCAGCGCTATTTAGAGACCCTGTTTGACTCAGGCCAGACCCTGGGCGAGCTCTGGAATGGCCGTGTCTTGGAGCTGATGCAGCAAGAAAGCAGCAGCCTGGTCGATATCATGGCCGGTTATTTGCTGGAAATGGCTCGCCACAACAAAGAGCGCATCGCTAAAGCCGTCTCAGCAGATGTGCAAAAACAAGGTTTGATGGAAGTCATGCTCGTCAACTTTGGTGGGGTCCGCAAAGATGTCTACCGGGTGGTAGATGTCGTGATCGAACGCAAATTGGCCGGTTATTTGGCCAGTAAATCTGAAGGGCTCAAAGATTGGCTACAGCAGATTTTGGCAACCGAAGCGCCCCAACTGGCCCTACAAGACCTGGGCCTGGAAGCCAGTCATTTTGAGATAGAAGCCCTGCAAGAAATTTTACGCGATAATATCCTCAAAAATCCTCAGACGGCTCGCTTATTGACGGATTTGGCCGACGGGGTCGTAGATGAGCTTCTATTGCACTTTGATTTAAAAGCGCTCTTGCAATCGCTGAAATTGTATTCTTTGACCGATATTCTGGCTCGCTTTGCACCCGAGCTTGAATTGGTGCGCAGACACCTCTGCCAACAATTGGTCACAGCAGAGAAGCCCTTGCACCAGGATCTCTGGCACTTCTCCGAATCACTGCTAACGCCTTTGATGCTGGAATTACCCATCAAAGATCTCTTACAGGATCTGCCGGTCTATGAATTCAAGCAGCGTTTGCGCAAATTACTGGCCCATTTATACCAATCTCAAGCTTTTGAAGTACTAATGCCGCGCATGAGCGCCCAGATTTTAGAGCCTCTGGCTACTGGCGATATTAGCCGTTTTCTGGATCCTCAGATTCTAGAGCGGGACACGCTCAAAACCATCGAGCGTTTGAGCCTATCTCAGACGCCACAATCCCAGGCCTTTCAGACCCGTATCCGCGAATCATTGAAAACCCTGACAATCGGCTTTATTGATGTCCTGAATCTGCATATAGAACAGGATACCAAGCAGGATCTTGAAAACATGGCTGTAGACAGTCTGATCGATGGCTTGCGCATCAATAATCGTGAATTGCTTGAACCGATTGATTTTGAAAGCATCGTGCACACCCAAGTCATGCGCATGAACCCTCAGCGCATAGAGACACTGTTTGACTTTGCCAAGCCCGTCTTTCGGGCCCTAATTTGGTATGGCGCCCTCGGCGGTGTGATCGGTGTCGTCGCAGGAATGCTGGCGGCATTGACCTGAGCACTTTAACCTGATCTCCACTCAGCTTTGCTCACTTGTGAGAATGCTATACTGTTTGCACTATTCATCGAGGTCAATTCCATGCGTTATTTTTTGCTCGCTAGCTTGTTGCTATTGAGTGCCTGCTCTACCTTTCAACTGCCTGAATTAGAGGACTATGCCCCTTATGCGTTTAAGGCTCCGGACACTCCAGCCGGTGCCCCGGTTTTAGAAGCTACCTTTTTGGGCACCACGACAATCTATTTTAATGATGGCGAAACGGGTATTTTAATCGATGGCTTTTTCACACGGCCGGGCAATCTCGGTCAGCTCTTGTTTGGTCAGATTGCCACAGACAAAACTCTGGTCAAAGACTATTTGCAACGTCTGCAGATCAAAAAATTAGCGGCGATCCCGGTCTTTCATTCCCATTATGACCATGCCATGGACAGTGCCGAAATTGCCCGTTTGACTGGCGCCCAGCTGCTGGGCTCGCCCTCTACAGTTCAAATCGGTCGAGGAGCAGATTTGCCCGAATCGCAATTGGTAGCGATTGAGCCGGGCAAGGCTTACCAATATGGAAAATTCACAATTCGGATGGAGCCATCTCATCATGTCGCTTTACCAGGAGTTGCTCAATTGACGGGCATGATGGGGGATATCGATAAACCGCTCAAGCAACCGGCCTGGATGTTTAGCTATGCCGAGGGCGAAACCTATGCAATTATTATTGAACACCCATTGGGCAATAGTATGTTACACAGCGGCAGTTTTAAACCTGGTGAACTGGCCCGTGGCTACCAGATCCATACGCTCTTTCAATGCACCCCTGGCTTGAACAAATTGAGCCCAGCGGATCAAGAGCAGTATTATCAGGAAATCATTGCCAATACTGGTGTCAAACGTGTGATTCCAGTGCATTGGGATGACTTTACCCATTCGTTGGACCAACCCCTGGTTCCCTTGCCCAAAGGGGCTGAAGATCTCGATCTAGCAATGGACTATTTAATCGAACGCAGTCAGCAACAGCCTTTTCAAATTCAGTTTATGCCGGTCTGGCAACGGCTGCCGTTGTTTGTCGGAGACGCTCCATTAAACCTCTAGCTGGGGGTATAATTTCAAATGAATACCGACACCCCAAAAACTCGGCAAAAATAGCAAACAGCCGAATAATTTAGCCAATCAGCAGGAAAGGAGGCCCGGGTGAAAAAACGCAAAATAGATCGTCCGAATCCAAAACAAGATTCTGATGCACTCTCTGAGGCAGCAATCGAGTCTGTCGTGGAACACCAATTACTGCCTACAGATAGTGAGCTAAGTGCTGAGCTTGATACTGATTTTGAAGAAGATCTGGACCTCGAAGCTTTACCTGAAACAGAGGTCGAAACCGTTGAGGTCGTTGATAAAGAAGGAAAGCGCAGGCGCTTTCGCCGCCGTATCAAGCGTCTCAAAATCGATGTCTATGATGGCTACGGCACTTCTGAGCGTCTGGTAATCAAAGGGCGCGTCTTTTCGGATCGTAAAGTCGATGCCATTGATGAAAACGATAGCCGCTTTCGCAATCTGGTAAACACCTCCAAGCGTTTCATTACCAATGAAGCCGATAAAGTCTGGGTCAAGGTTTGTGTGCGAGAGTATTTACAAGAAGTCTTAACAGATCATGAAGGCATTTACCGGGCCAGCTTTGAAAATATTGAAGATGTACCCTATGGACTGCATAGTTTCACGGTCGCAATTTCAGAGAAAAACAAGCGACGTTATCAGGCTGAACCAGCGATCGGCCAATATGTTTTACATGACCCCACTTCCGATCGGGTCAGCATTATATCTGATGTCGACGATACGATTTTGTTGACTGAAGCCAGCAGCAAGGTCCGCATGCTGCGCAATGTCTTCCTCAAAAACCACTTCACCCAGTCTGCCGTCGAGGGCATGAGTGATCTCTATCGCGCGATCCACTATGGCCCCGAAGGCGACGGCTATGACGCCACCCATTATGTCTCCAGTAGCCCCGACAATCTCTATAGCCGCATCAACCGATTTTTGGATCTTCAAAAATTCCCGGCGGGCTCAATCGACCTCAAAAATATCGGCTTGCGCAAAGGTCAGGATTCACTTTTTGATCACGAAACCTATAAGCTCGGTCGCATTCGCAGTATTCTGTCAACCTTCCCCCGGCGGCGCTTTGTCTTGTTTGGCGACAGTGGCGAGCATGATCCCCAGATCTATCGCAAGCTTGCTCAGGAATTCAAAGACCAGATCGTCGCGATCTATATCCACAATGTGAATAACGCCGACCCCTATAGCTCCCGCTTTGACGGCCAAATGCTCTTCACCTCTATCGACAAAGTCCGCCGCGATCTGGTCAAACAGGGTTTGATTCATCCCTGAATTAGGCTGAGGCAGTCTTGAAAAACAAATCGGCTCTCATCATAAGCACAAGTTGGATCAGGAGATCAGATTGAATCGAGATCCTTTGCAATCCGTTGAAGCTCAGTCCAGGCAGCCTGCACGTCTGCTCGGCAGGTATTGCGTTGCCCGGCCACCAGACGCAAGCTGTACTGGCCATTGAGTAAGGTATGGGTCAAAAAGAACTTGCCACCGGTATTCAATCTTTGCATCAATTCTGCATTGCGGACATTGAGATCTGACTCACTGAATCCTGCTTGCTGCCAGCGAAAGCAGACCAGGTTGAGGGGTGTGGGCGCCAGACGTTCAAACTGGGGATGGGCATCGATTTGTTGGGCCAGTTCTTGGGTCCAGGTGATTTGCTCACGTAAATAGCTGCGCAGACCTGAGAGTCCGTAATAACGCAAGACAAACCAGAGCTTCAGGGCCCGAAAGCGGCGGCCCAATTGAATCCCCCAATCGCGGTAATTATGCACTTCCAGATCCTGATCGGTTTTGAGGTATTCGGGGGTCAGGCCAAAGGTCTGGGTCAGCAGTGAGGCGTCTTTGACAAAATAAGCCGAGCAGTCAAAATGGGTCAGCAGCCATTTGTGGGGATTAAAAACCATCGAGTCCGCCAGCTCCAACCCCAGGGCCAGCTCACGATGCTCAGGCAACAAAAAAGCAGAGCCCGCATAAGCGGCATCGACATGCAGCCAGATTTTTTCTTGTTGGCAAATCATGGCAATGGCGTCCAGGGGATCCAGAGCCGTTGAGCCGGTGGTGCCCCAGGCGGCGATCACACACAAAGGTGTAAAGCCCGCCTCACGGTCGGCTGCAATCGCCTGAGCCAAAGCCTGTGGGCGCATCGCAAAGTGTTCGTCCACCGGAATTTTGACCAGATGCTGACTACCGATACCCGCGATTCGCACGGCTTTATCAACCGAAGAATGGGCCTCTTCAGAAGCATAGACACGATAACGCTGGCCCTGAAACCCGCGCTGATTGATGGTCTCAGCCGAGGCCTGCTCACGGGCCGTCAGCAGGGCAGTCAGGGTGGCCGTTGAAGCCGTATCCTGAATCACCCCAGACCATTCTGGCGGCAATCGCATCGCTTTTTGCAGCCATTCCATGACGCGTTGCTCGAGTTCTGTGGCTGCCGGAGAAGTCAGCCAGGACATACACTGCGCCCCCAGGGTCGAGGTCAGCATTTCACCGAGCAATGAGACAGGGCTAGCATTGGCCGGAAAATAGCCCATAAACCCCGGGTGCTGCCAGTGGGTCATATGGGGCAAAATCTGGGATTCAAAATCGGCAAAGAGGGCCTCAAAAGGCTCGCCCTGATCAGGCATCTGAGTGGGCAAACTGTTAAGCACCTCACCAGGCTGGGTCGCAGGTGTGACCGAGTAAGACTGAATTTGCGAGAGATAATCGGCCATCCAATCCACCATTTGATGAGCCTGGGCTCTAAACTGCTCGGGACTCATGTCTCGGTTCATCTATTTTACGTCCCTGTTTTTGCGTTCAGACTAACATAATTGGTGATACCAATCAAAACCATACAAACAAACGATTTCACAAATCACTATCAGATAGCGCACAATAGAGGTAAGTAAAAGGAGAGGTATCCAACCCATGACTCAATTTGATTATGATATTGCCGTGATTGGCGCTGGCGGCGCTGGAATAATGGCGCATTTAAGAGCAGTCTTGAATAGAGACCGGAGCGTGATTTTTAAAGGCGATGGCAATGACAAACGCCGCAGTCGCGCGACCTGGGTCTTTGAAGTCGACAACATTCCAGGCATGCACGGGATCAAGAACCCGATTCAGGCCTCCAGCACCCAGACCTTGAAATGGATCAAGAATAATGAACAGCTCAAGGATTACAGTACGGACTTAAATGCCAAAGTCACCCGTATTGAGGCTTTAGAACAAGGATTTCGCCTGCACTACACCGAAAAAAAGCAAGACAAAACCCTCGATGCCGCTTATGTGATTCTGGCGACAGGCATCACGGATGTGCAGCCTCTGATTAAAGGAGAGCTCAAACCGATCTTCCCCTTTGCCAATCGGGGAGATATTCTCTACTGCCTGCGCTGCGATGGTCACCAAAGCATTGGTCACAGCTTATCTATCATTGGGTCAGGTGACAAAACCATCTATATGGCAGCCCTGATGCAAGAGCGCTATGGCCACGAGAGCGTGCAGATCTTAACGCAGGGAGAGCCTTTTGAGCCTTCGACTGACGAACTCAAAGCCCTGGCCAAAGCCTATAAGATGCAGATCCATGATGCTGAAATTGTAGAAATACTCGGCGATCCCAAAGTCGCTCTGGAAGGATTCGTACTGGCTGATGGTACCCGTATCGAAAGCAGCAAAAGCATTGCCGCCCTGGGTATGATTGTTTTTAACGATCTCATTAAGGAGCTCGGTGGCGAAGTCGATAGCGATCAACGTGTGATCGTCAATCAACAGTTTGAAAGCTCGGTTTCGGGGATCTTTGCTGTCGGCGATCTGGTAGCAGGTCAGCGTATGCAGGTCTATACCGCCTGGGACGAAGCCGTCACCGCAGCCGAAGAAATCAACCGCCGCTTACGTGGGGTTCGACGAGCGAAGGCCATCGCTGCGGTACAATCGCAAGCACTGACTCCTTAATTTGGCTAAGTTTTGTCGCTAAAAAGCCCTTTTAATCGGCAGCACCTCTGTTATACTGCTATCCAAGTTTATAATGCCAGCCAGCATTAGACGGAGCTTTAAGGTGAAACAATCTGTACAATGGCTGCTCTTGATCGCTGTGTTTTTACTCAGCGCTTGTCCAGCCTCAGAAGAAAGCGTCAGCCCAGCAAGTAAATCCCCCCCGGTATTACGCATGGGCTTTATTCCTTCTGAAAATATGTCAGAGCTGCAAAAAAACGTGCAACCTCTGGTTGAAAAGCTCAGTGAAGCGATCGGCATGGAAGTTCAGCCCTTTATTGCTGGAGATTATACTGGTGTCGTAGAAGCTTTGCGCAATCAGCGTCTAGAAGTTGCTTTTTTAAGTGCAGCTTCTTATGTCATGGCCAAAAACGAAGCCAATGTAAAAGTCATTTTGCGTGCCCAACGCGGCAAAGATCCCTTTTATTATTCCGTGATCTTTACACGCAAAGACAATGGCATCAAAAACTTGAGCGAACTCAAGGGCAAGAGCTTTGCTTTTGGAGATAATCTTTCCACAGCAGGCTATATTTACCCACTCAAAATGTTTAAGGATCAGGGCATCGACCCCGAATCCGATTTTGAAAACACAATTTTTTCAGGCAGTCATGATGCTACCGTATTGGCTGTCGCTAACAAAAAAGTTACCGCCGGGGCCACCTACTCCAATGATCCCGAAGGCAATGACTCAGCCTGGAAACATATTTTAAAGCCTGAACAAGTCAACGATATTCAGGTCCTGGCAGTCTCAGACCCAATTCCTTCGGATAATATTTGTGTCGCTGAAAACGTTTCTGAAGAGATTCAAAACAAATTGCGCCAGTTCTTTTTAAATCTGAGCAAAGACCCCGAAGGCTTAGCTTTAATTCAGGATCTCTATCATATAGACCGCTTCGTGGAAGCTGAGGATGCCGACTATGCCGGTATTCGCAAAGCGTTCACTGAATCAGGTATCGACTTAAAACCTCAGGGGAAGCCAAAGTCCTGATGAACCCTTTATTGAGTATTCGAGATCTAAAAAAGTCTTACACAGAAGATCGTCTGATTTTAAGAGGCATTAGCCTCGAAATTCCAGCGGGCCAATTTGTGGGTTTGATCGGCTTAAGTGGCGCAGGTAAATCTACTTTTTTACGCTGCATTAATCGCTTAGTCGATGCCAGTTCAGGCCAGATCATGGTGCCTGAGCATGTCTTTTTAGAAAAAGCCGACCCCCAGCAAGTCACCAATGTTGTTGAGCTGCGCGGCAGACAACTCAGAGCCTGGCGTCGTAAAACAGGCATGATCTTTCAGCAGTTTAATATAGTCAAACGCCTCTCAGTAATCGACAATGTACTCTCAGGTAAGCTCGGTTATGTCAGCTCCTGGCGCGGTACATTACGACACTTCAATCAGGCCGACCGCGAAAGCGCCTTGATCAATTTGGAGCGCGTCGGCATGCTCAAGCACGCTTATAAGCGGGCAGATGCTCTGAGTGGCGGTGAGCAACAACGGGTAGCAATTGCACGTACTTTGATGCAAAAACCGCGCTTGATTTTAGCCGACGAACCCGTAGCAAGCCTTGATCCCAAACTGGCCGAGACAGTACTCGATATCTTGCAACGGGTGGCCCGCGAAGACGATATCACTACGATTGTTTCGCTACATACCTTAGAGATGACCCGCCGCTATTCCGATCGGGTGATCGGCCTGGCTCAGGGTGAAGTTGCCTTTGACGATGTACCTGCCAATTTAAGTGATCGCAAAGTCGATCAAATCTATGAGCGTTACCGACAGGTACAATCATGAATCGGCCCAATAAAAAAGTTCAGTGGAAAAGCACAGGCGAACTCAAAGGGCAGGTCCTGAAAGAGGCCCCTACCCCCCCCAAGAAAGGCATCCTGCGTTTTATTCTCGGGTTTCTATCACTTGCGATCGTAGTCTGGTCCTTTAATGGTGCCGATTTCAATTTTATCGAACTGTTCAAAGAGTCACCCAAAATTGGTGCCACAATTCAACGTATGCTACCGCCTGATATGAGTTCACTTGGTTTCCCCAAGAAATACAAGCTACGGCCAGAACTGGTCAAAACCCTGGCTATTGCAGACAGCAATGCCAATCAAAGAATAGATTCTGACGCCGAGCATAGCCAATTCTTATTAGAGTCAGATCCTTATGAAACACGACTCAATCAAGAAGAAGGCGCTGTCGTCAAATTATATAATCTGATGGAGCAAACACAAGCCGATAATACGCGAGCAGATTTGCAGGCTGAACAAAGTACGCAAACCAACGTCCTCAAACAAAATTTCCCTGAGCTCACCGATCTGAGTTTTAATGGCATGGAAAAAGCACTGGCTCAAATCGCCGAAGAAAAAGAATTTATCAAAGCCTTTAAGCGCTATTATGAACCCCTTACTTTTCAACAAACCAATAGCGTATCTTGGGCGCGCGTGCCTGCATTTCAGGAAACCTATAAATTTCCAAATCTGCTCAAAGCCCATCAACTCTTTATACCCGTCGGCTTAAACCAAGCCCAGGCTGACGCCAGCCGTAAATGGTGGAATAACGTCTTTCCGGGCACAGTCCTGGGCGCCACGATCCAGACCATTCAAATGGCCCTGGCAGGCACTGTGATCGCTGTTTTCATTGCCTTCCCATTGTCTTTTTTAGCAGCAGCAAACACCTCGCCTCACCCAGTGATTTATCAAAGTGTGCGCTTTGTGATCAATCTCTTGCGCACCATCCCCGATCTGGCACTGGGCTTAATTTTTGTTGCTGCCGTTGGCTTAGGACCTTTTGCAGGAACCATGGCTTTGGCCGTTCATACAATGACTGTTTTGACCAAATTACTATCTGAGTCCGTTGAAAATATTGATGGCGGCGTTGTAGAGGCAATACGTGCTACAGGTGCCAATTATTATCAGACCTTATCCTTTGCAGTCTTGCCACAGATGTTACCTGATTTGATTTCGTTTACGCTTTACCGCTTCGAAACCAATATCCGAGCAGCCTCTGTGCTAGGCCTCATTGGAGCAGGTGGAATTGGCCAGTTATTAAACTCGGCCTTTAAAACCTTTGAGTATCAGGAAGCCGCGACTATTGTGGCGATTCTGATCATTTTAGTAATGCTTGTCGATGCCTTTAGTGCCCGTCTTAGAAGATGGGTGCTTTAGCTTGAAAAACCCATCAATCAGTTATGTGGAGACAGAAAGGGAGTATGCTATACTTTCATGAATCTTAAAATATCACCTGTACCAGTTAAAATACTAAATAATCAACATGAAGATGAAGGAGCACTTTCCATGCAGAGAGGGGTAAGATCTCGTTTGAGTGAACTTAAAAAATGGATGATTGGGATTTGCCTATTAACACTTCCTTTGATCCAGGCTCAAGCTACAGACCCAGCCGTACAAGCGGCGGGTGGCGTACCTATAGCCGCAATCGTAATGGGTGTTGTGGCGTTCATCGCTATTATAGCGGTGATTTTTATTATCAAAGGAAAATCTTCAGGTTCAGGTGGTCAAACTCAAAAATCCACCGGTAACAAAAGAACAGCTCCTTCTCCCCTGAGAAAATCAGCTCCGTCTCCGATCAGTGCAAAAAAACCCTTAACGCCTCCTCCGGCAGCCTTCGCTCCCCCTCCAGCTCCTTCAGCCCCACCTGTGGCCCCCAAAGCAGCTCTACCTAAGGCTCCTTCTGGCCCAGCACCGCAGTCACTGACAGCAGCCCCAGCGGCAGCCCCATCATCTGGTGGAGCTATGTTTGACTCTAATGCCTTAGATAGTGCTCTTGGCTCAATCTTTGAAGAAGAGACACCAGCGGCAGCATCTACAGCACCGGCTCAGGACATGTTTAACGCCGACGATTTAGATGGCGCTTTGGACGATCTCTTTGGCGATGCGCCAACGGCTTCATCAGCACCTACTACAGCTCCGGCTGGCGGCGGCATGTTCGACTCTGATAATTTAGATGGCGCTTTGGACGATCTCTTTGGCGATTCACCAGCCCCTACCGCAGCCCCTGCTGCAGCCCCGGCACCAGCGGCAGCTCCTGCAGTAGATACTGGGACAGCGGGCTTATTTAATTCAAGTGAGCTGGACTCGGATCTGGACAATCTCTTCGGTGAAGATCCAGCGGCACCGGCTTCAGCCGCACCGGCCGCACCGGCTGCCGGCATGTTTGACTCCAACGACTTAGATGGCGCATTGGATGATTTATTTAGCGATGGCGCTGCTGCACCGGCGACTACACCCGCAGCACCTGCTGGTGGCGGCATGTTCGATTCCAATAGTTTAGACTCAGATCTAGATAATTTGTTTGGCGATAGCCCGACACCCGCTGCTGCTCCTGCAGCACCTGCTGGTGGCGGTATGTTCGACGGCAATAGTCTCGACTCAGATCTAGATAGTTTATTTGGTGGTGGCGGAGAGCCCGCAGCAGCACCAACTCCGGCTCCAGCACAGGCTGCGAATAGCGGCATGTTTGACTCCAACGATTTGGACGGTGCTTTAGACGATTTGTTTGGCAGCGCGCCGGCAGCTCCTGCAGTAAATCCTTTGAGTGATATCGAGAGTTTAAACTTTGATGATCTCGACACGACCCCCGACCCAACGCCTTTTTCAACTGAGAGTATTGGTTCTGATTTTTTAGCTAGCTTTAAATTAGATGATTCCAAAGCGGCTCCTGCATCATCAGGCCCAAAACCCAAACATCAGGGGGATGGCTTAGCTCCTATGAGCAAAATGCTTGTGGATCAAAGCACCTTAGAAGACATTATTCGTCGTGCTGAAAAACTGGGATCAAAAGGATTAACCACAACCCAGGTTATTATGGCAGCCCAGGGCGAGAGCTTTGATGACTTACTTAATGAAGTCAACGAAGTACCCGGCATGATTGGCACCTTGATTGTAGGTAACGATGGCCTGGTTATTGCCAATACCATGCCTGAAGATATTGATAGAGAAATCGTTGGTGCTCTGACTTCATCGATTTATCTCAACCTGGATGTTCAGGTGAAGCAGATGCAACGTGGTTCCATGCGCCGCCTGGTAATCAAAACCGATCAAGGTCATACGGTCTTATCAACCCTTGAAATGGGAACCCTGGTTGCCTTCTCTGATGCCAGTGCAAACTTTAGTTTAAACAAATTACTGGCTGCGGTCATTGCTATGAGTGGGAGACAATAAAAATGAGTGATTATCAAAGTGTGATAGCTTCTATCAAAGAGATTCCCGGCGTTGGTGGCGTTGCTGTCGCAAACGCAGAAGGTAAGTTACTTCAGTCAGATATCGAGAATCCAGCACCTGACCTGGCAGGTATTACGCAAGGCGTTTATTCCAACATAGCCGTACAAATCAAACGTATGCAGCGAGGCAAAGTACAACAGCTGGCTCTTGAAACTGAAGATGGCATTACTCTATTATCAGGATTATCAGAAGGTGAAATCTTAATCGTATTTGCAAAAGTTGTTGAAGGTTTCAATGTGGCTCATTTGATGGACGTCGCATCCCGTTTTTAATATTTCACGAAAGAGAGTAAATCAAGAGACATGGCTCTCGTAAGAAAAAGATTGGGTGAAATCCTTTTAGAAGCGGGCATGATTTCAGAAGACCAGCTAGAAATGGCTTTGATACAACAGAAATCAACCAATAAATCGCTGGGACAAATTTTGATTGACTCTCAATTTGTTACAGAAAGTAATATCAAAGACGCTTTAGAACTGCAATTTGGTATTTCTTATGTCAATGTTCGCACGATTAAACTCACAGCCGAACTGGCCAGTATGGTTCCTGAAAATATCATTCGCCAACGGCAATTGATCCCGATCAATATGGCCGGGAATAGCTTGACGATTGCCATGGTAAATCCCCAGGATTTGCCTGCAATTGATGACGTGCGCATGGCCGTCAGCAAAAAATTTGGTAAGTCAGTCAATGTACGTGCAGTCGTCATTACCGAAGATGATTTCTATGCTTTCTTAAACGAGCAATTTGATTCCCTCAAAGAAGAAAGCGCCAAGAAAAAAGGGCCTGTAGGCATCGCTCTTGACACAGAACATGACACCACCGAAATCGTCGATGAAATGGTCTTCGAAGAAATCGACGATGATGAGGATTATGAGGATACCGATGCCGATGCCGCCCCGATCGTGCGCTTAGCCAATGCTATTTTAGCCAACGCTATCAAAACCGGGGTAAGTGATATCCATATTGAGCCTCAGGAACTGGCTTTACGCCTGCGTTACCGGGTTGATGGGGTTTTACATGAAGAAGAGCCCCTGCCCAAGCGGATCGCCAATGCGCTCGCTTCTCGCTTTAAAATTATGACCAACCTGAATATCGCTGAGAAACGCCTGCCCCAGGATGGTCGCTTACGGCGCAGAATTGGTGGCCGGAATATTGATTTCCGCGTCTCCACTTTGCCTTCTAAGTATGGCGAAAAGATCGTTATGCGTATTCTGGATAACACCAATACGCAACTGGGTTTGGAGATCTTATTTTGTTATCCTGAACTCTTAGATAAAGTTCGTGATCTGGTGCAGCGACCGTACGGAATTATCTTTGTCTGTGGCCCCACAGGCAGCGGTAAGACCACTTCTTTGTACTCGATTCTAGCAGAGCGCAATACCCCTGACGTCAATATTTCAACTGCCGAAGATCCGATTGAGTATGATTTGGCTGGAATTACCCAAACCCAGGCACACCCTCAAATCGGATTAACCTTTGCACGTATTTTGAAAGCTTTCTTACGCCAAGATCCAGACATTATGTTGATCGGGGAAACCCGTGATAAAGAACTTGCCCACATCGCGATTGAGTCAGCGCTCACAGGTCACCTGGTGTTCACTTCTCTACATACCAACGATGCACCTGGGGCAATCACCCGTTTGTCAGAAATGGGCCTGGATGGCTTCTTAATTGCTTCTTCTACGATCATGGTACTAGCGCAACGCCTGGTGCGCCGGATTTGTCCCAACTGCCGAATTCAGTATGAACCTGAACAAAGTGTGCTCGATTTTCTGCGTTACCCTTTTAAAGACGAAGATGGTGTCGTACGGGTCTATAAACACAACGAAGAAGGCTGTGAAAAATGCAGTCTGGGCTACAAAGGTCGCCTGGGCGTCTATGAATTAATGACCATGAACGACGATCTGCGCTATTTAATCAATAAAGAAGCCAATAAAGATGAGCTGCGGATTGCTGCCCGCAAAAATGGCATGGTTCCTTTGATGCAGTTTTCATTGCAAATGGTTCGTGATGGCTTTACGGATTTTGATGAAGTCATGCGCGTCACCCTAACTGACGAAGGCCTGAATGACCCGATCGAAGCACAACACTATATGACATTGGACGGCGTCGGTATCGACATCATGTCAGACGGACGCATCGCCACACCAGAAGATTTGGAGCGTATTCGTGGAACGAAGCCCAAGGCAGCCTCGCCACCGCCATCGGCAGCGACGGCCACAGCTGAAACAGCAACAAGCGAACCCGCCCCTGCCACAATAGCTCCTAAAATCACAAAAGAAGCTGAGCTTACACAAGCAGAAGTGCAGGAAGCCAAGCGGATTACCAAAGCAGAGCGTTTGTTATCTACAATGAACCAGCCCAAAGGCGCCTTACCAGCAAAAGGAGAAACCAGTGGCAGCAAGCCGGATCTGAAATGTCCTTCTTGTCTAGCCTCTATTGAAGAAGATTGGGACACGTGTCCCTATTGCTTTACCGACTTAAAATAACTTAAACTAATTAGAGGGTGTCACACATGTCTCAGCAAATCTTTATGGAAGAACTACTGCAAATGGTCTTTGACAAAGACGGCAGCGATCTGCACATTGCGGCAGGAGTTCCGCCTATGATTAGAGTAAATGGTCAACTTTCACCCACGGAATTCGACCCGTTGACTCCTGAAGAAACACAAAAGTTAATCTTTAATATTTTGTCAAATGAGCAGCGTAAAGTGCTGGAGCAAACCTGGGAACTCGATTGCTCTTATGGCGTGGTCGGCCTGGGACGTTTTCGTGTCAATGTCTATAAAGACAAAGGATCGTACGCCGCCGCTTTAAGAACCATTGCATCCAAAATTCCTCGCCTGGACGAACTGGGATTACCCCCTATTGTCAGAGAGTTGATCAAAAAGCCTCGTGGCCTGGTCCTGGTTACCGGCCCGACTGGCTCAGGTAAATCAACAACCCTGGCATCGATGATTGACGTTATCAATACAGAGCGTGCTGAGCATATTTTAACGATTGAAGATCCAATTGAATATGTGCATGTCTCCAAAAAATCACTGGTCAATCAGCGCGAATTAGGCGAAGACACACGCTCTTTTGATAACGCCCTTAAAGCTTCATTGCGAGAGGATCCTGACGTGATTCTGGTTGGTGAGCTTCGTGACTTGGAAACCATTCGACTGGCATTGACTGCCGCAGAAACGGGTCACCTGGTGTTTGGTACCCTACACACCAGTTCAGCCAGCCAAACTGTCGATCGTATTGTCGACGTCTTTCCACCGCATCAACAGATGCAGATTCGCGTACAGCTATCAAACTCATTGGTAGCTGTTTTATCGCAAACCCTATTGCCACGGGTCGATTTAACCAATAGCGGCTCTCGCGGCAAAGGACGCATTATGGCAATGGAAGTCATGATGGTAACGCCGGCTATTTCGAATTTGATTCGCGAAGGAAAAACGGCCCAAATGTACTCAGCGATCCAAACAGGCGGTAAGTACGGCATGCAAACCCTGGAGATGACACTTCGGGATCTGTATCAACAACGCCTGATCACCTTTGAAGATGCTATTTCCAAGACCAGTCGACCAGACGATTTTCAGAAACTTGTAAACGAAGGCACTGGACTGGGAGCCCCTGGCTCTCCAGGAAAGCGCCGCTAGACAGCTGTTGGGGAGGATGAATTAAATGGCAACTTTTGCCTGTACTGTTAGAGACGCCAAAGGACAACAAGTCCAACGGAATGTAGAAGCTGATAATTTGGCCGCTGCACGTGCCAAGCTACGCGAGCAGGGCTTGTTTCCAATTGATATCAAAGAGAAACAAGGCGGCGACGATATCCTGGCACCTTTAAACCGCTATTTAATGCGGTTTAAAAAGGTCAAACTCAAAGAAATGGTCATCTTTACCCGCCAGTTTGCCACTATGATTAACTCAGGTGTCGCTCTCTTGCGTGCGCTTAATGTCATGGTTGATCAAGCCCAATCAGAGCTTTTTAAAAAGATCTTGGGTGAAATCAAGGCCGGTGTCGAAGAAGGACGTTCTCTCTCCGAATGTATGGCCGAACATCCCAAAACCTTTTCGAAACTCTATATTTCAATGGTAGCTGCCGGAGAAGTGGGTGGTGTATTGGACGAGGTTCTGGAACGCTTAGCCGTCTTTATGGAAGGCAATGCCAGACTGATAGGTCAGGTCAAAACAGCCATGACCTATCCATCAGTCGTTAGCGTAATCGCCGGCGCCATCTTCATCTTCTTACTTTATTTCGTAATCCCGATCTTTAAAGAGATGTTTGGCCAAATGGGGGTTGACCTCCCAGCCTTCACTCAGCTCCTGATCGATATGAGTAGCTTTATTCGTGATTACTGGTATATTGTACTCGGCGGCAGTCTGGGCAGTGTTTATGGCTTGATTGCCTTTATTAAAACACCCTTCGGCCGTTCCTGGTTTGACAATGTGATGCTCAAAGCACCGGTCTTTGGAGACATTATCCGAAAAGTTGCCGTTGCTCGCTTCACACGTACCCTGGGAACATTATTGCGAAGTGGTGTACCCTTAATGACAGCTCTTGAAATCACCCAAGATACAGCCGGCAACGTGCATATTGCAGCGGGTATTGCCAAAGTGCGAGAAGCCGTTTCCGAAGGCGAAGGCATGACCAAGCCCCTGGAGCAAACTCAACTGTTTCCACCCATGGTAACTCAAATGATCGCAATTGGTGAAGAATCAGGTAATATTGACGCCATGCTGTCAAAAGTCGCTGATTTTTATGATGAAGAAGTCGAACAAGCAGTCAAGGCCTTGACATCTTTGCTAGAACCTATCATGATGGTGGGTATTGGTGGAATGGTCGGAAGTATCATTATTGGCATGTATTTGCCAATGTTCTCGGTTATTTCGGCGATTCAATAGAAAGGCCTAGCATTGCTAAAGGAAAAAGAACATAAGCCAAAAGCTCGCGAGGCTCTCTTTGAGCAGCATCTAGAGCTGGTTCAGCGCCTCGCGAGATATTACAGTCATCAAGCCGTCCAGAGTCATTATGATGATCTGGTTCAGGTAGGTTGTATCGGCTTATTACGTGCCATTGATCGCTTTGACCCCTCTCAGCGCGCTTCATTTCGAACCTATGCTTCCCATCTGATTAGCAGTGAAATTAGACATTATTTGCGTGACCATATCTCTGTCGTGCGCTTACCCCGCGACTTACAAGAGCTGGTACCCAGACTCAGGCAAGCGGAACAAGAGTTGTGGCAAGATTTAAAGCGCGAACCCAAATTAGAGGAATTGGCTACGCTTTTAGGGGTCAAGTCGCAAAAAATAGAAGAAGTCTACCAGATGGAGTCCAATTATTCTCCACTATCATTAAATCAAAAAGTATTTCCAGGCTCTACGTCCGCTCTCACAGTGCTGGATCAAATGGAAGAGCAGACCAAGCGTAGCTTTCATCTTTCTCAGGAAGACCGCATTTTATTACAGGATTCTCTCACAAAAATCCGCTCGCAGTCCCGCCAAATGATCGAGTTTGCTTTTTATCACGATCTGACCCAGACTGAAATAGCCAAGCACCTGGGGATTTCTCAAATGCAAGTCTCGCGGCGCTTAAAAAAAGCAGTCAGCGAACTCTGGGACACCCTCAATACACGTGTCACCCCCTGGTAAATCTGCCCTCTTTTATTTTATGAAGGCCAGAGTATAGGTAGGTATTCTGTTTGAAATACCCGCTGTGATTGATCATGCGTTTCCACCGTGAGCACGCCCATTTTCCGCTGGCACTTTAAGCTCAATAAAAGACATCCCAAATGAAAATGCTCCGCTTGATAAAGCAGAGCATTTTCATTCAATTGTGCCAAACAAAAACGGCAGCGCAGCTCATAACTGATTAATAGTTCTTGAGCAAAATAGTGTTCAGGATCGGATACGTTGATAAGCGAGTTCTTTTTCAATATTATCCAGCGCTTCAAATATGTTTAGTGGCAAATAAGCCTGGTTCTGCAATAAAAACTGCACATCCGAATTATCTTTTAGACGCAAATATTCACGATAAAGCCCATTATAGTCTTCATAACGAAGCAAATCTCGCATATTCGAAATCGCATTTACAAGCATCGGCTTAGCCTGTCTAAAGCGCTGAGCAAAAACAGCAAGAAATCGCTCTTGAGCATCTGTCATCAATTGAGCGTACTTAACAGGATTTGGATTGAGTACATAAGCATTGTGCGCCAAACGTGCAGCCAGAGAATAATCACGCTGATGATAAGCATGCTGTGCTTCTAAGTAAATTGATTCGGCCAATTGAGGCCCATGACTTAACAAATGTAGTTGGGAATCCCCTTGTTGGCCTGCCGACTTATCCATAAACTCTTTTAAACCATGATAAGCAGCCAGGGAACGATCGTTCTCTGTCAAGAGTTTGGTTTTAAGCAAGGCAAACTGAACTTGTGCTTCATGATCTAGCTGATGGGGTTGTAAATCACTACTCTCAAGCAGGCGCAAAGCCAGAGCGGATTCATCCTGAGCTTGATAAGCTTGCAACTGAAGATTCAGAATTTCAAAATGCTGGGCAGCTTTAAAGTCGTCGTCCTGACGCGCATTTTTATAGAGTTCATCTAAGATCAGCAAAGCACGCTCAGGCTCCTCAAGAGCCAATAGAATCTCCGCATGTAAAATCTGGAGGTGAAAATGTTCAGGATAAGCAACCCTTGCTTCACTTACCAGTTTAAGCGCTTTTTCGGGGTCTCGAGTCGTCAACAAGCCTTCTGCCATTTGCATCTGATTATAAGCTTCCTGAGAAAGCCCTTCACGCAGCTCATAATATTGTCTTAAAAACCTCTCACTGCGATCCAACTCATCCAAATTTACAGCGGCATTTGCAATCGGAGAAGCTAAAAAAACAGAACCCGCAATCGAACTTAAAAGCAGAAACTTTTTCACTTTAATCACCATCCATATCATCGTCGTCGTCTAATTGAATTTCAGCAAAGTCCTCTTGCTCAAACGGATCGTAGTCTTCATAACGATCTGGTTTAGATTCCAATGCTTCTTCAGGCCCCGCATCGGGAACCGGGGTTAGCCTAAGTGTACGATAAGGATGAACCAAATCAAAGTGCACTTGACCATCTGGCTGGGTAGAAATCCGCATATAGTCAAAACCGCAAACGTTTAAATAAATGCGTTGATTGGCAATGACAGTGGCACTCTGTTGATTGGCCACCACGCTCATAATATAGCCGTCACCCTGCGTCAGGGTTTCTGTGTTGACGACTTCTGCGTACGAAACATGTCCCATATCACGAACAATCCGGTAGATATCTTTGACACCGTAGACAATACCATTTTCAATAATACAGGGGATTTGGTGTTCAGGCTCAGGGTACGCCATTTTCGATGAGCCTCCTTGGGTGATGCTTATAATAAATGTGATCTCATTATACAGCTTATACAGGCTCTTTTTCAAAAGCAAAGCTAAATTTCTAGGCCCGATCCATTTCTTGATCAATCTGTTTTTGTAAGAAGGCCTCAAAATTGGCGGTGCTTTTGATCGAATACTCGGGAAGACATTTCAACTGTTCAGCAGTCAACAGATACTGTTCGCAAACCAGAGAAATCCGGGCCTGATCTGATTCTAAAATAGCTTCAATCGCATGTTTTTGCAAGCCATTCAAATGCAGTAAGAGCCCATTTTTAGGCTGGATTTCTTGAGAAATCTGATCGCGCCGATTATACAGCAACAAACGCCCCCCTTGCATATCCTCTGGAATTTGCAGATAAAGAATCGATACCTGTCTGGGAAAAGGCAAGTCAGTCCCATACCCCCGAATACTGTGATCTATATGGCGATCAACCTGAGAGCTTTTGTGAAGAACCAGTGCATTGAGATAAAAGAAATTGCTCGCTGTTAAATCTAAGTTTTCGAGGAAAGGCTCTAAGTAAGGAAAATCCAGTAAGACCCTGCTGGGATCGCTAAATAAAACAGAAAACCCCAGGGTACTAGCAAAGCGTTGATTGAGAATGTTCTGCTGCAAAAAAGGACTTTGCTTTAGCTCCAGGGCTATTGCTTGCAAAGTTGCTGCTGGCAAGGCCTGCGAAACTTGGCGCTGGCGCTGTCCAAAAAGAGATCGAATCCACTGATACATCTGAATATGCTAACACGGCAAGGTCTGAGTAAAGTAAATCAAAAGCTTCGGCTCCCATTTTTTGTTAAAAACTTCATCACCAAAGCTTAAGTTATCCCCCCTGGCTGCCGATAGAGTAAATATAGACTGCCGACAGGAGGCAAGCACATGAAAATAGAAGACAATGCAGGCATTGAAGCAGCCAGAGAAGCGCAAAAGATCCAGAAAACTGGACCTGCTTTTCATTTGTTTCAAGCCTATGGAGCCCAGGCCCCTCAGGGCAGTGATAGCGCACAGGTTTCAGCACAGGCTCAAGAGATCAGTCATTTTGCTGAGAAGCTCAAGGCCCTACCCGACGTGCGTGCAGAGAAAGTCCAGTCCTTACAAAGCCAGGTGCAATCAGGCAATTATCAGGTGCCTGTATCTGATCTGGCTGAAGCCATGTTTCGCTTAAGTGAACTGGATCAGGCATGAGTGCCGCCGACATTTTAGACTGCCTGCGTTTAGAGAGTCAGAGTATGCGTGAGCTACTAAGTGAACTCAAATTACAACAGCAGACTTTAATTTCGGGAAATGCCGATCAGCTACAACAACACAGTTTGATTTGCCAGCAACAGATCCAAAAATTAGAACAGCTCACGCAACAGCGCCAGAGCTTACAGGCCGAACTGGGAACTGAAGATTTGCTCCAATTGACTGAAAACGATCCCCCCTTGCAAGCCAAAATAAAAATTTGTCAGCATATGCTCCGTTCTCAAATACAGGAATTAAAACGCTTTCAGTCTCAAAATCTGAGCTTGATCGATCAGGCCCAGAGCGTCAATGAAAATAGCCTTGAATCTTTATTACAATTGCAACGCCAGGACAACCCTGCCGTCTATACCGCCAGTGGCACAACGCCTGAATGGACCACTGAACCCTCTGTTTATGACTATAACGCCTAAGGAAATGCCATGAGACCAGCCTTTTTAGGACTAAATATCGCCCGCTCTGCTCTGTTTGCCAGCCAACAACAGTTAGATGTGACTTCACATAATATTGCCAATGCTTCTGTCGAAGGCTATAGCCGCCAACGTCTGGACTTGCAAGCCGCCCCCGATATTTTCGGCCTGGGTCAAGGCTATCCAGGTTCGGTCGGTGAAGGCGTACGCGTCGAACAATTGGAGCGTCTACGCAATGGACTCTTAGACAAAGACTATCGCCGCTATTTAGACCAGAAAAACCAGGGCACTGTGCAGCAAGGCTATTTAGAACGCATGGAAGTTTTGTTTGGCGATCTCGATGACACAGGCCTGCAGTCGCAGATAGATCAATTTTTCTCAGCCTGGCAAGAGCTCTCCAAACGCCCGGATGATCTGGCATTGCGCAAAGTCGTGCTCGAACGTGCGCAGATTCTGGCCAATCAGATCCAGGAAGTCGATACCGGCAGCCGAGAACTGCAAGCGGACGCCCAACAAGAACTTAATCTGGCTGTCGAGCGAGTCAATCGCATCACCGCCCAAATTTCAGATCTAAATACTGAGATCGCGAAACGCGTCGGCGGCGGCGACACTCCTGCCGATCTCTTGGATCAACGGGATCGCTTAGTCGACGAATTGTCTGGCTATGCCAAGATTCAAGTCTCACAGCGCAATAACCAAAAGATTGAAATCCAGATTGATGGCAAAGCCGTTGTCGATGATCAACGCTCGCATCCGATACGGCTGATTCAAGAATCAGATATTCTGCGCGGTCAGGCCCCGATTGGCTTCCCCAATACTTTAAATAATGGGGACCTGGTGATCAATGGCGTAGATATCATCGGTTCAGGTGCTCCGCTAACGATCAATACTGCTGCTGATTATGGCTTATTGGTCAATCGTATCAATAGTCAGTCCAGCGCCACGGGTGTGCGCGCCAGCCTGGATCCAGCCGGACAACTGATTTTACAGGGGCTGAGCGCTGAGAGCACTTACGTTAACTTACAACAAAGCGGTGTGGGACTCAATCTGACGGGTATCGAGAGCGGAGATCACACCCTGACTTCACGGGTTCATTTTCAATTGCGTACAGGCACCTACATCAATAACGCTGGTGGCAGCTTAAATGGTTTACAGACTGTTCGCAATCAGGAAATCCCCAATAGTTTACAAGGCCTGAATGCCCTCTCGTCAGAGCTGATTCAACGGGTCAATCAAATACATAGTGCCTCTTTTGATTTACAAGGTCAAAGTGGCAGGCCTTTCTTTACAGGCTCTCATCCAGGCAATATGACTGTCGCAGCCAGCCTGTTGGCTGATCCCAGTAAGCTAGCCATCGCCGGGAGTGCTAACTTCCCGCCGGGGGATGGTTCACAGGCTCTGGCCATTTCCAATTTACGCCATCAGCTCAAGACAGATGAGGGTTATCAACGCATCGTTTCTAAGCTGGGCTTTTCGATTCAACGCCTCAAGGAAGATGAAGAGCGACTGGATCTGATCCTCAATCAGATTGATTTTCAACGCCAGTCAGAATCGGGTGTAAACCTGGACGAAGAACTGGCCAATATGCTGCAATACCAGCGCTCTTTTAATGCTGCTGCTCGGGTGATGAACACCCTCGATGAAATGTTAAATCAGGTCGTCAACGGCCTGGGTCTGGTCGGAAGGTAAACAATCATGGTTAATCGTATTACCCAACAAATTCTCAATCGCAATCAACTCAATGAGATTCGCAATCATCAAAATCAAATTTTTAATGCCCAGCGTCAGGTTAGTACCGGTTTGCGTTATGAAAAGCCCTCGCAAGATCCGCTGGCAGCCACGGTGGCTCTTGATCTTAAGCAGGCTATCAATTTTCAAAACCAGCTCGAAAGCAATGCCCAGACGGCCGAAGACTTTAATTATGCGGCCGAAACTGAGCTCAAATCAGCCGAAGAAGTCTTTCAGCGTGTGCGTGAACTGAGCATCCGGGCCGCCAGCGAAGCTTTAAATGAACAGCAATTGGGTGGCCTGACCGCCGAACTGGATTCGCTATTGGAGCGCCTGACGGATATTGCCAACGGAACGCATGAAGGCCGCTTTATTTTTGGCGGCTATCAAACCCAACGGCCCCCTTTCACGGCCCGCAAAGATCTGGTACTGGAAGGCACTCAGCTGAGTAATTTAGGCCTGGCTAGCGGCAGCTTTGAAACCCAGGTTGAAACCCGCTCCGCAACGACTGTACAGGCCGGTGCTTTTGCCCTGAATGGCGGCGATCTGGTGATCAACGGGGTCGATATGGGCTCCTTTTTTGTCAATGATCCAGCCCGTACAGCAGCAGTCAACGCCCAGACTTTGGTCGAGCGCATCAATACCAAAACAAAAGAGACTGGTGTCAGTGCTCGCGCGGTAACTATCCCCGGCGGCACCTTTAACGCTCCTGGTGGTGGCCCGCTAACGGGAGTTGCTCTAAGCAATATCAATGCTCAGAATGAACTCAATACCCAGGGAATCCAAGTCGGCGGTCGTGGCATTCGCGGCGTCGGCAATCTGAATGTCTTTCGCAATGAAAAAATCGACCTGGCAGATACGCGCTTTTTATCAGAGCGTGTGGCAGCCGGAGCGATCGGGGATGTGCCCGCCGGTACCGTGCAAGTCAACGGCGTCACAATCAATTCCCCCATGACCTTTGTCGCTGCCAATAGTCCTGAGCAAAATGCCCAGGAGATCGCCCGCGCTATCAATACAGCCTCTGCCCAGAGCGAAGTCTATGCCGAAACCGATGGACAGGGCTTTGTGCGCTTGCGCTCGCAAAAACCGTTTACAATTGCAGGCGCTCCGGCCCAAATTAATTTACCCAATCAACTCTATCAACAAGGCCGCAACTCAGCTGCCAGCACCGCTGCCGTAACAACAGGCGGCGCATTGACCCTGGCTTCAGGAGCTTTGATGCTCAACGGCATCGATATTTTTGCCCAATCCGTGCAACTAACCGCCACCATGACCGCCCAGGAACGCGCAGATGCCGTGGTACGTGCCGTTAACGGACGGGCTACAGAAACCGGTGTTACCGCCAGTCGTGACACCAACGGACAGGTCTTCTTTTCAAATGGGGATTTTGAAATCACCTCTGTGGCTTACCGGGGCGATGCGGGCGATAATCAAGCCCAGATTGGGCGGGATAGTTTGATCGACCTCACTTTAAGTGGCGATCAGGCCTTTGCCGGTAATCGCAACCAAATTGTGCTGGCCTCACGCTTTGATCTGCCAGCTGTCGGCTTAGGCTCAGCTATATCAGGTGCACCCGTCAGTTTTCAGGCCGGCGATGATCTGGCTGCCGGAGAGTTTCAACTCAATGGCACAGATATTCTGGTTCCGGGCCCTTTTACAGGAGTCGCTGCTGCTGACGCCAATACCCTGGTCAATGCAATCAATGCCCAAACCGGTACAACAGGGGTCACGGCACAGCTCAGCGGTGGCAATCAGGTGCAATTACTTTCTAATAGCGGCAATGCCTTTACCCTGGCGACTGCCGGGGATGGCGTCGATGCCCAGATCCCTGCAGGCAGCTACCTGAACGCCATTGAAGCCGGGGATTTCTTTATTAACGGTGTCGATATCGGCCCGATCCCAGCGGTGCCAGCCAATCCAGGCAACCCGGTACAAAATTCGCAAGACCTGGCAACAGCATTGGCCAACGCCATCAATGCCAAGGCCGCTGTCTCAGGGGTCAGCGCTGAGATTGCCCGCGATAATCTCGGCAATGTGCGCTTAGAACTGCAAACAAAAGGCCAGGATATCGAGATTACCAGCAATGATCCGTTGCCTGCCAATTTACTTAACGCCACCGGAATTGCCGTCGGCACCAAAGTCAATCAGAAAATTGATGCTTTTGATGCGATTATTCGTCTGCGTGAACAGGTCTCCAATTCTCGCGGCAGCAGCACCGCAGCCAATATCTCACAACAAAATATCAAAGACATCTCAGATGCCCTCGATCTAATGGTCGCCAATCAAGTCGAATTAGGCGTGCGTGGTCAACGGGCCGAGCTGGTCAAAAACAGAGTCTTGCTCAATCGCGAGATTCTACAAACCCAACTGGCCAAAAACCAGGGCGTGGATCTGACCGAAGCGATTCTCAAGTTTCAACGAGAAGAACAGGCTCTGCAAGCTTCTTATTCCGTGACCCAGCGGATTAACTCGCTCTCACTACTGAACTTTATCTAAGCCGAAGATCATGCCAGCACCAAAGTCAGCACACGAGAAGATCGCCCTTGAATTTGCGCAGGCCTTAGCCAACGGTGAGTTTACAAGTGCTGAAGCCCTATTGGCTGAGATTCCGTCGCCCAATTTAGCCCAGAACTATGCCGAGATGATCCACTATGCAGAAGAGCCCATTGATCAAGTCGAGGTCATCTTGGAAATGCAAGCCTGGCCAGCCAAAAGAGAACACGATATCGGCTGGGTCTACGTCGCTATGTCAGGCCTGGGTTATTCTGAAGCCGTGACAGTGATCGTCTCCGACATAAACAACAGCCTCAAAATTACAAGCATCGAGTGGGGTCGTCCCTGAGAAGATAGTTGATTTAGGATATGGGCTCTTGTAATACTTTCAGCACAACCCCCCCCCTGAATCATGACTGCCTCTCAGCGCCCATGCTAAACTACCGGCAAATCTTTGGAGAGCTTATTGTGCCACGCAAACCCACGCCCCCCCTCGAAGCCCTGCGTCAGCTGCAAGAAGCGCGTGCCAAGCCTTTTTGGCGCAAGCCCGGCTTACGCATGACACTGGCATGTGTCGTGATCGCCCTGATGATGGGCGTCTTTAAAAAGAAATTTGATCAGCCTGTCAGAACGCCCCAAGAACAAGCCCAACTGACCGCTCCCAACTTAGACTCTCCCAAAGCCTACTTTACACGCGCGCGGGTCTATTTAGAGCATGACCGGCCCGAAGAAGCGATCTCTGACTATAACCATGTCATCAAAAGCAATCCCAAATCGTTTTTGGCCTGGCAAGGGCGTGGACAGGTCGCTTTTCGGATGGGAGACTACCCGTCAGCCCTGGCTGACTTTGATCAGGCTCTGAGCCTGCGTCCGCGCTCAATGGAAGTCTTAAACAATCGCGCCCTGACCTATTTGCAGCTGGGGCAGGCAAGCAAAGCCGTGGCCGACTATCAGCAAGCCTTGCAGCAATTGCCCGACTCGGCCTTACTAATGGCCAACCTGGGGCTGGCTTACCAGGCAGCAGGAGACTCAGTGGCAGCCCTTAAAGCCTTTCAAGCAGCACAGCAGCTCAACCCCGACTATTTGCTGGCTACTTTATTTGAAGGCAATTACTGGTTGGCTCAAAAAAAGTTCAAGCAGGCCTTGCCACTCTACGATCGGGTATTGGGCGGGCGTGACGAACAAGCCGAAGCCTGGCATAACCGGGGCCTCGCTTACCAGGGGCTGCAGAATTGCAAAGCAGCCAATTACGATTTTAAGCAAGCATGCGAGCTGGGTTATGCCAAGGCCTGCAAGCAAAAGTGTTAATCCAGACCATTTTTGATCGTTCATCGCTCCCGTAAAAGTTAATTTAAGTTAATCATCAAGTTAATAAATAGTTAAAAATCTGATTTTGACAAAAGTTTAGACTGAACGATCTCTATATAAATAATGCAAACATTTTTGTAGAGAAGGTTCTCATCATTTTATTATCATTTCGTTCCACACTCCGTTTTCGCTCTGCCAGCCTGATTGCCCTGAGTTCTATCCTTTTGGCCGCCTGTGGCCAGGGAGCCATTGTTCCCCCACAATTGCGCTCAGCACAAGCCCCAACTCAATTTAATCGCTTTGCTGCTCCCAATACCCTTCGCCCCCAGGCTGCCCCAGCCAATTATTATGTCCAGGCAGAAGGTCAGCAAGGTGAAGCTCTCTTATCCACGCTAAGCCAGATTGTTTCCAAACACCAGGAATTGGGCTACGATAATGGCCGCGATATTATGTTTAGCGAAGCCGATGACTTAGATAACGATGACGTTGTCACCTGCGTCTACACCAACCGCCAGATCACACGTGTGACTGACGCGGGCAGCGCTTACGCACAAAACGTCAACACCGAGCACACCTGGCCCAAGAGCAAAGGCGCCAGCGGCGGACCCGCCAAATCTGATTTGCACCATTTATTCCCGACCGATGTCAATTCAAATAGCGCCCGCAGCTCGTTGCCTTTTGGCAAAGTCGTCAAAGTCAAAAAAACCTTTGGGGGTAGCAAGCTCGGAACCGACGCCAATGGCCGTAACGTCTTTGAACCTCAAGATTCTCACAAAGGCAATGTCGCTCGCGCCTTGTTTTACTTCTATACCGTCTATGGCCGTCAATCTAGCTTAGCCAATTTCAAAGCGGAAGAGCCCGTCTTACAAGAATGGCACCGCATGGACCCTGTTGATGCCCTTGAACAAGGTCGCAATGACGCCATTTTCAAGCACCAGCATAACCGCAATCCGTATATCGATCACCCAGAATTCGTCGCTGCGATTGGTTCCTTTTTAAACCCACGTCGTTAAGCTTCTCATAAAGATTAGACCTGGTTAGACGCCAAGATTATAGCCTCCTTTTTCCAACGAAATCGGAGGCTATTCACATACCAGGGGCTGCAAAATTGTTAATCCACGCCATTTCTGACGCTTCAACACTCAAGCAAGGTTAAATCAAGTTAATCATCAGGTTAAAAAATAACTAAATGACAAAAGTCTGGACTGAACGACCTCTATGCAAATAATATAAGCATTTTGTAGAGAGAGGTCCTCGTTATTTTATTTTCACGTCGTTCCGCACTCCGTTTTCGTTCTGCCAGCCTGATTGCACTAAGTTCTATCTTACTGGCCGCCTGTGGTCAGGGAGCCGTCGTTCCCCCCCAATTGCGCTCAGCACAAGCCCCAACCCAATTTAATCGCTTTGCAGCCCCCAACACGATTCAAGCACAAGCCGCTTCAGCTACCTATTATGACCGCGCCAAAGGCCTCCAGGGCCAGGATCTCTTAACTAGCTTGACTCAGATCGTTTCCAATCACGAAGACTTAGGCTATAGCCGGGGCCGCGACATTATGTTTGCCGAAGTCGACGATCAAGATAATGATGACGTGATCACTGGCGTTTATACCAATCGTCAGGTCAGTCGCGTCACCAATCGTGGCACTGCATATGAGCAAAACATCAATACCGAGCACACCTGGCCCAAAAGCAAAGGCGCCAGCGGCGGACCCGCCAAATCCGATTTGCATCATCTGTTCCCCAGTGACGTCAGCGCCAATGGCGCGCGCAGCTCTTACCCTTTTGGCAAAGTCGTCAACGTCAAAAGAAGCTATGGCGGCAGCAAGCTTGGGACTGATGCCAACGGACGTACCGTCTTTGAGCCCCAAGATTCTCACAAAGGCAATGTCGCTCGCGCCTTGTTCTACTTCTACACCGTTTATGGCCGCCGGGCCAGCTTAGCTAATTTCAAAGCCGAAGAGCCGGTCTTGCAAGAATGGCATCGCATGGATCCCGTGGATGCCCTTGAGCAAGGACGCAATGATGGAATCTTTAAGTATCAGCATAATCGCAACCCATATATCGATCACCCGGAATTCGTGGCTGCAATCGGTTCATTTTTGAACCCCCGCCGCTAAAACAACTCTTCTTAAAACTCCATCTTCTGATGGGCGCAAGTACATCAAATTGATAGCTCCCTTTTTCCAACGAAATCGGGGGCTATTTTTTAACTCGTAAGGATTTTTAAATGACATTTCTGTCTCTGTCCAGCCCACCCCGTCTCGTTAGCACATGGCTTTTGGCCATGATCACAGTCTGCGCAACCACTAGCTGTTCCTCAGAGCCAGAGCCCGTAGCAGGTCAAGAAATCCGGGTTAACACTCAACTGTCAGGGGCTCAAAAAGATCCCTCGGTGGCCCTCAACGACACAAGTAGCGTGATCATCTGGAGTACAAGCGTTGCCAGGGGCGAAACAGGAGCAGGTATCTTTGGGCAGCGCTTTAATGCCACCGGACAGCCTGAACAAAGCCAGTTTCGGGTCAAAACAGAGCCCGACACCTCCTATGCTGAAACGGCGGTCGCAATGGCGCCCAATGGCAATTTTGTTGCTGTCTGGGCTGCTTTTAAGCAAGGGGACAAGCGCAACACCTGGGATATCTACGGGCAATTGTTTAAAGCCGATGGCCAGCCTGATGGGGCGATTTTTGAAGTTAATTACGCTAAAAAAGGCTCACAAGAACACCCCCGAGTCGCCATGGATAAAAAAGGTGACTTTACGGTCGTCTGGCATTCATTTGACCAGGGTGGAAGCATCTATGCCCAGCGTTACGAGTATTCTGGATTGAGAAAGGGAGATGCCTTTCAAGTCAGCTCTCAGACACAAGACCAATTAAAACCAGCCCTGGCCATGAATGAAACAGGGCAGTTCGCCATCACCTGGGAGTGCCGCCAAAATAACGAAGATCGTGAAGATATTTGCGCACGATGGTATGACCCAACAGGGCAGGCACTGGGCGACGCTTTTCTGGTCAATAGCTTTACTAAAGGGAGTCAGGAAGATCCCGATATCGCCATAGATGCTGCTGGAAATGCAGTCGTGGTCTGGAGCTCTGATGGCGAGCACAAAAATGCAGAAGTCTATGGCAGACGTTACACCCCCACTGGG
>JBBKWI010000176.1:0-64099 GCA_037968875.1 Candidatus Sericytochromatia bacterium | reverse complement strand
TAGAAGAGTTGGATCGATTTAAGCCTTAAAAATCGCCCAGCTATAAAACGAATGGGTGTATTTCAGCGCATAGATCTCACAGTATTCTTGCACTGCCTGCCGCACCGAGGGCCAGTTCCAGTCATCGCCAAACAAAACACCCCCAGGAGCTATCAGCGGCCAGTAGAGATCCATATCCAGCAGCACATCAGAGGTATAGTGCGAGGCATCCAGATAGACCCAATCCGGCTGCAATTGCAAAGCCGCGATAATATGGGCGCCATTGGCTGAGGTCTGGGGCAAAGGCAAGACATAATCGCTGACCCCGGCCAGACTGACCTGACTTAAGAACTGTTGATAAATCTGTGGATAACCCTGATATGGCTGCAAAACCGCTTCGGATTGGGGCCGTAACCAATGCTCCGCAGAACCCAACCAGGTATCGACACAGATCAAAGTAAACTCACGCCAGCCCAGCTGCGACAAATAAAACAAACAGGCCTCGATCGCCGAGCGCCCCATCCAGGAACCGACTTCCACCAGCAGCTGCGGTTGCGGACAATGGCGATAGACCGTCTCCAGAAAATTATGGTCAAAATGCCAGGGTGTCGAAGTCGGTGAGGGCTCGGCTGTAAAGTCAGCAAAGGCGTCGGGCCAGTTGAGTTGCTGCAAGAGACGCTCTTTGTTCACAAGACGCGCGCACCGATCGTGTCCAGTTCAAGCTCCAGCGGCTGTATTCCGCATGTTTGCCAGGCGGCCAGCAATTCTGCTTTTGCGTGCTCTGGCACCACTGCCAACCCGCAGTCACCGCCACCGGCTCCCGAAAACTTACCGGCCCCCTGCAGCTGCTCAGCACAATCGGCCAGGGCAGCCAGAGCCGGAGTTTCTAAACCCATCGGAATCCGTTGGGGCTGGTACATATGCTGGCCATCGTCATCGAGCATTTGCAAGACCCGGCGAGCCTGAGAAAGGCCTGATATCATTGATTCCTGAGAGCCCGTTTCAAGGGCTTGCCTGAGGCCCAGCGTATTGACACTCGCTGAGAATAAAAAGCGATCAGCCAGCTCGGGATCGTCTGTGAGCCAGGTCTGATACAGCGCCAAATAATCCGGGCTTGAGGCCGGTTCACCCGTCCAGCCGATCAGCAGTGGAATCGCTGCAGGCCAGTCCAGACGTTCAATTGCCAGCAAAGGCCAATGTTGATCGACAAACTCAGCCACTTGCGCGCGCTGGGGCAGATGGGCCAGATCAGGGCTGGTATAAGCCGTCACCGCACCATAAATATTGGCAGCAATGTCGGCCCCTGAGCCCTGTTGTTGGACCTGGCGATGGGCCAGCAGCGCCAGTTTAAACAAGCGCAGCTTGACCTCAGGCGCAGCCAAATCTTGGCCGACCCAATGCAAAAGAGCGGCAATCACGGCGACACAGGTACTGCTACTGCTGCCCAAACCCAGCTTGATTTGCTTGAAGTTTAAGTCGCTCTCGATCTCGATCGCAAAAGGCCCGTGCTCACGCAGACGATCCCCCAAATAAGCCGCACCCACCTGCAGAGCCGCCTGCAACAAATTCAAGACCGGGGGGGCTGTACTCAGATCGTTTAAGCCCGTAAATGTCCAGGGTTGATCGATTAACTGACTGCTGACAGAATATTGCGCAGCCGGTTTTAAATGCAGATCCAAATAACGATTGACAGCCAGTACCAGGGCCAGAGCGCCCGGAGATAAGATAGCGTATTCACCTGCCAATAAGAGTTTGCCGGGCACCCGAATCGTAAAGCTCATAGAGATCCCTCACGCAAATGTGCCGCCGGGCCGGGTCGGCAGAGATAGACTTGCTGCACAGCCGGGTGCGCCTTCAAAGCTTGCAAGGTCTGCTCCGCACCCGCGGGCATCAAGACTTTGACATTGGGGCCAGCATCCATCGTGAAATAACAGGGGTGGCCCGCAGCCCGCAATTGATAAACCGTCTGCATCAGACTCAAGGTTTCGGGCTGCCAATAGATTACAGCCGGTTGGGCTGCCAGCGCCGTGGCATGCATTTTGAGACTGCTGTGTTCCATCAATTCGCCAACCTGCTGCAAATCCTGGGCTTGCAAGGCCGCATGCATCTGAGCCAGATCAGCGGGCAAGCTCTCACGCCAGCCGGCATAGAGAGGCGAAGTCTCAACCGTGCGCTGCATGCCCTCACCCGAGCCTGTCGGCTTATGGGCTTGATTCAAAACCAGCACCGCCATCCAGAGATCCCAATCTAAATCCAAAGGAACCGCATAAGAATCATGGCCATCTGTGGCCTGGCCGGGCAGCCACTCGGCAAAGCCGCCATAGATCGAGCGACAGGCTGAGCCCGAGCCCTCACGGGCCAGACGAGATAAATCAGTCGCAGAAAGTGTCAGGCCCTGGGCCTGCGTGCTGGCCAGAGCCAGGGCTGCAAAAGCCGAGGCAGAGCTCGCCAGACCGGCTCCAGTCGGGAAAGAGTTTTTAGAAATCACCTGAGCGTAGCTCTCAAAACCATAGCGCTGACGCACCCGATCCAAAAAGTGGCTGACGCGCAAACGCATCGCTTCAGGAGCAACAACAAGATCAAGGATCAATTGATCTTGCTGCAATTGCGCATCGTAAACGACCTGGGTGTCTGTATAGAGTTGATCCAGGGTCAGCGACAGGCTGCCATTGACAGGCAGCTTTAAGTCAGTGTCTCGTTTGCCCCAGTACTTAATTAAGGCGATATTGCTATGTGCACGTGCATAAGTCATAGAGCCCAGTATAGCAACTATAACAAGACAAGCAAAACTCAGGCCGGGCATTTAAAACGTGCTCAACCGGCAGCCAGAACTGTGATCTATCTCCTTGCCTGAGCATATTTTCATGTTAATATTTCCTTGGCTAAAATTTAATAACTTAAATCTAGTAAATATAACCTATGCTTCTTACAGGAGAAAAAAATGACTGACAATAATAACTTCCAACAAATGGACCTGGACTACAAACAATTTGCCCGTGAATTTGAGCGCTATCGCTCACAACACCCTCAAGCCAGCCTTCAGCAAGCTCTGGACGCCTTTGCCGCACAAAAAAATACTGAAAAAGCCCCTGTTTTAGTCTAAGCAAGGCCTTCTTTTATGGCTTTTTTATAGACAAAGTGCATAAAAATTTTCAGAGCTGGGTATATATTTAGACAAGAACAAAACACGCAGGACACACAAAAGATGCGAGCAGATGCTAGCAACCTAGATCTAAATAAATACACCCCGGTCACCCCTCAGGCGCCAATTAAGAAGCCTGAAAGCAAAACCGAGACGGGTACTGCTGCCATTGAGCAAAGCCCACCCGCAGCAGCCCAGCCGGCTCCCCCTCAAAACACCGTCAATATCGGTGATAACAAATCTTATGACTTCGCGCAGGAAGTCACCTTTGGTCAGAGCAGCATCTCTAGCAGCTCAGTCGAAAGCGTTCAGCGCGTCGGTAGCCTGAGCGAAACCCCTGATTTGCCAAGCCTGGATGATCTGGCAACAGCCGTCGATTTCTGGAAAGCCTCAGCCCAGGCCTTTGAAGAAGGCGCAATCGAAATTGGCACCAGCTTATGGGAAGTCGCCAAAGAATTTGATCCCGGCGTACCAGATCCGCGCCTACCCTAGAACCAATTGCAAGCGTTCACACTCACACAACCCGGCCCGGAACACCCGTTCCGGGCTTTTTTTATGGCGATCCGTGGCGCTGGCCCTGCAAAGTCAAGACCAGTTGACGTGTACTGCCCTGATTGCGATGCTCACAAAGATAAATACCCTGCCAGGTGCCCAGGGCCAAACGGCCCGCTTGCACCGGAATACTCAATGAAGATCCCAATAACGACGCTTTTAAATGTGCAGGCATATCGTCAGGGCCTTCGGCCGTATGCTGATAATAAGACGCGTTTTCAGGAGCGATCTGATTAAAGCCCGCTTCAAAATCATGCAAGACCGTGGGATCTGCATTTTCGTTGATCGTTAAGCTGGCAGAAGTATGCTGAATAAAAACATGCAACAAGCCCACTTGAAACTGGCTCAGTTCAGGCAAAGCCCGAATAATTTCTGACGTGACCAAATGGAAGCCGCGCTGCCGGGGTTTCAGCCGCAATTCGGTTTGATGCCAGCTCATGGGCGCACACTCCAATCGCCTTCGACAAGCCACTTATAGGTCGTCAAACCCTCTAAGGCCATCGGGCCACGGGCATGTAGTTTTTGGGTGCTGACCGCCACTTCAGCTCCCAGGCCAAACTGAGCACCATCCGTAAAACGCGTCGAGGCATTAACATAGACAGCCGCTGAATCAACATCCAATTGAAAGCGCTGAGCATGGGCCGGAATCGTGGTTAAAATGCCATCTGAATGCCCTGTACTGTGCTCCGAAATATGATCCAAAGCTTGCTCCAATGAATCCACACAACGAATCGACAAGACCAAACCCAAAAACTCGGTGCCGAAGTCAGTCGCTTCAGCAGGCAACAAATGCGGGTATTCACAGGCTTTTAAAATGGAGTAAGCGGCTGGATCGACTCGTAATTCAACGGCAGAGGCTTTGAGGCTGGCTGCCAGTGCTGGCAACAGGCTTTCGGCAATATCCTGATGCACCAATAAAGTATCCAAAGCATTACAAACCGTGGGGCGCTGAACCTTGGCGTTCACAATCACCGGGATCGCCCGCTCAATATTCAGCTCAGCATCAGCAAACAAATGGCAGACGCCGATACCGCCGGTGATCACAGGGATCGTGCTGTTTTCCAGGCAAAAACGATGCAAACCGCTGCCACCCCGGGGGATAATCATATCGACATAAGCATCCAGTCTCAGTAGCTCAGCAACGAGTTGCCGATCGGGGTTATCGATCAATTGCACAGCAGCGGCAGACAAGCCTTGCTCAGCCAAAACGGCCTGAATACAGACCATCAAAGCCAAATTGGTTTGCACGGTCTCTTTGCCGCCCCGTAAAATACTGGCATTGCCACTTTTGAGGCAGAGACTGGCAATATCGACGGTGACATTTGGACGGGCCTCATAAATCACGCCGACCACGCCCAGAGGCACACGACGCCGATGGAGCTGCAAGCCTTCAGCCAGCTCTCGCTGATCAAAAACCTCACCTATTGGATCAGCCAGCCGAGCCACCTGTTCGACCTCTAGAGCAATCCCTTCCAGGCGTTCAGGATCTAAGCGTAAGCGATCTTGCATTGCGGCTGAGAGATAACTGGCATTGGCCAGATCAGCAGCATTGGCGCTCAAAATTTGGGTTTCGGCCAGACGCAAATGTTGCGCCAGACTGAGTAAACATTGATTTTTTTGCTCTGTACTGAGATGCTGTAATTGACGCGCTGCTTGCTTGCCAGCCCGCCCCATGGGGGTAAGAATACTCTCCATATAGACTCCAATTTAGGGTTTGATTGGCCTCAAACCAAGATATTTTCATTTAGCTTAGCAAAGTCTAGAGCTGAATACCTAGTTTCTCCGCTCAATCAATACATATCCCGGTATAAATGACAGAGAATTGATATATTTTTTCTATAAAAATTGCCCAGGCGGATCTATTCATAGGGTAATTTCCGGGGGTATGATTTGTGAAGTATTAAAAATTTAGAATATATGATTATTTACGGAGGACTTATCAATGTATAAACGTATCGCAACAGTCATAGCCGGGGCTTTATTAGCAACAGGAGCCGCGAGCAGCTTTGATCTCCCTCAGCAACAAGCGGCACAAGCCCGAGAAATGTGCCCTTCAGTCAGCGTCTCTAGCCGTTATGCTTATCTCAAAACAGGCCCAGCCCTGGGCTATAAAACCGCTCGCCTGGCGTACCGGGGTGAATCCCTGACCCTGACCGGCGCCACCCCCAAATCCGGTTGGCAGCAGGTCAAAACCAGCAACGGTATGAACTACTGGGTGCATCAGTCCGTCGTGCGTTGTGGGCAAGCAAAAACCAGCACCAAATGCGCCAATGTCAAAGTCTCTGGCCCCAACGGTGCTTATATGAAAGCCTACCCAACCCTCTCTTCTCGCACCTATCGGGTGGCACGCCGCGGCGAAGTCCTGGCCCTCGAAAGCTCAGGTAATCCTTATGAATACAATGGCTGGTATCTGCTTCGCTCTAGCGCCGGTCGTCGTTACTGGGCACATAACTCAGTGGTTAGCTGCGTCGGCTAAACCCTCAACTTTATTTGAGTCAAACACCCGTAAGTCTTTGCTTGCGGGTGTTTTGTGTTATGCTGGCCCCAAACTTGTTCACACCAGTGAATGGGTATAGAAAGACGGATCGCACATGAAAGCCTTTGGAAGCCAGATCATTGCTGAGATGATTGGCTGTCAATCGGATATTTTAAATCACAAATCCCGTTTAGAAGCCTTATTGAGCGAAGGCATTGCGCGCTTTCAGCTCAAACTCAAATCAATCAACTCGTTTCAATTTGAGCCTGTCGGTATTACTGTGATTGCGATTATCGGCGAATCGCATGTCGCAATTCACACTTATCCTGAAGAGCGCCATCTGTCTCTCGATATCTTCACTTGCTCGCCTGGCTCCAAAGGCCCTCAAAAATTGATGCATTTTCTACAAGATCATTTGCAGCCAGACTATTTGCGCTACAAAGAACTGGCCCGTGGGCTTAGTATTGATCTGCTGCAAAAAGACTATATCACCGACTTTACCCGCAGTGGCTTTAATATTCGCTATCATATCGAGCGCGAGATCATCAATCAACGCACTGACTACCAACACATGGTGATCGTCGATAACAAAGAATTCGGACGCTTGCTGTTTTTGGATAATGAATTGCAAGTCGCCGATTCAGACGCCCATCTCTATAATCAGGCTCTGCTACAGCCCCTGCAAACCCGACAAGCCAACAGCCAGACTTTAGAGCGAGTAGCGATTCTTGGCGGCGGCGATGGAGGCGTATTAAATGCGCTCCTGCAAGAGCCGATTGCAGAGATCCTCTTATTTGAAATTGATGCTCAGGTGATCGAAGCAGCCAAAGAGCATCTCAGTCGTATTTGCGGCCAAGCCTTCGCCGATCCCCGCTGCCAGGTGCGATTGGGTGAAGCTTCGCAATTGCTAGCTAACGAAAGCAATCTCGATTCCGTGATCTACGATTTGACGATGTCCCCCGAAGCCGCTGCTCAGGAACAAAAAGAGCTCTATCTCAAGCAACTCTTTGCCACCATGGCCGCCAGCCTCAAACCGGGGGGGGTCTTAAGCCTGCAAATTGGCTCGCGCTTTGATCCCCAAAGCCAGGAGCGTGCCAGACAATTGCTAGAAGCACACTTTATTGAGGTTCAATTTAAGGAAGTCTATATCCCTTCTTTTTGCCAGGGCTGGATTTTTGGGCAAGCGATCAAGCCTCTATAAGACGATCTTTTTAGAGCGTTCTAAACGCGTTGCGCCTAATCTTTGGTAAGCTGAGCAATAGTCTGCCCGACAGCAGCAAACGATCAAGAATAAGTGGATAATCTCTGTGAGCACAAGCGTTTTTTTAGAAGCCTGGGGCAAACCCCTCTTGATCTTGCATGCCTTGCTGGCGATCTTGCTACTGGGCTCCATGACCCACCATGTTTTATTGACAGTGCCCTATCTCTGGGGCAAATTTCGCAAACTGCGCCTCGAAAAAATCTATGTGCATGTGGTAGCTGTTTCGTACAGCCTGACTTTTGCCGTAGGCGCTTTGATTTACCCCAATTATCGCTATCATGTCCGCGATCAGTATTTTGACGCCCATCACCCCTGGGCCAGTAATCTCTTTGATATCAAAGAACACTGGGCCGGAATCGGCCTGGGATTAATGATCGCTTTTTGGCTCTTAAGTCGCCAGGTTCAGCCCCAGAGCGATCGCCGTCTGCTGCTGGTCTATGTCTTTTTATCTGTCTCTTTGACCGTGATTGTCTGGTTCAATCTAATCAGTGGCCTCTGGCTGACTGCGATCAAGGGAGTCTAAGCCATGAGCAAAAACAATTGGTTTTCGGTCGCCGTGCTTTTTGTCTGGCTCTATGCCGGCTCCTATTTGCTGACCGAGTGGATTCCCGTGCCTCTGGTCTGGTATTTCCCGCTGGAGCAGCGCTGGGAAATGGCGATTCACCCCAGTGCCGGTCTCAAAATGGGCTGGTATGGCAAAGTCCTGGTCTCTTTGCTTTCGGCCAGTTTGGGCGCGCTGCTACTCGCCGCTTTTTTGCGCTGGAGCCAACGCGAGTTACCTGAAGGCCTGCAAGGTTTTTTGGATTTGTGTGCCATGTCGACAGTGGTCTTTGCCTTGCTCTATATTGCCCGCTCTTTGTCATACCGGGTGGTAGGCTAACGCCCATTAAGGCTGTAAAATGCTATACTAAAAATCTATGTCAGCAGCAGCCACAGCCACCTACCAAGCAGTTCTAAGTCAAGGCCTTAGCAGAGTTTCAGCAACTCTCTTATGGCCAAAACAGAACGTCAGCACAGCTCTGCTTAGCAAGCGTTCTCCGACAGGAATCCAGCAGAGCGCTCAGGGGAACTATCCCCACGAGTCCCGTAAAGATCAGAACATCATGGCTCGGAGTTTTATATGCAGTATTGGTTAATGAAATCTGAACCCGACACTTATTCCATCGCGCATTTGCGCGCCGACAAAAAAACAGGCTGGGACGGGATTCGCAATTACCAGGCACGCAATTTAATGCGGGATCAGATGCAGATTGGCGATCAGATCTTATTTTATCATTCCAATGCCAAGCCACCGGGTGTCGTTGGTCTGGCCAGCGTTAGCCAAACCGGGCTGGTTGACCCCAGTCAATTTGATACTGAGAGCAAATATTATGATCCCAAAGCGACCCTGGAAGCCCCCCGCTGGATCATGGTTGAAATCACCTACCAAAGCAGCTTTACTCATTTCCTCTCTTTGCCTGAACTTCGGCAGCAGCCTGATTTGGAAGGCTTAATGCTGATAAAAAAGGGCTCGCGGCTGTCCGTGCAACCCGTATCAAAAACACATTTTGAAATAATCTGTCAAATGGGAGGCGCGCGTGTCTGAACATCGCCTGAGTGCGTTACAAGTTCTGTATCTGGAATGCTTAAGTCATGAAAGCGATACCATTCGTGAGGAAGCCGTCAAACATTTATTAGACTTATTAGATGGCGATTTAATCGATCCTTTGATCGAGATCGCACGTCATAGCGACCACAATGGCCAACTCGAAGCCATTTGGCTCTTGGGTAAATCAGAAGAAACACGGGTCACCGAAACCCTACTTGAAATTTTTGACACACCGGATTCTCAGGTGCGCGAAGTCGTGGCCGGAGCTTTTGCTGAAATTGGTGATGTGCGTGCGCTTCAGCCTCTGATCGAAGCCCTCACTGACGACAGCAACACCGTCAAAGATTCTGCGGCCATTGCCCTGGGGGAACTCCGGGATTCACGAGCGATTAAACCTTTAATCAAACAGTTAAAAGATCCGGGTGGGCAGCAAGTCGCGGCCTGGGCCCTGGCAATGATCGGCGACAAGCGCGCCATCCAACCTCTGACCAATGTCTTGCTGCAAGCAGAAGATGCCTCGTTTCGAGGCATGGCAGCGCGCTCTCTGGGCAAATTGGCGATGCCAGAAGCCGATCAAACCGTGGTTCAGGGACTAGAAGATCAGGATGAATCGGTCTTGATCGAAGTCATTCGGGTACTGGGCGAACGCAAAATCACATCCTCAATCGATGCGATTGAAACCCTCTTTAAAGAAACCGAAATGGAACGGGTGCAATTGGCTTGTGCCGTTGCAATGGCCAGACTGGGGCGCGGCGAAGACTATGAAGCCTATCTGGTTCATACCCTCAACAATGACTCGGACTGGGGCGCGCGCCTGAGCGCAGTGATTGGTTTGCGACAAATGCCCTATGAGCAAGTTGAAAAACCCCTGCGTGAAGCCTTGAATGATGTGCACTGGTTGGTGCAAAAAATGGCGGCGCGTTCTTTGCTGCAATTACAAGACGAAGAGCTTTATGCCACCCTTGAAGACCTACTCGGTGAAGAAGAAGAAGATATTATGCAGGCCGTGATCGAAAGCAGCTTTCTAGAATTAATCGAAGAAGCCGCTTTTGAAGTCGAAGCCAGTGACGAAGTAGATGACGAGCAAGAATAAAGCGGAGAGCAGACCGAAAAAGCACTGCTAAAAGCATGAGCCCAAAGCCTGTCTGCAGCGTGTGCTCTTTGTTAAACTGAGAAGAAAGCTAGGCGAGAGGAACGCATGGATTTTAGTCAGGAAGTCATCGATAGTTTAAAACAAGCCCTGGTGGCAACACCCGAAAATATTCCCTTGCGCAAGCATCTGGCTGAGCTTTTGCTACACCACCAGCAGCCTGAGGCTGCGACTCAAGAGTTTCGTACTTTGTTAAGCCAGCAGCCCAATGATCAAGGAATCCGTCTGGGGCTGGCTGAAAGCTATTTGAAATCAGCCAAATTGTCGGCAGCAGCGGTCTTGCTGGAAGAGTTAATTTCTCTGCCCGAAGCGCCAGCCAAAGCCTTTCTGCTTTTGGCCCGTTTACTCTGCGAAGAAGGGCGCTTAGATCAGGCCCGTGAACGCTATCAACAGGCTCTTAAAGAAGACCCTGGCCTACAAGATAGTGAGCTCGACCGTCGCTTATTTATGCAGGTTTCTAGCCAATTGCAACCCATGGGCCATGAAGCGACGTCGACACAGCAGACGCCTCCGGTGCCACGTCAGGCCATTCCTGTGAGCGACTCATTAGGGCACACTGAAGATCCACTTGAAGCCCTTGATATCGAAAAGCCACGTCTGAGCTTTGCTGAAGTCGGCGGCATGGAAGCCGTAAAGTCTGAGATTCAAATCAAACTGATTCAACCGCTAGAGCACCCCGACTTGTTTCGGGCTTATGGCAAAGAAATTGGCGGCGGCCTACTGATGTACGGTCCGCCAGGTTGCGGTAAAACTTATTTGGCCCGAGCCACTGCTGGCGAAGTCAACGCCGCTTTTTTGTCAGTAGGCATCAATGAGATCCTCGAAATGTGGCTGGGTCAATCCGAACGCAATTTACATGCAATTTTTGATGAAGCCCGTAAGCTCAAGCCCTGCGTACTCTTTTTTGATGAAGTCGATGCCCTGGGCGCCCGGCGTTCAGATATGCGCCAAAGTGCCGGGCGCCAGCTGATCAATCAATTCTTACTTGAGCTGGATGGTGAGCGCTATTCCAATGAAGGTGTCTTAATTTTGGCGGCCACTAACGCACCCTGGCATCTGGACGGTGCTTTTCGCCGCCCCGGTCGCTTTGATCAACTCTTATTTGTGCCGCCACCTGATGAGCCAGCCCGCATAGCCATTTTTGATATTTTACTGGCGCCACGTCCTGTTGAAAAAGTTGACACCCAGGTTCTCGCCCGCAAAACCCCAGGCTTTTCGGGTGCAGATCTCAAAGCTGTTGTCGAACGCGCAATTGAAGAGAAGCTCAGGGAAGCTATGAAAAGTGGTCAAAGCCATCCGATTCGTCAAAAAGATCTGCTCAAAAGTATCAAGCAGTCCAAACCCACCACCCGTGAATGGTTTTCTACAGCACGTAATTACGCCTTATATGCCAACCAGAGCGGTTTTTACGACGATATTCTGACCTATTTAGATCAAAAATGAAAGCCCATTTTGAGCGGGTACAACTGCTCTTAAACCAGGAGCGTTATGCTCTGGCATTGCAAACCTTGCAAGAGATGCTCGCTCAGGAAGCCGATGACGCCCTGGTGCATGCGCTGATGGCGCTCTGCCTGAGTGAAATGGAGCAAACTCAACAAGGCTTACAACACGCCCAAACAGCGATAGGCCTCTCTCCTGACACGGCCTATTATCACTATATTTTGGGCATCTTGCAACAAGAAAACCGACAAAACAAAGCTGCAAAAAAAAGCCTCCAACAGGCGCTCTTACTCGATCCTGAAGAGCCGGACTATCTGACCCGCATGGGCTTGCTTTCCGTGCTAGAATCTCGCTGGTCAGAGGCCTTGTATTATGCCG
Organism: Candidatus Sericytochromatia bacterium; assembly: GCA_037968875.1. GTDB lineage: Bacteria > Cyanobacteriota > Sericytochromatia > UBA7694 > UBA7694 > JBBKWI01. The sequence goes on along the minus strand of JBBKWI010000176.1, from coordinate 52,133 downwards.
AACAAGCCCTGGCCCAGGACCCTGAGCATATTGACGCAACCAATTTACGCAGCATGGCCTTGATTCGCCTGGGCCAGGCAGAGGCCGCTGTCGCCAATCTCGATCACGCCCTGGGTCACGCTCCCGAAAACGCACGGGTCCATGCCAATCGGGGCTGGACACTGCTACAGGCCCACCAATACGAGCAAGCCATGAGCGCCTTTGCCGAAGCCTTGCGTTTAGATCCCCAATTAGACTGGGCGCGTGAAGGGATGCTGGAAGCATTGAAAGCCCGACACTGGGTTTACCGGCAGTTTTTGCGTTATAGCTTTTGGATGTCTCAACATGGCCAAAAACACCAATTGCTGATTATGATCGGTTTAATTGTCTTGATCCGCTTAGTGGCAACGCTCACAAGTCAGTTTTCAAGCCTCTTAACCGCACTCCTGATGGTGAGCTATTTCGGCTTTGTGCTACTCACCTGGTTAGCCGATCCGCTGTTTAATCTCTTATTGCGTTTTCACCCCGAGGGCCGTTATTTACTTTCGGATCTGGAAGTCACCGGCACCCGCTGGACTGCACGGCTCTTAATTGGAGCCAGCCTGGCCGCTGTAAGCGGACTGCTGCTGGTTTCGCTGCCGTTATTATTGGCGGCGGGCTTGAGTTTATTGATGCTGGTACCCACAGCCGGCACTTTTGCAGCTCCCACAGCCCACGGGCGACGATTACTGGGAGCTTACACCCTCTGCCTGACCCTGATGGCAGCTTTGAGTGTTAGCTTATTGGGGTTTGGTCTGAGTCCGGCGGCTGCTTCTAGTCTGATCGTCTTTTTCTTATTCTGGTTGGGTTTTTCGTGGTTTGCCAATTGGATCATGATGCGCGCTTAATGAACGATCTGGCAGAGGTTTTATGGCAGGCCGACTGGCTAGAGGCCAGACTGGATCTAACACAGACGCTCCAATTTTTGAGCCGGGCTATCACTCAGAACCCCGACCAAGCCCAACTCTGGGCCCGACGGGCCGAGAGCCTAAAAAACCTGGGCCAAACAACAGCCGCCTGCCAGGATTTAGAAAAGGCTCTGGCATTGCTCCAGGCGCAAAGCGCTCCCGATAGCCTGGCTTTTGCCCGCACCCATTCCCGTCTGCTGATGCTCAAGTGGAGCCAGGCCAAGCAGTGGAGCGAGATCGAATCCGAACTGCTGCGCTTTCGCCAATGGCACAGCACCTCACAATCTGAATTCAGCGTTGTAACAAAACCAGCATCAGAACCCCTCCGAATTGGTTTACTATCTCCGGACTTTCGGCCCTGCTCAGCCGCTTTGGTATTGGCTCAAGTGCTACAAAATCAGCCCGCAGCCGAAAACGCTCAAGTGATTGCCTATAATTTGGTACTAAGCCCTGGTCCGGTTCAGACCTACTTTCAGAGCTTAGTTCCCCGCTGGCGTGAGTGCAGCACCCACTCAATAGAAGCCCTCGTGGATCAGATTCGAGAGGATCAGATTGATGTCCTGATCGATCTGGCCGGGCATACTTCTTTAAATAGCCTGGCTGTGCTGGCCCGGCGAGCCGCTCCCGTCCAAATCTCTGGCCTGACTTTTAACGGCCCCACCGGCTTGCTCGAAACTGACTATCAAATCACGGATCAGATTTGCACACCGCAGCCCTTACTTGCAGAAAAACCGCTTTATTTGAGCAGCTGGATTAGCTGGCCCCGGCCCCCTTTTGAGATCCCCCCTCGCAATGCCGATGACTTACCGTCACAAGGTTATCGACTGGGCTGTGCCCACCATCCGGGGCGTCTCTCCCCTCAAACCCTGGACTGCTGGAGTGAAATCTTAGCAGCCCATCCTCAGGCCAGTTTAGCGCTCAAGCACCGCTTTTATGCCAGCGCCCTCTGTCGCAAAAGTCTCTTAAATGCTTTTGCCCAGCGGGGAATCCAGGCTCGACAAATTCGATTTGAAGGGGCTGCTGATTATCAGACCTACTTTGCTTTTTATCAGCAGCTGGATCTGGTACTCGATCCCTTTCCCTACCACGGCGGACTGGTCAGTTGTGAAGCGCTTTGGATGGGACTTCCTCTCGTAACCCAGGCTGCCTGGATGTCCGGTGGAGCATCGTTGTTAAAGCAAGTCGATTTTGAGGCGGGTATCGCCAGCAGCAATACAGACTATTGCCAACGGGCAAGTCAAATTTTGGCATCGCGAGACTTACGCCAACAAGCCGCCCAGCATTTTCGCTCGCGTCTAGAAAATAGCCCGGTCATGCAAAATCAGCGCTGGTCTCAAGATTTTTGGAATCAAGTCTTTCAGAGCGGTTACTGAACCCCGTCTAAAAGTTCCCTTAAGGATATAAAAAATCTATATAAATCAGATCAGAAAACTGGTAAAAGACCAAAAATGCGTGCTATTTTAAACAGAGATGGGGAGGTTGATTTATGTTAAAAACAAAGATCGCGTTTCAGGCATCAGAAGCCCAGACTCACCAAAATCAGGCGCTAGCCAATCAGGGGCCTTCACTCAATCGCGCGCAACTCGTCAATTTGCGAACTTTATTTAATCAGGAAATCCACCGTCAACAAGCGCATCACACAAGCACAATCTCAGATGCGCTACCAAGACCACCCGCGATCACTGATAGTATCGCGGCTCTTGATCACAAAGCACTGCTCTTGATCAAAACCAAAATCCAACAAATTAACCCCACGGTCAACCGACTGCTACAAATCTAGCGCTGCCTTAAGGGCGAAAGCTGTTATTGGCCGGGTCTATATCTGGCGTTGAACTTGAGGGGTCTAAAAGCACCTCTTTAATTGGGCTACTGAGATCAAAGCTCAAGCGTTGACTCGACTGGGCACCGTCCCAAAGTTTAAACAGGGTTTCACCATTTTCTAGTTTCAGGGCAAAAGTCATCGGCATCGTGACTTGCCCCAGATTCTGTAGCGTAATCGTCGCTTTGACCTGGGTCCCATTTTGCGTCTGTTGAACCGATTGCACAGCATAGTCTAAAATATCGCTGCGTCTAACCCATTGTGAGAAAAACCATTCCAGATCTTTATTGGCAACCTGCTGCAAAGCGGTTTGTAAGTCTTCTGAACGCAAGGGGCGATTGCGAAACTGCTGCAAGAGTCGATTTTCAGTTTCTTGCATTGCCTTTTTGCCTAGCATGCGCTCCAACAAACGAAATAAGGTAAACCCTTTTCCCTGAGCCAAAACCTTAAAGCTATCAAGAGGCAAACGTTCCACTTTCTGGCGTGGCATATCCAGAGCCGTGCTCCACCCCTGACGCGCCGCTCTCAAGTATTCACTCGCAAGCGCATCTCCCAATAAAAAGGGCTTTTTTTCAACTTGTAAGAGGTAATTTTGGGCAACCAAAAGCGAAATCCCCTGGGTAATCCAGGGAATATCTTCTGGAGATTGACTGACTTGATAGCCCCAGAACTGCTGGGCCATGCCATAGACCAAATGTTCAGCCAGACGGCGTCGCACCAGGTCTTCACTGCTATCAGGAGCAAACGAATTGCGTAACACCAGCATTTGATCCGCTGTAATCACCGGGTAACGACTGTCTTCTACAGAAACTACTGTCAGGCGGCGCACAGGCCAGGCAGCATAGCGCTCTCTAAAAAAGCGTAAGGCTTCTCCAATCACTTCCAGGGTCATATTGCTCCATTTTTGCAATGATGCATCATAATAAAAGCGTACCTGCACCCCTTCAATTTCAGCACTCCGCAGGAGTAAATTGGGCGTATAGACCAGGCTCATCTCTTCAGTGTTTTCGGCGGCATATTGGTAAGAACGATCCGTATTATTGATACTGACCGGTGCCAGGGGCGAGATCACGTAGAGTTTACGATTGGCACGGGCCTGCACCTTATAATCAGCCCGCACCCGCTGATGAATCTGCCATTGCCCTTTTTCGAAAGGGATAAAACGCGGATACCAGGCGCCTAAGCCCAAACGCTGGCGATCATCAAGCAAATAATAGCTACCGTTGTGGCGTGGTAAATAACGAATACGATACTTGAAGTTAAGCTCAGTGCTTTCTCCTGTTTTTAAGGGCTCTGGCAAAGAGACCTGATACAAAACCGGATCGACTTGCTTTTGTTCTAAAAATTCGTAGCTATAGTGACGTGCCGGCAAAATAAGGCCGTCTTTGGTCGTCACTTCCAGAATATCCATTTGCGCTTGTAAATTGGCATCTAATCGGAACATGAGTTCTTTTAAGTCTCTTGCACCCGCATGGGTATAGCTAATTTTTGCTTGGCCTTGCAAGGTTGAGCTATCGACATTGAGATCCAATTGCAGATCATATTTGAGATCCGAAGCCGCCCAGGCAGGAGCAGCGAAGTACAGCGAACAAAGAAGTATCCAGAAGATTGTTTTCATACTTTAAATTGTAACGGTAAAGGCTGAGTTTGCAAAAGCAGATGCACTCTTTTGAGTCAGCGCAGCGCCTGGATCTGAATTGACGTCAATCTGTGATCTCTTCTACTATTAAGAAGAGATCTTCCAGAGAGAGGATTATGCTCAACTTCACTAATTGGACCTTTCCTGCGCTGGCCTGGAGCCTGTTGGCCCTGATCGGCCTCTGCTATCTTGTCATTTGGCGCCAGACAAAAAGCAGCTTTAGAGCAAGCTTTTATTTCTTACTCAGTTTGATTTTGTCAGCTTTACTTATTGCCTCACCCTTACATGAACTGGGACGAACGCAACTCTTTTTTGTGCGCATGTTTGAATACATGCTGCAAATCTATATCCTGGGAGCCTTGCTCTTACAAGGCATTCCTGCCGCCTGGCTAGAGAAACTCTGGCTCATTCCTCAGGGACACCAAGTCCTCAAATGGATTTCTGGTTTATTAATTAGCTCGATTGGCTTTAACCTGATTTTTTTTAGCTTACACATCCCTATTATCTATAATTCAACCCTACGGATCAGCTGGCTAGATCAGTTGATTTTCGTCACCTTGCTCCCACTGGGAGCATTGATGTGGCTCCCTTTATTTAGTCGAGCCCCCATTTTACGATTATCAATTCCACACCAAATGTTTTACCTGGTTTTATTGATCCTGGGGCAGGTACCTGTCTTTGCCTTGCTCACACTTTCTGATCAAAACTTTTACCCAGACTACCTCATGAGCTCCAATAATATGGGGCTCTCAGCCCTGGGGGATCAGCAAACAGGTGGCTGGCTACTCAAGCTGGGTTCCTCAATAATTTTTGCTGTTGCTTTTATTCAATTATTTATCTACTGGAATCGTCAGCAACGTCATCAGGATCAGACTCAAAATCAAGTCTCCTACGAAAATATGGCGCTCGCGAAGCAAGCCAAACCCCGAAAAGGCTAAATCCCTACATTTTTAATGAATAGTTTAATATAGCTTAAACCACGCTTAACTAGATCGACGCAAGCTTCGCTCCAGGATCAGGGATAATATAGATAACAACAGCGTAGATATTTGAAGGAGAAAAACATGAAGCGGAATTCAATCATCCAATCCCTGACCGGCGCCCTGGTTTTAAGCAGCTTAATCACAGCTTGCGGCGGACGTGCTCCCGGACTCGGCGTTGAAACTCCTATTGTTGATCAGCCTGCTGCGACTCAACCTATCTACGACGCTCCCATTCAACAGCCAATTACTCAACCTGATTACTCAAACCCTGGCTCTGGTTATCAAGATCCCAACTACTCAAATCCTTCAGGTCCTATTTCAACCCAACCCGTGGGCGTTGCTTTACCTGCCCTGGGTGAATTCAAAGTCGACCAATCCACCTTAAGTGATTGGCAAGCACGCGGCTTAGCCGTTAGCGGCGGTACTATTTATATTGCAGCCGTTGACAAAACCGGCATTTCTCGCAAAGGCACCGTCTTAAAAATGAATGCCAGCACAGGCAAGGACTATGACGATTTAGGTTCTACTTTACTGGGTTTAAAGCATAAATTAGACAGTACCTTACAAGGTGTCGCTGTTGCCGGTGGCAATTTGTTTGCGATTGACAGTAGCAAAGGTCTCTACTCTGTACGCACCTCCGGCGGAGATATTAAAGAATTAAAAGGCAATGGCGGCATGGATATCGCAGGCTCTAACTCGGGTCTATATGTCGCAGCCAATGGTTTTATGGAGCGCTCTGATATGACAGGCTCTTCTCGCTCCATGATGAATGGTATTCCTGCTTCTGCAGGCATTGGCTCAGATAGCCGTGGCAATATTTACTTTGTAGCCGGTAATCGTGTCGGTATGGTAGATTCCATGAGCGGTCAAGCCCGTGACATTGCCAGCCAGGGTTTACAAGGTCCTATCGATGTAGCCGGCGACGGACGCACCGGTGAAGTTTATGTATTAGAGCAAACCCAGGTCAAACGCTTCAGTCAATCAGGTCAAATGATAGGCGCTTTCCAGCATACTGCCGGGCAACCTTCTAGTATCGCCATCGACGAGTCTGGCAATATCTACATCGCTGACTTTGGCGCCAATAGCAAAGCTTCAAAAATCGTTAAATATGGTCCTCTCAATGGTGGCAATAATGCTGTCAATGGCGGCGGCTACAATCAAGGCTATGGACAGCCTAGCTACAACCAACCGACTTATGGTGGTTATAGTGCTCCTCAACAGCAACAACCTGGCTACGGCGCATATAACATGCCTCAACAACAGCCCGCTTATGGTGCTTATAACGCACCACAACAACAGCCCGCTTATGGTGCCTATCAGACGCCGGTTCAGCAACAGCAACCTGTTTACCAGGCACCGGCTCAAAACACCAGCCGTCGTCAATATTAATTAAAAAATAGATTTTTTCTCTATCTCTACGCTATCGGTGAAAGCAATTGCTTCCACCGATTTTTTTTGTCTATGCGCATAATTCGGGCAGCACCGATGAGCACACGCTTGCAAACTTGCTTAACAGTTTCTGTACAAACACTTAGCTAACACAAAGCAGCCCAAAACGGCTCAAAACAGCTTGAACAAGCCAAATAAAATTGCTATATTGATATTGTTAAGGTTAAATAAACAAAGATTTAAATCGAAACGAAAACAATTTTTAAATAATATAGTGGAAAACAAGGAGAAACAAATAAATGTCTTCAAATAATCAAATAACTCTGGTGGGCCACGTAGGCAATGATATCAACGAAAGCTTACGCTATGTCAACGGCACTGCCGTCGTTAAAGTCAACATGGCGATTAAGCGTCCAGGTAAAACCCGTGAGGGAGAAACGCTCACCGATTGGGTACGCTGTGAATTTTGGGATCGCCAGGCAGAAGTGCTGGCGCAATACGCACAAAAAGGCGCTCTGCTATCTGTGGCCGGTTCGCTGCGGATTGATACCTGGGAAAAAGAAGGGCAACGCCGCCAAAAAGTCTTTATAAAAGGTTATCACTTTGAGTTTTTAGGAGCGCGCAAACAAGCCGTCGCTTAAACTGAATGAGCTTTGAGTCCCGGATATAATCCGGGACTATTTTTTTGAGCGATTTGAAAAACGGGGCTGCTCTTTAAGAATCGAAAACAAAACCAACGCCGTCAGGACAAAAAAGATCACCTGTGAAAAATGATAGAGCGCTCCCATTTTGTCCTCTTTCTGAATTGTTTACTTAGCTTAAAATCCGGCATAGGTAGAGAGACGCAAAGCGGGACCGAAAAGTTTCAGAAACTGGTTTCAGATCCCCTTTTTTTGCTAGCCAAATGTTTTTGACGGGCTTGTTTGGCAGCAATATGCACCTTGACCCCAGTCAAAACCGATTTAAAAAACTCACGATCTTTGGAGTGAGTTAAGCTGCTGAGTACTTCTTCAGGGTCCATCCAGCGGGCTTCTGGATTGTCTTTATCCTGGGGTTGTAAAGCCATTTGCTCGGTCGTGAACAAATACATATAGATCGTCTTCATTTCAGAGATATCTTCTTGACCATCGGCATCCAGACTTGAGCGCGTATAAATGCCCAAAGACTCGATGAGATGTAAGTAAGTAATCCCTGATTCTTCAAGAATCTCGCGGTGAGCCGTTATCGCCGGTTCTTCACCGACTTCAATTTTTCCTTTGGGCAAAGACCAGGACTTATTTTTTTGACTGACAATTAAAATTTTCCCTTCTAGATTGAGCACCACCCCACCAGCACTATAAGTGTGATTCATGCGGTGTGCACTGGCTTCACTGAGCATCTCTTGAAAACTCTGCCCATGCACAGTTTTGAGACGCTGGCGTTCTGATTTGAGAATATGGCATTCATTTTTCAGGAGCTCATTGCTCTGGCTTAAACGCTGGTTTTCATTTTTCAGATCTGCATAGCGCTTGGCATTAAAAATCGCAATCGCAGCGTGGTCGGCCAAATAATTGAATAAAAATTGATCGACCTCGGAAAAATTATTCATCACCTGGCGGGCATCGACATAAAAGAGACCTATCACCCGTTCTTCTAAGACCAGTGGAGCACACATTGCCGAAAAGATTTTAAGCGACATCATACTGTCGCTGTGATTGGGAGCAGGCACTTGTTGCTCCTGATTGACACGCACCACTGTTTCTCTTTGCTTGATCGCTTCACTTAAAATAGAATGGGAGATATCTGCCTCACCTGCTTCAGCCTTATCTTTATCGATCCGGTGAGTCGTCGCAAACTTCCAGAGGATCTCGCCCTGGCTATCGGTCAAAACAATCAGTCCGCGCTCGGCATTCGTTAACGCGATGCCCTCTTTTAAAATTTGCTTTAAGATACTATCTAAGCTATTGAGTAAAACAACCGATTGGGTGACTTTCTTTAAACGAGCCAAATCGTCTTTGTGAATAAAATGCTTGTGAATATCTAGCTTGGTTTGGCTTTTATCTACTGCAAGGGGCTCCGATTCGCCTTCACTATAAACCAGATCAATTTCGCTTGAAATCTGCAGGCGGTCATCGGGCTCTAGCTTCTTTTGTTTGACTCTGACCCCGTTCACAAAGACATAATTGGTGGAGTTGAGATCTTGGATCAGATAAGCGCCCTGGCTTTGATACAAACGGGCATGGTGACGAGAAACTTTAACATGGTCAAAAACCAGATCATTTTCTTTGCTGCGACCAATTGTATAATGCTCTTTGTCGAGCAAATACGTTTTGACAACAGTTTGCCCCTTCATCCACAGCAGCCGTTTTGCTTTCATCACCTGACTCCCCTTCTGCTTACCGCCCTCATTTTACACGTCTTTTGCAAAATCTAAAAATGAGAGGCTACTTGCTTACTCGGTCAATTGTGCCAGCTCGTCTTCGGCTTGCTCCCAATCACTGTAAGCTTGCTCAATCGCAGCTTGTAAACTGGTTTGCTCTGCCAGAGCTTGTTGCTGTTGCGCTTCAGTACCTGAAAGATAGGATTCAGCCAAATCTTTTTCGACCTGAAGCAGACGATCTTCCAATTTTTGGCAGGCCTTTTCTAATTCTGGCAGTTTACGCTCTAAATTACGCAGTTTGCGCTGGGCTTGCTTTTGCTCTTCGTAGGCGATTTGACCTTCTTGCTTGGCTGGTTTGTCTTCTATCGAACGCACAGGCGCCAGGCTACGCTCCAGGTGATCAGTGCCTTGTTTCTCTAAGTATTCGTCATAAGATCCCCGGAAATCATTAAGACCTTCAGGGGTCAGCTCTAAGATACGATTGGCAATCTGTTTCACAAAATAACGATTGTGAGAGACACAGATCACTGTGCCTGGGTAGTCTTTCAAGGCCTGTGCCAGGGTTTCGATCGCCTCCATATCAAGGTGATTAGTGGGCTCATCGAGCACCAGCAAATTACCCCCTTTGAGAATCAAGCGCGTAAAGACCAAACGGGTCGCCTCCCCGCCACTAAGGGTCGAGAGCTTATGTTTGACACTATCACCGACAAACAACATGCTGCCCAGCAAACTGCGTAAACGCGCTTCAGCCTGACCGTCGGCATCAGCTGAAAGCCAGCTATAAACATCCATGTCTGGTGAAAGCAGATCATGATAGTCCTGCGGAAAATAGCCCACATCCGCGCCATGCTTCCATTTAACTTTGCCCTGATCTGCCTCAAGATCTTTCATCATAATTTTGAGCAGAGTTGATTTGCCGATGCCATTGGGACCGATCAGGGCAATATGGTCACCGCGCTGAACTTCAAAACTGACCTGATTCAGAACTTGCTGCTTGCCAAAGCTTTTACTGATTTCTTTGACTTCCAGAGGCACAGCACCTGAGCGTTCAACAGCCGCAAACTGGAAGTGGGGATAACGCCGCGAAGAAGGCTGCAACTCAATCGATTCCAGTTTATCTAACATTTTGACCCGCGACTGCACTGCAGAGGCTTTGGTGGCTTTAGCCCGAAAGCGGTCAATAAACTGCTGAGTGGTATCTCGCAATTTGTCCTGACGGGCCAGGTTTTTTTCTTTTTGCTCGCGCTCTGCGTTTTTGGCAGCCACGAAGCCATCATAATTGCCGCTATAAAGCTTGGCCGTGCCATAGTCAATATCAACAGTATCCGTACAGACTTCATTCAGAAAGTCACGGTCATGGGAAACAACCAGTAGCAGACCAGGAAATTTTTTGAGGTATTCCCCTAACCACTTGATCGCATATAAATCCAGGTGATTGGTGGGTTCGTCCAATAAGAGCATTTCCGGCTGACTAAACAAAAGTCGTGCCATCAGCACCCGTAGTTTAAAGCCACCAGATAAGTTTTTGAGAGGCTGCTCATGCTTTTCCTGGGGGAAGCCCAGACCGACAAGCAAACGGGCTGCTTCAGATTCAGCCGCATAGCCATTTTCTTTTTCGATAATCGTTTGGGCCTGAGAAAATCTGAGCGTATCCGCTTCGGTGAACTCTGATTTTTGGCTCAGCTCTTGCTGAATTTGTAGATTTCTCCAGAGCTCCTGACGGCCTTGCACGACGGTTTCAATCAAATTTTGCTGCTCGTACTGAAAATGATCTTGCTCCAGCACGCCCATTTGGCAATGGCTGGGCCAGTGAATACTGCCGCTATAGTGACTTTGCTCACCACTGAGAATTTTTAAAAGTGTTGATTTGCCGGAGCCATTAGCGCCCACCAGACCATAGCGGTGGCCACTGTATAAAAGTAAATTGACTTGTTCAAACAGGGTGCGCTCACCAAAATGCACCCCCAAGTCTTTGAGTTCTAACATAATAGGTCTAGTATAGCAGTTTACTTGCTGATTAACTGCTCACTGCTGGGTTTCAGGCCTTTAAGTATTTTCAGCCAACCAGGTCTCTATCGCTTGACGCTCAGGGGCATCGGGAACCAGCTTCAGAAACATATCGAAATGCTGTTGTGCTTTCAGATTTTGCTGGGTGGTTTGATACAGAATCCCTAAATTACGGTGCGCATCTGGGAAATTAGGCCGGTATTTTAAGGCGTCTAAAAAATGGGACTCTGCTGGTTGATACTTTTTATCTTGCAATTCCAGAATCCCTAAATTGGTGAGCACCAGAGGATTAAAGGGTTGGATTTTTAATGCTTCTTCAAAAGATTGACGAGCCTGATCATTATGATCCAATTGAATATGCATCAAACCGATCATTTCATAGCCTTCGACATTATTAATTCCCTTTTCGGTGGCTTGCTCAAAAGCCACCAGGGCCTGCTGGTATTTTTTTTGTTGCCGGTAAATTTGGCCTTCCAACATATAAGGGCGATGATCATGAGGTGTTTTCTCTTTGACAGCGTCAAGATTTTCAAGTGCTGCCGTCCAGTCTTGCTTCTGAATCTGAGCTTCGGCACGTGCGATGTGTTGTTCAGGGGTCACCGAAAACATTCCCGCTATCTGATAAAAGCTTCCACCGAGAAAAATAACGCCGAAAATAACAACGAATACTTTAGTTATGATATTTTTTGTACGCTGACTGGCCATGACTATCCCTTTAAATCACAATGATTGCGTGATAGCATAACATATCAAGAGCTTTTGCTGGCTCTATTCCATGCAAGATTGGCTTTGTGCTCAGTTCAAGCATCTGCTGCTTGCCTGAATAAATAGGGTATAATAATCCTTATCTGTATTAAAGAGAGAATGATGTGATGTCAGAGGCCAAAAGTGGGGAGCTGAAGTCTGATGCACCGCAAAGCATTAGAGAAGTCGAGCTGATCATTCCGATCATGCCAGACATGGAAATCACAGCAACCCATACGGCATCTTCTGTCGCACAGTATATGAACTTTGATGCAGATCGCATCGATGAAGTGAAGATGGCCCTGATTGAAGCGATCATCAACGCTTTTGAGCACAGTCAAAGTCGAGATGGTAAAGTTCGGATCAAATTTTTGATCGGGGACGAAAATCTGACCGTGATTATTCAGGATCACGGCCATGGCTTTGAATTGAACGAAATTAAGAAACCTGAAATTTCTGAAAAACTACACGCTGAATATAAGCGTGGCTGGGGCTTGATGCTGATTGAAAAGCTGATGGACCAGGTATATATTGAGACCAGTGAACACGGCACAACACTTGTGATGTCAAAAAATCGCGCATAGGTGACACGGAGGCAAAATTGTCAGACATATTTAATTTAACTGTTGAAGAACATGGAGATTACGCCATCATCCGTACCGAAGGGTATGTGAATAATCTTGGTGGAGAGAAAATTGGCGAGACCGCCGACAGCTATATCGAGCAAGGCGTCAAAAATTTAATCCTTAATTTTGAAAAATCAAATGTAGTCAACAGTATCGGTATTTCGATCTTGATTGAAGTGATTGAGAAAATCGTCGACATTGATGGGCGTATTGGATTCTGTTTTTTGACAAAAACAATTGAGAAAACATTTAACATCATGGGCTTAACCCAGTATGCTGAAATATATGAAACTGAAGCAGATGCGATAGCCAGTATGGCCTAATTAATATGGATCAACATCAACAGCCTCCGAATAAGCCGCCTTTTTCTCGACAGCCATCCTTTAATCGTAAGCGTGGCCAGACTGGGCGTTTGCCTGCTTTGGGAAATAATGCTGCACCAAATTCAGGCAGCACTTCGGCCCAGCCGCCAGCTCAGCCACGTCCGCCAGGGCAACGCTCTCAACTAGAAAATACGGATTCAGTGCAAATGTCTGGGCAAGCAGGGCCTGCGCGCAAAGATCCCCCCCCTGTAGTTCCGCGCAATATGCAAAATGAAATGTTTTCTTCGACGGCCACCACAGTCACCACTCTCGAAGACGGCGCCAAGATTGTAAAATATGCACAACCTCAGAAACTCAACCGACTTTTACAAGATGCCAAAACCAATATAGGCGGAGATTCTTCTCGTTTTTATGGTAAAGGCTGGGTGATTGGACAACAGATCGCCCGTATTGCTTCAGATGGAATGTCTGTTACTTATTATCCTCAGGATATCTCAGAACTGGTTCAGGATCTCCTGGGACCAGACTCAGAAACACTATAAAGAATTGACCATGGAACCTTCACTGCAAAACAAACTGGACCTCGGCAATATTACGCTGGAAGACTTCTTAAAAGAGTTTGACCGCGTAGAAGTCGAACGATTGCTCTATACCATGTCTTCATTGCACGATATTGGCGAAGAAATTACGTCAAGCGAAACTCCAGATATCGCATCCTCAATGGCCAGTCTCTTGCGTATGCTGATGGGAACTGTCTTATGTACCAAAGCAGCCGTGCTCTTATATGCCAAATACAAATACGCCTTGCAGTCTACCGTAGTCAAAGGCATGGAAGGCAATTTTTACCTGCGTTTGGATCCCAAAGAGCTCTCCAAATGGGCTGAGATGAAGCATCCAGTCACGATTGAAGAAATCAAAGAGCAATTGCCTGCCTTTTATAAAACGCATGCTGAAAACCTGACCCAAATGGGTGTTCAGATTCTAATCCCATTGATTGTTAAAGACAGCCTGGTGGGTTGTTTGCTAATCGGCGATAAACTCGACAAAGGCAAATACAGTGCTACCGATTTGATTTTACTCTCTATGATTTCACGTCAGGTCAGCATTGATGTCTATAAATTCATTTTGATGGATGATCTCAAGCAAACCTCTGACAAATTGCGTAAGCAAAAAGCAGAACTGGTCGAAGCCAATATGGGCGTGCAGCGCATGAGTGATATCTCAATGCGCTTTATTTCGATTCTGGACGAAAACAAGCTTTTTCAGGCCGTGCTCGATGAAATGATAGCTTCAACATCTGCAAACAAAGGTGTGATCTTAAAAGTTGATCATGGTCAGGATGCTCTGAGTGTCATGTGCTGCAAAAACACAGAACCCTTTGCCCAGCGCACACTTTTGCCCTATCGCTCTAACGAAGCCCTGGCCAAGACCATCGAAGAAGCCAAACCTCAGATCTGTATGTTAGAAGGCGGTCGTATCTGGCAAGTCGAAGCCCGTTATGCTTTGTTTGTCCCGATTCTCAACAAAGAAACCGGTGAAGACTCCTATGTCGCCTATATCCTCGCCATTTTTGACAAAGAAAAACGCGGCGGCGGCTTCCTGACCTTTAATGAACGCGACGAAGCCATGCTGGTCTCTTTTGCAAACTATGCCTCTATCCTGATTGAAAATGTACGCAATTACGAATTAGCGACCAAAGACAGCATGACGCACCTCTACGTGCGCCGCTTTTTTGACCAGCGACTGATTGATCAAATTGAAAAATCCAATCAATTCAATAAGCCTTTTTCACTCTTGATTATGGATATCGACCATTTTAAGCATGTGAACGACACCTGGGGACACCCCGTTGGAGATCAGATCATCAAACTGGTAGCCTCAACGATTCAACGAAATATTCGCACTGAGATCGATATTCCTGCACGATACGGTGGTGAAGAATTCACCTTACTGATGCCCGACGCTGACCCAGAGAAAGCCCTGATGATTGCCGAGCGCATACGTCAGGCAGTTGACGCCATGGATGTTTCTCACTTGATTACCGGCCGCAATATTACTGTCAGCATTGGCGTAGCAACCTTCCCACAACATGGCACCCAGCCCAAAAGCTTAATGGAATCCTCTGACCTGGCTCTTTACCGCTCTAAAGGTGGAGGCCGCAACCGCGTTTCCCTGGCTGAGGACATTTAAATGTCAATGGCTGAGCAGAAGCTCACAGCGCTGCGTGCTCAGATTCGAGCACACAATCAAGCCTATTATGTTTTAGATCAACCCAGCTTAAGCGATCAGGCCTACGATCAACTCTACCGCCAATTATTAGAGCTAGAAGCACAATATCCAGAACTGGTCACCCCTGACTCTCCCTCGCAACGGGTAGGGGCCAAATTAGATGGTCGGCTCCCGGTGGTCACGCATGCCCACCCACTCTATAGCCTGGAGAATGCCTTTGATCGCTCTGAACTAGAAGCTTTCCACCAACGTGTTTTAAAACTCAGCGGACGGGAGCAAATTGAATACGTACTTGAACTAAAAATCGATGGTCTGGCCGTTAGTCTGACTTATACAGCAGGGCAATTACAATTGGGCGCTACCCGCGGGGATGGCCAGCAGGGTGAAGATGTTACGCCTAATCTACGCACCATTCGCTCGATTCCCTTACGCTTAGCTCAACCCCTGGATCTCGTCGTCAGCGGCGAAGTTTATATGTCCAAAAAGGCCTTTGCAGCAGTCAATCAAGAGCGTCTGGCTCAGGACGAAGCCTTATTCGCCAACCCACGCAATGCAGCCGCCGGCTCGATTCGCCAACTCGACCCCCAAATTGCCGCCCAGCGTCAACTCGCTATTTTTATTTACAATGCTCACTGGCAGTCTGAACATACCCGACATAGCGAAAGGCTAACAGCCTTAAATCAAGTCGGCTTTCGTGTCAGTCCTTATCTCAAAATTTGTGATTCAATCGATGCGATCTGGGACCAATGCCAGGCCTGGTACCAGCAAGCGGCAGAATTGCCTTTTGCGATTGACGGCGTGGTCGTTAAAGTCAATGATATTGGGCTGCAGCAAGCGCTTGGCTTTACTTCCAAAACCCCGCGCTGGGCGATCGCCTATAAATTCCCGGCAGAACAAGCAATTACTCAGGTGCTTCAGATTTCCTTGCAAGTCGGGCGCACGGGTGCAGTCACTCCCGTCGCTGAATTAGAGCCTATTTTATTGGCAGGCACAACGGTTTCTCGCGCTACCTTACATAATGCCGAAGAAATCCAACGCAAAGATGTTCGCATTGGCGACTATGTCACCGTGCAAAAAGCAGGAGAAATCATCCCGGAAGTGGTCCACAGCTTAGCGGATAAACGCACAGGTAACGAAATCATTTTCAGCTATCCAACGGACTGCCCTATATGTAAAACAGGTCTGATCGCAGACGAAAATGGCCCGATTATCCGCTGCCCCAATTCCCAATGTCCGGCCCGCTTAAAAGCTTCGCTGCAACATTTTGTCTCTCGAGGAGCCATGGATATTGAGGGGCTGGGAGAATCTTTAATTGATCAACTTTTATTTGAAAACTTAATTGGTGATCCGGCTGACCTCTTCATTTTAAAGCTTGAGCAATTGCTCTTTTTAGAGCGCATGGGGCAAAAATCAAGTGAAAATTTGATCCGTGAACTGGCCAGCAAAAAACAAAATGTGCCCCTGGCCCGTTTTATTCACGCCCTGGGCATTCGACATATTGGCAAAGGAACCGCGCGTCTATTAACCGAAGCTTACCCGACTCTGGAAGCATTACAAGCAGCCAATCCCGATGATTTATTGGAAATCAAAGGGATTGGCCCACAAATCGCAGAATCACTGGCGGCTTATTTAGAGGCGGAAACCAGCCAAAGATTGCTACAAAAATTTGCAGACGCAGGCCTGAACATTGCAGCACCCAGCCAGCCCAAGACAGGCAGCTTGAGTGGCCAGACTTTTGTTTTAACCGGTACGCTACACACTCTCTCTCGGCCCGAAGCAGCCAAAAAGCTAGAAGCCTTGGGTGCTAGTGTCAAGGGTACTATTTCAAAGAACATAGATTATGTTATTGTAGGAGAGAAGCCTGGCAGCAAAGCGCAAAAAGCGCAACAATTGGGTCTTAAGATCCTCGACGAAACGGCTTTTCTGGAATTTTTAAGAGGTAAACAAGATGGAATTTTTGAACTCACTGGGGATTGACCTGGGGATAAAGATGCTGACCCTTTATGCTTCAATTGCCCTCTACGCGATTACCATTATTTATGCACTGGTATTGTTTGCGCCCAAAATGGGTGGAGGTAAACGCGGAGGTCGCCGGGATAGCTTACTCAAGAAAAAACCTTCTCAGTACAGCATGGACGATATTTTAGAGCTTAGCGCACGCGCCGATGCTTACGAAATAGCCCAGGAGCCTTATACTGCCCAATATATGGCTGAACTGGCCTTACAAATTGCCGATCACTATGAACTCAGTGACGAAGAAAAAGAAGCCCTCCATATCGCAGCCCTTTTACATGATGTAGGCCAAATTGAACAGGCTGACTTTATTCAAGAAGAACGCGCGCTACGCCACGATGAATGGTTGGAGTTAGAAAACCATCCTATCTGGGGCTACCAACTGGTCAAAGAAATGGGTCCTGAATACGAAAAAGCAGCCTTATGGGTGCGCTGGTCTCACGAACGCTGGGACGGCACGGGCTACCCTGATGGTCTAGTCGGTGAGCAAACGCCAGTACCGGCTCGAATTCTATCGATTGTCGACGCCTATTGCGCCATGATGCAAGATCGTCCACACCGGGCAGCTCTAAGTCAGGAAGAAGCGGTTCAACAATTGCAATTACAAGCAGGCCTCAAATTTGACCCCCAAATGGTTCAACTTTTTGGCGTCGAAAACCAGGTCACTGAAACCAGTTTAGAAGTCATTTAAAACGTCTGGTAAAGCCCTCTCCTGGTTTACCTCTCGGGAGAGGGCTTTTTGCATACAAAAATGCTCTCAATGCCAACCCCCATTTCAAACTCACTTACTTTAGGAAAGCTCACTTGACATACTTATGACGGTTCTTATTTTCCCTGCTAATCCGGTGGAAGCGCAGGTCTATGCAAGGCAGCTTAAACGCGCTAAGACAGCCTATATTGGAGCCAGTTCGATTCTCCAACAGCCTATCCTAAAAGCCTCTTTTGATCCGCTCTTTTATCTCCCTCATCTAATGGATCCTGACTTTTGGCCCTGTCTCCACAGTTTAATCGAAACCCAGGCCATCACAGAACTTGCGACGCCTCACTCTATTATTTACCAACACTACCAACACCATTTTGGCTCACAAATTAAGCTCACATTTTTGGACAGCTCCAGACAGCAAAGCAACCTATTAGCAATCTGTAATGAATATGTAGAGCACTGGGTAAAACATCGTCCAATGGTGAACAACGGCAGGGTATCAGTATTGGAATTGCCCGATAGCCAAAGCATGACACTCTTTCTTTATCATGCCATGTGCATTACAGGGCAATCGAGTCCTGAGAAACTCTTAAATTTAAGTCAGATTTTTGCTTCAGCTGTCAAAGGAGATATTATTGAAATTGGAGTCATGCAGGGCCGCTCCCTCTGGATGCTGACTGCACTAGCGCGCTATTATCAAACCGGGCAGGTTTTAGGAGTTGATCCCTGGGCAAAAACAAAATACAAACAAGGGCACCCGGTGGTAGACATCGGATCAAGCCAGCCACCGCCCACCGACCGCTATGCGCAAACTTGTGCCAATTTATGGCCTGATTTTGAGGGGAGCTTAAATCTATTAGCTAGTCCTTCTATCGAGGCAGCACAACACTACTATGCTGAGAAATCGGTCACCCAACCTCTCTTTGGTAAAACAGACTATCAGGGTAAAATTGCGATCCTACATATTGATGGCAATCATGCTTACGAATCTGTACAAGCAGATATAAAGGCCTGGGAGCCCGCTCTGACCAGCGGGGCCTGGGTGCTTTTTGACGACTATGTCTGGCATTTTGGCGACGGCCCCCAGCGTGCAGCCGATGAATGGCTACACGCCAATAAAGAGTGTATAGCCAACGCTTTTGTCCTGGCTGAAATGTTATTTGTTAAGCTGCACTAAACAACAAGCGAGGCTGCTTGTTGTTTAACCTGGCTCATCCGAACCAAAATTTTACGACCTGTTGTTGTTAATTTCTCTCGGCCATGCATATAGCGAGTATTGTCTATCATTATGAAATCCCCCTGTTGCCAATACCACCAAAACGCCTGTTTTTGAGCTAAGTCCCAGATCATTTCAATCCATTGACTCGGGAATAAGTCGCCGTCTTCGAGACAAATCCGCGCCTTGGTTGCATCTGGCTCGCGAACCTGACGCAAACCAAAAGGTAGGATATTGTTAATAAAAGCATAAGAATCCTCACAAGCATTAAGAGCTGACTTATAAAATCGGGTCTGCACAGAGCCATCCGACATTAAATCAACGTCATAACCTTGCTGAAGGCAATATTCCTGAACGCTATCAAAATCGTCTGTATCGTAGATTTTGGGCCAAAGATCGGCTGCGTGCTGTCTTAGATACATTACCTTGTGAGACAATAAGTAAGCTTGTATCTTTGCAGGTAAAGATTCAAATAATTGCTTGCCATCACAGATTTGCAAACGCCCTGGCGGGTCAGATGCTATTTCACAAAAAGCCCAAAAAATCTTGGGGGGAGATAGCTGAAGAAAGTGAAGCTCACCGTGTAAGGGAGACTCATGCAAATGCTCAGGACCCGTTTCTGTAAAAATGCTGGGATACTGCTCGGCTTCCATTCGGCCACTGTTTCCACTGACAATAAGACTCTTTTTAAGGCCAAAACCTCTCTCAACAAAGTCTTCGCCAAACTGATTCGTGAAATGAAAGAAATCCTCCAGATTATGCTGAACTGAGCGAGCAACGGCATAACCATGTTGGTGCATAACTGCTTGGAATTCAGCGGGGGTTATCGTATGTGCCGGCTGCTCCCAGAGTACAGAGCTGAATCGGGTCATTACAAAAATATCTCTCTTCCTATTTGTTATGGCCAGGTATTATGGTTCTTTAAATACTCAGATGCTAGCGGATTGACAGCAACAGAAGACAACTGTTTGGTAGAGCATTTTCCAAAGTCAGCTCTTTTCAAGATCGGCACATCACACCAATATTGTAAAGTCAGCCCGAGTTCATCATAACCCAGGATTTGGCGGGCTGCAGTCGCGCCCGTGAAACGCCCATTAAACTCGTGAATCCAATACCTGCTGGTTTGATCTTGAAGGCATTGGATATTCAGAGGGCCACGCCACCCCAGGGCCGCAAATAACTGCGCCCAGTTTTTCCCCAAGGCAGATAGACTTAGCCCTTCGACCACAGAAACAACCCAACTCAAACCCGTTTTCATCTCATGTAGAGTCACACAGTTGGCCTTTACTGCTCCCTGGGGATCGATAAAAGCCTGAAATGAATACTTGTTTTGCTCAAAAGAATAGAACAAGGGAATTCCCTGTTCTGCAATTTGTGACGCAAAACTTTGGACTGCTTGCTCAGAGCCAATATACTTTTGCAAAACAAAATCACCTAAGCTTACGGCAGACTCCAGGGATTGCTGGTTCCAGATTAGAGAAACCTGACGAGAAGCGAAGCCAGAAACCGGCTTCGCAAGCAGTGGAAAATCATTCTGCTCCAAAAAATCGGCAAGTGATTGTGCTTGTTCGGCAAAATAAGTCGGCGCAAAAGGTAAGGCGTGCTCTTGTGCAAAATTATAAGAAAGGCATTGGTCATTCATGACTTGTGCAAGGGGAGCAGAACCGCACACAGCAGCCTTCTGCCATTGAGGATAACGAACAACAAATTCAGCTAAAAAAATAACATCTTGATCGCGACAGGGAATAATCAAATCAGGAGTAGTCGATTCCAAAATTTCAACAAAGCGCTCTGTAAATAAGGTATCTTTCGTTGCTGGAACCAAATAAACCTGATCAAAATGATAGAGATGGGCAATATCGGCTTCTGAATTCGTTGCAATCAGAATTAACTCTTGTCGATAAGAAGCTAAAGCCTGGAGAATATTTGCCCCCACCAGGCTACCCCCACTTAAAATGAGCACACGTAGCATTCAGATCCTCTTTATTCTTAATTGAGACCCTCTATCTTCAGAAAAAACCAGAGATGAACCCTTCTCCAGTATGCCGGAGTTTTGGCCAAGAGTTGTAGCGTAACACTTAAAGTTATACTCACATATTTTCAGCTAGCTCTTATCCTTCTGCTTCAATACATGCTTTACTAGTTGATCCATACCAAACTTCGAGAAAGTAATCATGGCTGACTTAGACCGAAATGATCTCTACAAGCACGTTTTTGCTTCACTCAAAGCACAAGCTTTGCCTGAAGCGTTTACAATAGTAGAAACACTGCTGTCGGATTATCCGGAATGGCCCTCAACTTATGCTGCGATTGCCGCCTTTTCTTTGGCTAATCAAGATCTTGAGCAGGCGCAATCGGCTTTTGAGAAGGCCGTGGCTTTAGACCCTCAAAATACAGAAGCCATACTCAACTTGATTCAATTACTAAAAGCTCAGGGAAAAACAACGTCTTTAATTAATCTCTGTTTGCATCAATTGTCTCCCGTTCAGCAAGAAAGCAAACTCTATTTAGCGGTCGCAAATACGCTATTTGAACTGGATCAAGCTGAACCGGCCTTGCAATGGTTGATTGCTGAACAAAACAATTTTCCTGACAGCCAAATAGCCAGTCAACATTTCCAACAACTTCTGGAGCATAATCAGCAGCTTGCAGAGCAGTTTCTGAACGGTCTGACAGCCAATCATCCAGGGCGAACTCAAATCACCCAGATCTGGCTACACGTATTGATCGATAGCTCTTTGTTTGAATCCGCTCTCAGTTTGCTACAAACCCTTCCTGACTTAAACCCTTACCTCTATCAAGCGCATAAGATCGTCAAGCATTTATGGGAACAGAAAAACGCTCCCCTCTTAGATCGCTATTACAGATTGCTTGAAAGTTACCGTTCTGCTTTTCCGATCCCGGCCCATCGTTTCTATCGGGATTGGGCACGCTGCGCTCATGATTTAGGCCAACCCATACTGTGTAAGGAAAGATACGCTATCGCTCATCGCTTAGCCCCGCCTTTTTCGTATCGATTTGATGAAATTTTACTCTTACCCACAATCTATCAGAGCGAAGAAGAGATTCAGAAAACCCGCCAGAAATTTATTTTTGCATTTGATAAGCTAAAATCCCAGCTGGCACAAAAGGTTGAACACGGAGAATCCATTGATATCAATATTGGCTATCCTTTTGGCCTCGTTTATCAGGGATTAAATGACTTAAAGCTGATCCAAAACCTGGGCCGATTTTGGCAAAGCTATTTAAATCAACCCTCACAAGCTCATTTTCGGCTCCCACTTAAAGCAGCCCCCCCAAAAAACAAGCTGAAAATAGGCATCGTGTCTCGCTATTTTCATCATCACTCAGTAATGATTTGTTATAGAAACACGATTCGCGATTTCATACAAGCGCAGGAGTTTGAAGTCAGTCTTTTTCATTTGGGTCAAAAATCTGACGCAATAACACAAGACCTAAAAAATAGTGCAACCCATTTTTCTCAGGTTTTAGAACCCCATCTGGCTATACAAAAAATACAAGAGCAAGCCTTAGATATCCTGTTATTTACAGATATCGGAATGAATAGTATTTCTTATATTATCGCTCTCCACCGACTGGCACCATTGCAAGTGGTTTTAGCGGGGCATCCGGTAACGACAGGGCTTTCTACGATTGATTATTTCATATCGAATGCACTCGTAGAACCTCCCAATGCACAGGAGCATTATAGTGAGAAACTGGTGCTGCTTCCAGAAGGTATTAGCAACTACAATTCAATTGAACTGCCGCCACCCGCCAAACGCTCAGACTTTGGCTGGTCCGAAACGGCCCATATCTATTTTTGCCCGATGCTGCTGCATAAAATCCATCCCAGCTTTGATCAGATCATTGCTCAGATTTTAGAGAAAGACCCAGAGGGTCAGATTTGGTTTGTGCAAGCAGCGCATAATCCCATTCCACATCAATCCTTAAGCAAACGATTTGAAGCAGCCATGCCTGAACTTTCCCAGCGCATCTTCTTTCTGCCTTTTTTGTCCCAAGAGCGCTTTTACCAGGCCATCCAAACAGCTGATGTCATGTTAGAATCCACCGGGTTTGGTGGCGGCTCGACAACACGTATGGTCTTTGGGCTTCACCAA
The DNA here is from genome assembly GCA_037968875.1 of Candidatus Sericytochromatia bacterium. Taxonomy (GTDB): domain Bacteria; phylum Cyanobacteriota; class Sericytochromatia; order UBA7694; family UBA7694; genus JBBKWI01. The sequence goes on along the minus strand of JBBKWI010000176.1, from coordinate 29,036 downwards.
CCCATGGTTACTTTACCCGGAAAATTCTTACGTTCTCGCATCAGCCAACGCATCTGTCGCGGGCTAAAACTTGAAGCTGAACTGGTCGCAATCTCAGCCGAAGACTATGTCATCAAAGCCACCCAACTGGCCTGCGATCCTGAGTTTAGACAGAGAGTCAAAGCGACGATAGAGCAGCATGCCCATCGATTGTTTAATCGCACTCAAAACAGCGAAAATATCAAAGACTTTTTAATCAAGGCTTCCGAGCGCTATCCAGAGTTGATCGGATTTGACGATTAACTGTTGATGTTAGCTAAAACGAGAGTCTCAGACTTAGCTTATTTGGGCGGATCATCGCTCTTTGATGTGCCTTTGCATGTAGCTGCACCCGTCATCAAACAAAAAAAACAGCACTCAAAGGTGCTGTCGGCGAAGTTATCGTTCCCTCTTTTACCTTCCCAGCGACGGTACATGCTTTAATTTGGTGTGGCCTAACACCCGTCTTTGCTGATATTAACCGCAACAGCCACTTATTTATAGACCCCAATGATGTCTTGAAACGAATCACTCCCAACACCATTGCTATTTTAGGCGTGCATTTATGGGGAAACGTTTGTGAGACCCATAAACTTGAGAAAATAGCACAGCAATATCAACTACAAATCATTTACGATGCAGCCCATGCCCTCGGAAGCAGGCTTCAGCAACAACAAGTTGGCGGTTTTGGAAATACTGAAATATTCAGCTTTCATGCCACCAAGTTTATTCATAGTCTGGAAGGAGGAGCGATCGTAACAAACGACGACCCACTGGCACATGCGGCAAGACAGTTGATCAATTTTGGTTATGAAGCAGGTGAGATTCAGAGTATTGGAATCAATGCAGCACTTTGTACCTGGTTGGTGAGCCAGCACTTGCGCCAGAGCCTCAAAAAACAGGTGAATGACCTTCGCTGGAGTAAACTCTTTGTAACGTATTGTTCCCAGTTTTTAACCAGTCTCTTTCATGTGAATGAAGTAGAACGGCGGATTGTTACTATCTTGCAAAAATAGATGCCTGACCCAAACCGAAAACGACGAAGTTTCGCTCAGCAAGTTGATCAGGAACTTTTTTATGGCGTTGCTTAACAAAAAAGAAGGACATTAGGCTATGATTATGCTTGACCCCTTAACCGGTCACAGATGGGTACGATCTTATCTTAAGTTCGTGTCCTAATTCCTAGGTTCACTATAATATTGCAAAGCAGCTCGTAGAAAGCCTGAAAGCACTTGAAGTCGAAACCCTGCATATTGCTCTGGGTTCACCCTGGCAAAATGGCTACTGTGAAAGCTTTAACGGCAAATTACGGGAGCTCTGCCCTTTATGGGTATTAGTTATTGAATAGGGAGGTTTTTCACACACTGAAAGAGGCACAGGAGATTCTCGAATATTTTAGAAAGGAGTATAATACGGAAAGATCACACAGTAGTCTCAAAGGCCTGTGATGACCTTTACCCCAAAAAACGTAGAGCCTAGAAAAGGCGTGCCGTTTAAAATGAAGGTAAAGGAAAAAAGAAATGAACAGGCTGAAATAGTCAGTTTAAAGCGACAATTGGCCGATGCTAAAGAGGAAGCAGAAATCTGCGCGATGCGGTCTCCCTCCGTACGGCTCTCAAGTTCGCCTACGGCTGGAGCAAAAAAAGCAATCACCATACCCTAAAGGTCACAAGTTATTCTCAAAACTCCAGTAAATGCCTTGTACAGCTGGATAAATCAGCAATAAAAGTACAGCGTAAAGAAGATGATGAAAGCACTTGGGGTGTCTCAAGGTAGCTACTATCAAGGGAAATATTGTTCTGTTATCTGAAATTAGGACTGTATTTCAAGAAGGCCGTAAAAAGCACGGCAGTCCACGTGGTACTCAGCGTTTGAAACAAAAAGGACACGATGTAAATCACAAGCGAGTAGCCCGCTTAATGCATAAAAATGGAATTTGTGCACGACTGCCCAAGCGCTTTGAACCGTGAACTTAATGTGCATGCCCCAAATGAAGTCTGAGCGGGGATATTAGTTATTTGCCGACAAAAACGGGCTGGCTCTATCTAAGCGTTGTCCTGGACTTGCATTCTCGGAAAGTGGTTGGCTGGAGTATGCGTAAAGATTTGTCAGCGAATCTGGTCACAGAAGCCCTGGAAATGGCGTGGATTCATCGTAAAAGACTAACGGGAGTATTGTTATCACTCAGATCGAGGGGTTCAATATGCCAGCGATGCTTTTAGGCAGCAGTTGACCCAATACAGCTTTATTCATATACTCACAAATCCTCATTACAAGCGCAAATCTCACCCATAAGCGAGTAAGGCTCTCATGGGGATCAGTCTCATGCCTGGTATATAATACCTACTACCCAACTTCAATGACTTCGTTATGAATGAGAAAGCTTCTTTATGCCAAACAAAAAATATAAGATTTTGATTAGCTCTGTGGGAAGCCGCGTTGGACAAGCCATCTTAGAGACGCTCGCCCCTCAGCGTAAAGACTATATCGTAGTGGGTACAACATCAACCACGGTCGCCCTTAACTTATATGCCTGCGATCGCTGTTATTTAGTACCTCTAACCTCTGATAATGACACCTATTTGGCTAGCATGCAAGCCATTTTGGCCGATGAAGCGCCCGACTTCGTGATCCCAGCGCGAGATGAAGAATTACTACCATTAGGGCAATTAAGCGAAAAAAAAGCCTTTTCAGAAACCCACTTTTTAATGGCTCCCTCACAGCTTGCACCCATTTTTAACGATAAATACCAATCTTTTCTGTTTGCTCAAAAGCAAGGGCTGTCGTTTGTCCAAACCGCTTTTCACCCGCATGAAGTAGAGACGCTATTGCATGAGCAAGGACTCCCCTTACTTGTTAAACCCCGCTGGAACGGACACGCTTCTAAGGACGTTTTTGTTCTGCATACAAAAGAACAAGTCGAAGCTTACCTAAAAACAAAACGATTTGTTTTTCAACCGTTGATCTATCCATTATCCATTCAAGGTCAAATCAACGGTTTTGAAGAAACCGGCGTACCGTGGATTCATAACTTGAAAGATACTAACTACGTTGCTGAATTGGTCATCAATCCAACAGGAGAGATCATTTCTCAATCCTATAATAAAGTCACTTATACGCAACAAGGTCAAAAACAATGGCGTGTGATACGAGAACCTCTCATAGAAAAAGTGAGCCTGGCTTACGCAAAGGCTCTTGCTGCGCTTGGCTTTCAAGGGCCTTTAAATTTACAGGGTAAACTGGAGCAAAACAGATTCATCCCTTTTGAGCTCAACGCTCGTTTTACTGGCTCAGCTAACGGCAGAGCCTTCTTAGGATATAATCAAATTCAGCATTGCATAAATTATTATCTCGGCCGAGCCCCGATTTGGCCTCCCCATGAAATAGATCCCTTAACAATTATGTTAGAGGCTCCTCAAACTTATCAGGTACTTAGCGCCAGGGACATGCAGGACTTACAAGCGAATGGTCTCTGGAAGATTTCTTGACTTAAGCTTAAACAATCCATAACCTTATAACAGCATGGGCTTAAAGTTGATCCCCTATAATAAGATCAACAGCAATAAAGAAGGACGTATCATGGTACAAGCAGTTAATGGCTCCACCAATCCATACTATGGACAAACGTCTACACAATCCGCTTATGCCAGTGCTCCTGCAGCAAGAGGAGCTGTCAACCCTTACCAAACAGATGGCTATTCGGGCGGATCTTATTATGCTGCCCCCATGTCTATGGCTTCAACTGGTACCCTGTCAGCGATTGTATCAGACTCAGGCGCTGCTTCTCGCTTCTCGCTGTTTATGATTAATTCACCTGAGCGCTTGCTCAAAGTTGGCGGTGGTATGGGTGCCGTTGGCCGGGGTTTTCTAAATCTTCTGGCTGGCAATATTCCCCTCTTCACTTCTTCAGCCCAACGGGCACAAATTTCAGGTAATGTGCAACTGTGGCTTAGCTCTGCTGACCTCGTCAGAACCGGAGCCAACGCCATTCAAGCAACACTCCTGCAAGATGTAGGCGTCTATAAAGCGCAGGATCTGGCCTTATATACCAATCCTTCTGATCAGGGCGTCCTGGCCCAGCGCTTAGCCGGCGCAGCCGCAGCCAGAGGCGTAATGGGTCAAGCTCCCCCAGCACAAACAGTGGGCGCCTGGGTGCAAGCAGCTGTTCAAGCTCCCAAATACAATTATTAATAGCTGAGCGTTCATCCCCCAAACGTTTTCAGTACCTATTCTCCAGGCTCAACCCGCACTTCAATTTATCTATACATTTAGAAATAGCCAAAACAAAAGCACCAGAACTAAGTTCCGGTGCTTTTAGGTTAAAGAGCTTATTTACTCGGTTACAAAAGAAGCCGTGCTATAAGAAATGCGATAGCCCTGAGAAAAATTGCTCAGTGTGGGGTTTCTCAGTTTGACAGAGAAACCGTCACTGCTCTGACTTTGCGCAGCAAAGAGACGTTCAAAACGGGTGGGCGCTTGCCACTGGTCGCCCAGTGATAAAATATTGAAAGTCCCCAAATCGAAATCACTGGCTGTTAGTTGAAGCCGGTAAGTTTGACCTTGTTTTAAACTCAGCGGGTGCTCAGTACCAAAATCTGGATAATTCAGACGATTGACCAGAGTATAAGCCTCCCAATGAAAGCCAGAAGGAATCTCAGCCGTCAGATCTAACTGAAATGAGTTCACATTTGCCTGGGTATCCCAGCCAAATTGTGGCGTCGTATCTGAGCTAATAAAATGGGTTTTGTTCAGATTAGAGAGATCGCTCTCATCACCGATTTGATTAAATCGAGGAGCAGGCAAAAAGCTGCGCTCGATCGTAGAGCCAATCTGCAGATTGGGAACCACAATATCGCTACCCACCAAAGCAGAGCCCGCATGGGCTTCCAGGGTGAATGAAGTGCTTGCTATACGCGGTACGCGAATCGTCTGATTGACGGTTGTCGAAGTATTGTCATTATATTTGGCTACCAGCACACGACCGCCCTGAGGCAAGTTCATATACACGTGTAAAATCGATCCCTGCAATTGGGTCTCGCCAGCAATAGCTGTTAGATTGACTTTCAACTCACCGAAAGCCTCAGGGCTCACCAAATGGTCAAAAGACAAGAGCAGATCTGTTGACTTTAAAGGTCTAAAATCAGAATCTGTTTGCCCAGAAGTATCCGGAGTCGGCGTTGGAACCGGTGAATTTGGCTCTTGAGGGACACTGACACTGGGACTAAATCCATATTGAGTCACTGTTGACAGTTTGCCGACATTGTCCATCACACTGGCAAAAAGTGATCCCTTAGCGCTTGAGCGATTGGCCTTAAGCTGAATATCAATATCAAAACGCCCGCTACTGGGATGAGTAAAGGCAGCATTCGAAATCGATTGATTGCTATCAGTATAAACCACCAGAGGGCGTTTGCCATTGCGAGCCAGATTAGTCACAGAGCCCCGAAGCTTAAAGACATCTTGCCGGTAAGGCACACGGCCTTTGAGCGGATTCAAGTGAATATCGCGATCTATGCCTGGAGGCACATCAGTCACGGTCGAAGCCGTAAAGTTTTCAAAAGCAGCGGAAATAGAAGTACGGCGATCAAATTCCTGAGCGGTTTGGTAAAAACCATTCACATCAGTTGTCAAACTAATTCCAGAATCCACCTTAACTTGCGCATTTGCCAAAGGCTCATAACGCTCAGTTGCCAGGTTAAAGCCCAGTACGCGGCCTTTAATAATCGACTTTACAATCGGCTGATTGCTACCTACAGCTAAGCCGCCGCCCCCAATATTTTGCAGGGTGGGTAAGGGATTGGCCACAATTTGATTGTCTATATTGGGGCTCAGATTAGCCAAAAACGGTGTGGCTGTAGGGGAGGGCAAGGGACCTGTAATTCCGGGGTTACTAGAAGCCACCGGATTAAAGCCACCGGGATTCGGGTTTAGTACCACCGGCGGCGCATTTGAGCCACCCGGTTGCGGCAAAAATATCGGTAGAGAAGAGGAGACGGCCCGGGGATCTGTGATCACCTGCCCGCCACTTGATGACTTTGAACCATCAGGATTGACCAAAAAGGGGACTGTGCAGCCTACACTGACAGCCAGTCCGAGGCTCATTAGAACCCATTGAAACTGCTGTTTTTTCATTACCAGGCGACATCCTTGTGTAGTTTGTAAGCGACTCCGTTGCCTCCACCAAACATCACAAAGCCTGTGTTACCAAGCAAAACCGGTTGGGTTTCAGCTCGGACAGGCAACTCCCCTTTTGAGTTGGGAGTGCGAATGGAGAAGGTATCATTCAGCTTTTCAGCATTGGTATTTAAAGGTAAAAGTACACGGTTAACAAAAATACCTGAATCACCATGTATTGAGGTATCCAGTGTTAACAGTTTATCTGTGCCCACCACTAGCGGGCGAGAACGAGACAAAGCAGCGAGCTCCTGGTTACTTTGATTTAAACGTGCAGACTGCAGTAAAATATAATTTGCACTGTCTTTAAAGCTCGCATCAGAACTATAGTTCAGCTCAAAAATGGCATTGCCATGTTGAACATAGACTTGCTGCCCATTGCCTCTGAGCACAGGGGCCGAAAGAATATTTCCAGATGAATATTTTTGGGAGCTGACCACACGACCAAAAGCTTGCGTATTGGGACGGATAATATCTATTTGATCCCCATCAGCAGGCGCGTCTAGTAGAGCAGCTATCAAACGAATGCGACTCCCTGTGATAGAAGCAATGACCCCATATTCATAACGACCATAAATGCTGCCATCCGTATGAGAAACACGAACGGTATCGCCAACTTTAAAGTCTTTGATAGATCCGACTGCAAATTCTAAGGTAGAGTTTGCAGCACCTCCGAGCACTTGGTTTTGAACTTTCTCAATGGGAACAAAACGGGTTTGGGCCAGAGCGGCTTGAATCTGGGTCTGCAATGCAGCGCCCGGTAAGGTGACCTGAGTCACCAGCTCGTCATCGGCGTCTTCTTCAGCAAACTTAATCTTGGCTAAGCCAGGATACTTGCTTGTTGCATCTTTATCACAATCCGAATTGGTGCTTGAGCAAATTTGCACGACCGGCTTACCCGTTAAAGTTGGAAAGCGAATAAAGTCGCCTGCCTGAAGACCTTCTGGATTTCCAATAACGAACTGCGTCACGGGATCAGCGCCTACGGGTGTTGGGGTCGGGACGGGCGTCGGAGTCGCACTGGCGCTAGGGGCTGGCGTCGGCCGCACCACTAAGTTTGATAAAGCGACTTTTTCTCCACCAAAGAGTAAGGGGCTTGGGCTTGGAGAGGCTAATGGGAAAAGGCCATCCCCTTTTAAGGTAATCAAGGAATCTTCAGTCAATGTATCTATCTCTCCATAGATAAATCCATCCGCAGACTCAACACGAACAAAATCTTTTTCTTGAAAACCAAATTTTTGCTCAATCCCAAAAGTTTTGTCTGTTGGAACAGGGTCTCTCAGAATCGTCGTCTCTATCTGAGGACGATTGACATGATTGGGACCCAATAATTGCGCTTGATTAAGCGTAATTAACTGGCGGAGCTCAAGTAAAGAGCTTTGTGCTGCCAGAGAAAGTCCAACACTTGTTGAGCTATCGTTCAAACGAACCTTATAGAGATAAGAGCCACAAGGAACAATGCCGACATCTTGATTACTATCAATCACCATTTCGGCACGGGTTTGACAGCCTTCGCTACGAACGGTGGTACTCAGGTCTAAAGAACCCACTGTCGTCAGGTCGGAGCGTTTTAACTTATAGAGCTTGCCTTCTTCCGAACCGACATAGACATTATTAGTCGTTACGATAGGTGAAGAGGAAAACTTACCAGAAAGCGCACTGCTCACCGGCTTGACATTAAGGTCTTGTGTAAAAGTGCTGCCATTAAAAGAGAAACGGTAGACCCGCCCCTTATAGCTCGATAAGAAGACATGGTCGCGTGTATTGGTCCCGTCCTGCATGGCCCAGGGTGAAGAGAACTGAAACTCTTCTTCTGGGATATCAATAAAGCTAATCACCAGCCCACTATTGGCATCAACAGCATATAGACGGCCTGTGTTGGTGATTGCATAAAGCGTATTAGTGAAAGCTTTGCCTACTGCCGGGGAAGAGCCTTTAAACCGGCCATTGTCGTGCAGGCTGAGTTGCCACTTGATTTGGCCATTGTCTTGCAAACCAAAGAAATTGGTAGAGCTGGCACTATTGGTTAAAAAGTATGCGTTTTGTCCAATCACAGCAGGTGTATTGGGCAAAGACTCTAATTGATCTGCGCCAGGCAAATCTTTTGCAAAGCTATTTTCAAGCCCTTGAGAAGTTTGAGGAGACTTAATACGTGAATCTGGAGAGTCAAGCGTTAAATCTGGGCGAAGCGAGTCTGTAAAAGCTGCGGTTCGAAAGTCTGCACCGCCAATGATGCGATCTTGTGTCCAATCTGCACGATAATCACCCGCGATAGGTGTTTGCGTTTGTGAGGCTGGATTTTCTAAACCCGTTGCTCCTTGTTGCAATTCATTTGGGAAAGACAACTTTTGAGGAGCAGATGACAGGTTGTTGTTATTGACACAGCCCAATAGGGCAATGCTGGCACTCAAACTGGCGGAAACCAGAACCGTTTTGAGCGGGAAACGTGTTGAAGCAACCATACCTAGAATACACCGTTACCTTTTCAGATTATTGACTGTTTTAGTTAAAAACAGCAATAGTGGAAGCGCCATTATAACCTGGGCGCTTACTTACAGGCTCATGGATCAAGTCTGTAAGCCGGACGGTTTGCCTAGCCGTCCTTTCAAATATTAGTTCAATATATTTACACGGAAGCCATTTACCCATTCAATTGGACAAAAATTTGAACACAATCCACAGATCTATCCACTAGCTCCCAACCCTATCTTAGCATGGCAAAACTGAGCTCGTCCACTATCCAAGATAGGTCAAAAAAACGGAGAGACTAGATATTTTGCGGTGTTGGCACCATCAGCATTCGCTCCCAAAGTCTTTGTTTCAGAATACTTGCGAACAAATCCTCTAAAGTATTGACCTTTAAGCTAACTATACACAATCCCGAAAAAAAAACCATAGTTCAAATGGATTTTTTTAACGCAAAATTAAACTACAAGAAACAAAACCCCTTGTTTTTAAATATTTTTTAACACTACTTGAAAATCTAAAAACCAACAAATACAAAATGAAAGCAAGCGGATTCAGGCGAGCAGTTTAATCTGTTCTTGTTGTTTTTATGCTTGCTTTTAGACACTATTCATATGTTAATATGACAGCTAGAGTGCTTAAATGCTTGCTGAATACTCAGGGTTTTGAGCCTAACTTTTATTGAAGTTGAGACCAACTTCTGTTGTGGCAGTATACCTCCGCGTTGAGGAAACTTTAAGCATCAGAGAGGCCTCTGTTATTGAAACACTTCGTCTCAATAACCGCTGGTTCACTTGCTTTGGGCACTCTATTTTAAAACACCATGCCAAGTCATACTGTTTATCTACGCAACCCTGAAGCCACCTTTCAAATCGGGGTTTTTCTTGCTGAGAATGCGTCCTTGCCGTTATTTATTGCCTTGAATGGCGATTTAGGCACAGGTAAAACCGCTTTAAGTCAGGGCATCGCTCATGGACTGGGTATTCAAGAGTCCGTGGTTAGCCCAACATTTACCCTGGTTAATACTTACCCTTCACCACGTGGCACCCTGTATCATCTGGATATATATCGCCTGGGAAGCCTTGAAGATGTCTACGACCTGGGGCTTGAAGACTGGTTCCAGGAAGAAAACAGTCTGTTTCTTGTAGAGTGGCAGAATAAATTTCAAAACTGGTTGATTCCGATCCCCACTTTGCAAATAGAGCTGAGTCATCACCCTCCAGGCCGCACTTTAACCATCCATTTCCCTGATGCTTGTAAAACTTTAGAAAGTGCTTTTCAACAATGGAAGAACTAGAAGTCAGCAATTTACCCGAATGGCAGCAAAATTTTCGATCTGCGTCCAAGCTCAAAGCCGAGAACGAACCTGAGTTGGCATTGCTCTATTACAGTCTGGCCTGGGAAGAACAAAAACAACCTGATTTAGGCCGCGAATTGATTGAAACCTTACTTGAATTAGACGCCAGTGAGGATGCCAGTGAAATACTGGAACAATACCGATTACATCATCCAGGCGGCCTGGTTGAATTTCTAAGCGGACGTGTCGCTATGGCGCAAGGGGATCTGCCGGCAGCTCAACAGGCTTTTGAAAAAGCACTAAGATTGGCCCCGCAACAATTCGAAGCCCAGCTCGCACTCGCCAGACTCTACGCTACATCAAACGCTTATGCCCTGGCGTTTCAATCCTACCGGCAGTACATGAGTCTTAAGCCTCAAGACTATGAAGTAAACCTTGAACTAGCCGATTTAATGAATCAATTTGGAGACCGTAAAGAAGCGGCCCGGCTTTATCAAGAAGTCTATATTCAGCAGCCCCATCGAACCGAGGTTTTGCTAAAATGTCTCTATCATCAAGCCTTTCAATCTCCAGGCGAAGTGGTGAAAATGCTGATTACACTGGCACAAGAGCATCCCCATCTGCGCACTATTTTATCAATCCATGCAGCCAGCGTCTTACGAATTGCAGGAGAGATCGAAGAAGCACGTAAAGCTCTGGAAATGGCCTTAAGCGATCCCTTATTAGAAGATCGAGAGGCTTACGCCTGGTTAAAAGAAATGCTTTTGCTCCCACTCATGCTCAACTCCGAAGAAGTCAGGCGCCATGAGCAGCGCCTAAACCAATTTTTCGCACAATTGGCCTTACCTGACCAGCCCTTAGTTCGTTCAGACTACACCAATTTGGAGCCTTATGCTCGGATTTGGCCTTTGTTTTCTTTATATGCTTATCTCAACCTGGAAACACGCCCCTGGCGAGAGGCTTTTGGAAAACTTTTTCAGGCTGCACTCCCTACTCGACCTGCGCTCCAGATACGTTCTTACGAAAGACCTCACCTGGCTTTTGTCTTAAATAGCAATGCGCCCGTTCAGACTTTTTTTCAACGGATTTTGACCCACTGGCCGGACGAGGCTGCTGCTCAAATAAGTGTTTGTTATGCCCCCAATCCGACACCACGTTATGAAATGGCTTCGGTATTAACAGCCAGCCGCCCTGATTTTAAACATATCCATTTATCGGACTCATTTGCAGAAAGCATGGAGCAAATTGCAGAGCTTGAAGCTCAATTGCTCTTTTTAACCGAAGTACATACGGATCGCTCGCTCCAGAGCGTTCTGGCTTGCTATCGCCTGGCTCCTATTCAAGTCACCTCCTGGCTGTCCTCAGGCACAACCGGACTCTCAACAATGGATTACTTTTTATCCAGTGAACGCCTAGAGCAACAGGACAAACCTCAGCGCTTTTATTCGGAGAAATTGCATTTACTCAAGTCCTTGCCCACAGTCATGAATCCCCCCCTGTATTTACAAGCCATTCCGGAAAGACATGAGTACGGACTCCCTGAGGATGCCAACCTATATATTTGCCCCCAATTACTGTATAAGCTGCATCCAGATATAGACACTTGTTTTGCTGAAATCCTGGAACAAGATCCTCAAGGGATTTTGGTTTTATTGGCACGCCCTGATTTACCTGCTGTACAAAACAAATTATTGGCACGTCTGGAAATGCGATTTCCTCATTTAATGCCACGGATTTATTTGATGCCCACGATGGAAACCCAGGATCTATGGGGGCTGATGCAAATTGCAAATGTCATGCTAGACCCCTTTTATTTTGGCGGTGGCGCCACTTCAGCTGAAGCTCTGGGCCTGGGCGTACCGATTGTCACCTGGCCGGGCCAGCGTTTACATGGACGTATCACTTATGCTTATTATCAACAAATGGGCATTATGGATGCGGTTGCACTTAACCCCGAAGACTATGTCAGAAAAGCTCTGCGCCTGGGCATGCAAGGCTCCTGGCGCCAGGAGCTCAGCGCAAAAATTTCGGCCAATAGCCACAAACTATTTCACGATCAAGCAGCACAAAGAGAAATCGCTGACTGTTTGATCACACTAGCTAAGAGCAAAGGGTGACCTGACCTGCCAATGGTTCATAATCGAGTACCCAAACCGAGTGGGCTGGCTGGTATTGGCGATCAAGCACCGCTGCATTGAGACAAAGCGTCTCACCAAAGTACAGCGCTCCTCGGCTTTCATGAATATGCCCACAAACTAAAAGATCGGGGCTCAAGCTTTGCTCAAGAGCTGCTCTAAGAGCCTCACAGCCCACCGATTCTCCTGTCCATAAATGATCGAGGATACCAAAAGGAGGGGTGTGCACGATCAACACCTGCGTATCCAGGGGTATTTTTTGCCAATGCTGCGCAATCTCAGCTCCACGCTGCCGATTAAATGCCCAATCAAAAAAACGAGGAGATACCGGACTGCCCCAAAAACGAACTCCTTCCAGCATCAGACCACTGTCTTGTAAATACTCAGCATGACTCAATAGTTTTCTGGCAAATTCAGGTTCACGCTCAAATAAAAAGTCATGGTTGCCTGCGATTACAATTTTATGTTGATGGGGCAATTCACCAAGCCAGCGATTAAAATCTTGGATTTGTTTTGCCTGGCCAGAAGCTGTAAAATCACCAGCATGTATCAAAATATCGCCATCAGGAACATCGATTTGGCGATGCTTACCATGGGTATCTGAAAGGCAAACCAGACGCATCAGTTTAAATCTGATCTGAACTTATCTGTTTTGCTGAGCTTGAACTCAACTTAGCCGGCCGTGTTTTACGATTGCGAGCAGGCTGCTTACGAACAGCGGAGCTGGGAGCAGGTGGCACTTCGATAGTCTCTGGAATCGCTTCAAACTCAACGGATGGTACAGAGCTCTGCTCAGCAGGCAAGTCAGGCAGAGGCCCAGTAGCTGAACCAGCAGACTTAACATGACTGGCAAGCTCTGAAGAAAGTGCCGGGTCTACGGTCTGAACTTCTTTTTTAGCCGGTGGCGGGGTTATTCCATACTGTGCATTGGCGATTTGCTGCAATTTATCGATTTGCTCCTCAACCCAGGCTTTACGTGATTCAAGATATTGCAAATAATTCAAATGCTCCAGATGCTGGCGCTCTAAGTTCCCGTAATTATTGCGCGCTTCAACCACATCTTTTTGCATAAACTTGGCCAATGCCTCGCCGCGAGTCGCATCATACTGGGTTGGCTCAAGCGGCGTTTTTTCGTTGGTATAGCGAAAAAACGGCTTGATATTTTTGACCTCGTACCTTTCAATCAAAAAAGCGTAGAGATCTTTCATGGCAGGGCCTTCGAGATAAGAGTAATGGCCGGCCAAATTAGCAAAAGCAATACAGCCCACCACAAAACCCAAAAACCAACCGCCCCAGATATTCAATACTTCAAAGATCACAATCCCGGCAACAATGGCTCCCAGACCGCCCACCAAACCATTCATCGATTGCTGGCTTAAATAATTGATTTGTTGCTGAACCTGATTGAGTGCCTCCATTTTTAAGCGCCACTCTTCCATTTGAGGCTTACAGGGTTTTAGCTTTTTTTGGGTGTCCTGGCGTTGATTATCGAGATCGGTTTGCTGTCCTTCAAAATAGCCCTGATATTTGCTTAAGAGCCGCTTGCGTTCTTCTCGCAAATTGTCAATCACCAGTAGCCAATGGGCATATCCCTCACAATCTTGATAAGCCTGATCCAACTCTTTAAAGCGGTGGCTGTCCAGCAGCAGAATATCACCAAGTTCGCTCTCTGTAGCCCATGAAATCAATAGGGCTTCGGCCAATAATAATTGCTGATATTCATATTCAGCTTCTTGTCTGAGCGTTTTGAGCAGTGCTGCTTGCAAAGACTGCACTTCTTTGCGTAAATGATTCAGGCTACGATCCGTATCAAGCTTGTCAAAGAGAGCAGGGTCTTGCAAAATATTGCGCTGAATTTGATTTAGACGCAACACCACATGCCCTTTCTCAGAAAAGTCTTGTGCATTAACGGGTAATTTTTCTTCTGTACTTGCCATCACTTGCCATTTGGGGGGATTTTAAACTGATTGTAGCATAGCCCTTAGCAAATTTTCTGCTGTTTTAGAGCCGCTTCATGGCAGCTGGACCCCAATCAAAAATAACTGAGTGAGCATTAGGCGCATCTAGAAATCAGGGGCAGGTTTTTTTACAGGCCTTAGAATGCCCTTTTTGGCAGGCTATTTTATAATCAGCCTGGGCCAAAGTACATTGCTTAAGCTGCTGATAAATACCGCCCCGATTGTTATAGTACATCGCCTTGGGATTAACGGCTATCGCAAAAGTATATTTCTCCAATGCCAGAGAGTCCTTTTTTTGGCGCTCATATATATAGCCCAGGTTATTTAAAGAACGATCATGAGTCCCCTTGACCTTTAACGCTTCAAGGTAAAAATGCTCGGCTTTTTCGAGATTGCCCTGATCATCATAGGTCAGCCCCAGATTATAGTGGGCACTGGCATAAGTCGGGCTTTGCTGAGTCGCCATTTCAAAATCTTTGATCGCAACATTCCATTGCTTTAAGCCGCGATAGCATAAGCCGCGTTGATTATAAGCAGAAGCGTAAGTTTTGGCCTTATCAATGGCTTGCGTGGCTGCTTGCACGCAGTCTGTGATTTTTTTTTGGTCATAATAGACTTCCGCTTGATTATAGTAAGGCAAAGCATAGTCCGGGTCAGACTTTGCAGCGCGTTGAAAATAGGCTAGTGCCTGTTCGGGTTTATTTTGTCGTTGATACCATTCGCCATAATTATTGAGGCTATATTTGTAATTGGGATCCAGAGCCAAAACTTTATCGAAATAGCTTTTAGAAAGCCCATAGTTTTTTTGTTTAAGATAAATCAAGCCCAGATAATTGAGGCTGCCCAGATGTTTGGCATCACGCGTCAGCATTTGCTTAAAATAAGCAATGGATTGCGGAGTTTGGTCTAATTTATAGTAGTTATAACCCAGGTTATAAAACAAGGATGAATAGGCTTGTGAATCGATTTGCTCCAGCTGAAGGTAAGCCTTCACAGCGATAGCGTGATCTAAGTTTTTACCTGCACAATAACCCAGTCTAAACAAAGCTTCTGTATCCTTCGGAACGGCCTTTAAATAAGCTTGATAAGCAGTCACTGCCTGTGACCAGCCTTGATTATTATAGTGCTGATCAGCGAGTCGTTTATGCTCACTGTAGGTCATAGATACAGGGCTGCTCTCAGACTGAGGAAAGGGTTCTGACCCTTCCGGTGGTGCTGCCAACTCAAAATAAGCAGCTCCTGTCACCCCAGCAAACACAAACACAGCGATAGCCGTTGATTTCCAGTTTTTTTTGTTTGCGGTCAGAGGTTCCGTTCGATCTTTGAGTTTGGCTAGATCTTGCTGCAAAATTTGAGCCGTAGCATAGCGTTTTTTGAGATCCGGCTCAATCATTTTATCGATGATTTTAGCAAAGGGTTCTGAAATATTCACATAAGGCCGAAAATCAACTTTAAGTCCCTGCTTGGGCAAACGCGTCGGATCCGTATGGGACAAAATATAAACCAATGTCATGCCCAGCGCATAAATATCCGTCGCTGGCACGGCTTGCCCTTCGGCTTGCTCAAGTGGCATATAGCCAAAGGTGCCTGTGATAGTTGCGCCTTGCTCTGAATCGACCTGAGCAGGACCTTTGACAGCTCCAAAATCGATTAAGTAAACCTGACTATCTGAATCGCGTAACATAATATTACTGGGCTTAATATCCCGGTGGATGATTGACGGCGAAAAGTCCTGTAAATAAGTCAAAACCTCGGCAAGCGTCGTTGCGATTGCCTGAACATCGTTTTCGGTGAAATGCTTGCCCGTTTTGATTAGAGATTCTAAATCATTGCCCTGGATCAAAGCTTGCACTAAAAACAAGCGCTTGCCATTTTCATGTTCTTCTTCAATAAAATCGATGTACTCTGGAATATTTTTGTGCTTCAGATGCGATAAAACACGCGCTTCACGCTCAAACTGCTCAACGGCCTTCCAGTGATCGATTTTGTCCAGGCAGAGCTCTTTCACCACATACTGTGCAGCATTTTTGTTTGTGTTTAGGCGCTCTTGAGCCAACCAGGTTAGAGCAAAGCCACCCTGCCCTATTTGTTCTGTCAAGCGATATTTTTGCATTTCTAAACGGACTCCTGCCTAGCTGAAAGACAAAGTGAGCGCTGATGCCAGGCCCAGGCTGTCTCAATGATAGTATCTAATGATTCAAACGCTGGCCGCCAACACAGCTCTTGCCTGGCCTTGGCAGAGCTGCCAATTAAAATAGGAGCATCTCCTGGACGTCGGGGCCCCACCTGACTGGGAACCTGTCTTCCCGTGACCCGCTCTACACTTTGAATCACTTCACGCACAGAATAGCCCGTGCCATTGCCCAGATTAAAAATACTGCTCCCCTGATGCTTGCGCAGATAATCCAGAGCCAAATAATGGGCTTGTGCTAGATCCCAAACATGGATATAGTCACGGATACAGGTACCATCAGGGGTGTCGTAATCTGTACCATAAATTTGAATCGGCTGGTCAGGCTGAGAAATGCTTTGCAAAATCAGGGGAATCAAATGGGTTTCCGGCTGATGGCATTCCCCTATTTGGTTGTCGGGGTCGGCTCCACTGGCATTAAAATAACGCAGAGAAACATAATTAAAATCATAAGCCTGGGCGTAATCAAGCAAGACTTGCTCAATCGCCAATTTAGTATGGCCATAAGGAGAAATAGGCCCAAAAGAATGCGCTTCGGTCATTGGTAAAAACTGAGGCGATCCATAAATAGCACATGAAGAAGAAAAGACGAAATCTCGGATATTCAATTCGAGCAAAAGATCTAACATACTCAAGGTCTGGGTCAGATTGTGCTCATAATACAAGCGCGGGTTGCGTACGGATTCACCCACTGAAATCAGCCCCGCAAAGTTCATCACGGAGCTGATTTGATAACGAATTAAAAAATCACGCAGGCACTCTCGATCGCCCAGATCCCCAATCGTCAGGGGAGCCTGGACTAATTCACGATGACCCTGGCTTAAATTATCGTAGACAGCCAGTGAAACCCCTTGCTGTTGCAGGTATTTCACTACATGGCTACCGATATAGCCGGCCCCACCCAGAATGGCAACCGTCACGTTTTAGTTCGCTGCAGAGCCTGCACAACGTTTGAGGGTAAGCCCCACAGGTACATTGTCTGAGCTCACCTGAATGTTGGAGCCTTCAACTTTGAGTTTAACGGGCAAAGCTGCTGCGACACCCACAGGTACCAGTCGGTTGTCACTTTCAAGCTTAACTTTTTGGTTTTTGATTGGTAAATTCTGGCCAAAGCCACCGGCTTCGCCGTCTACTGTAAACACATTGGTTTCATCTGTCGCTTTGATCTCCACTTTGGCTGCAAAGCCAAACGAATCCCCTTCCCAACAGCCAGGTAGGCTCATTGGGGTAATGACAGCGCCGGGAGCTGCGCATGCACTCAGAATAAAGGCAGCAGCCAGACCAGAAAAAGATAACGATTTGTTTAATTTCATAAAAAACGGGCCTCTCTAGATAAGATCTAAAATCTTCCAGATTATAACATGGTGCCCTCAGCAAGAAATAGCAGCCGGGTCACAGTCTCTCTGTTGATCATACATACTTCTGTAAACAAAAACAAAAACAGGCAAGCCAGACAATTTTAGCTAAGAGAATAACGGGAATAAAGTGTTTATCATCAACAAGAAGTAGCAGAAAGCAGCGCTGACTAGCGCAAGCCAGCCAGACCTTTGTTTTGATTGAGTGAACCTAAAGTTTGAGAAATGGTCAGTGAAGCAGGGGTCACGGTTACGGGAACGTGTGCCAGTTGAGGCAAGCGTGAAACCAGAATTTCTTTTTTATAAGCAGCCACGGTTTCCTGGGTGTAACCGACGACGTTCTCTTTGGTCCCCTTGTAAACACCGGTCCAATTAACATCCAGACCGACTTTGCTGACATCAGCCAGAGCGGCGACAACAGCTGCTTTACCGCTTAAACCAGGGATTTTGCTGGCAGCCAGGATTGAGCCGGTAGCTGCCACCAGGCCCAGACCCATGCGCGCCAGGTTTTTGCCAGTGGGGTCATCCCAATAGTTTTTGATATCTTTGCCTGCAATATAGATATCCAGGCCAGCCACGCCAACATTTAAGGCCGTCCCCATATGTCCAAGTGCACGTTGGGTTCCAGTCAAGCCGGTTTTAACAACACCTGCTGTGCCTGAGCTCATTCCTTTGGTCAGAACACGCCCCAGGTCGTCGCTATAGCGACCGGCAAAAGAAGCCACCTTGCCAGAATTCTCAAGCACCAATTTACTCAGAGCAGAAAAGCTGCGGGTTGCCCCTTCGCCCGTTTTCAGTAGAAGTTTGACATTGTCAGCGTTGGGGTCTTTGATTGTATTATCAATGCGCTCCGACATCAGTCCATAAGAAACAAAGGCGCCCAGAGGAGCAGAGACATTACCCAAAACTTCCTGAACCTGACCACGGGTGACTTTTTCACCCAGGTCGATAGCAGCTTTAATATTGATGGCGTTGACATCACCGTCAGCCAGACGGGTGACTTTCTCAACATTGATGACAGTGGAGTTGATTTTTTGAGCGTTTTCGCCAACGGCGCCGGTAGCGAAGAGTTTGCGCGTGGTCGTTTTAGCGTCTTTGAGGGCTTTTTCAGACTCAGGGTCCAAACGGCGCACAGGTTTAGTCGTCGCGACTTGCTGTTGAGTCAGCTGTCCGATTTGACTAAATTGTGTTTGAATGTTTCCCATGAGTCCAATTCTTTAATTTGATTTGTTTCTTATATGGTTATTATAGGAAAATTAAGGCTTAACTTACCCTAAGCAAAGTTTAAGTTTTGGTAATATTCGAGATCTAGAGCGGGTTTCAGGCAAATCGTGATCCCTCTTCTTATCGTGATTTAGAGCTTTAAAATTGCATATTAAGAGTTTTCAGGGCAAGCCTTTAGCAAATCGATTAGATAGGGCTGAAATACGAGCAAATTGGCTCTCTAGGCTTATTTGAGGCGATAGACCTGATAATCAATCTCTGGAAAGATATTATCCAGATACTCGACTTTATCCAACCATTCAGGATCTAATTCGTCACGATGGATCTGCTGATAGAGCTGATTGAAACGATAGAGATGGGTCTTGACCCGTTTGACAGCATACTCAACCATTGTGCCTGTTTTCATAATGAAAGGCCAATCTGAGCTCTGAGCCAATAACAATTCACGAGCAGCCTGATCCAGGGCACGACGCTGCAAAGGATAGGGGTCGTTAAAACGATAAGCCAGCTTGATCATACGCTCGGTCGCTTTGTGCAAATGGCGATAGATTTTGTCATTGGTTTCGTTGAGCCAGAAACTATTATAGCCATTGGCCCCCCAGCTAGAAGGTGAAGGTTGGGCCAATTGCTGGGTTGGGTTTTCTAATAAATATTCGTAAGGCGTGGTCATTTGATAGACCGACTGGTTATGCGTCGCTTTGCGCATCACCAGATTCAACCATTCCGGACCTTCGAACCACCAATGGCCATAGAGCTCGGCATCATAAGGCGATACAACCAATGGGCGATGGCCTTCAAAAGCATGTGACAAATTGGTGATCTGCTCCGCCCGGCTTTTGACAAAGTGTGAGGCATACATATCGGCACGCTGGCGTGCCATCTCTAAGTTATAAGGCTGCTTGACAGCAGTTTTACCGGTGACCCGGAAATACTTAATGCCTGTATTTTTGCGTGTGCCATCAGGCTGCACATAGTCTTTAATATAATCAAAATCGAGGTCATAGCCAATATCGCGATAATATTCTCTAAAATAATGGTCCCCCGGATAGCCCACTTCAGAGCTCCAGACTTGCTCCGAAGACTCACGGTCTCGGCAAAAGACGGCCACCCCTGAATCGGGACAAAAGACCGGGGCATAGGCGCCGAAACGGGGGCGCGGCGTGGCGTTGACAATGCCATGGGTATCCGTGAAGAAAAACTCAATCCCCGCTTGTTTTAAAAAGCGATCGGCTCCCTCGTAATAGCCACATTCTGCTAACCAGATCCCGCGGGGCTGGCGATCAAAGTGCTGCTTATAAGACTGCACAGCGACTTCAACCTGGGCCTGCACCGCTTCTGGATACATCTGAAACAAAGGCAAAAATCCGTGGGTGGCACAACAAGTTACGATTTCCAGGTTCCCGAGATCTTGGAAGAGCTTGAAGCCCGTCACCAAATTGCGTTTATACTGGTCATCAAAAATACGATAGGTCTCTTTAAAACGCCGGGCATAATAGCGGGCCAGATCATTAAAATAGCTCTGGCCCTGGGTACGGAAAACTTCTTTTTCAGACAGCTCTACCAGTCGGCCCAGATAGATCAAATAGCGATCTTGCAAGAGCGGATCAGCCAGCATCGAGACCAGCGAAGGGGTCATCGTCATTGTCAGACGAAAATCGACACCATCCCGCACCAAATTTTCGAACATGACTAATAAAGGCACATAAGTCTCTGTGATCGCTTCATAGAGCCAGTGTTCTTCTAAAAAGTAATCATACTCAGGATGCCGCACATAAGGCAAGTGGGCATGTAAGACCATGGCATGGAAACCGATCGGAGCTGCTTTCATGACAAGAGACCACGACCACTGACAGGCGTTGGCCACAAATGCCAGGCCGATTCCCCAGGGCTACGACTGGGCTGTAAGCTTCCTGACCAGAGACTTTCTGATGCACCCAGAGGCTGCTGCCATTGCGAGCGCTCAGAGGCACCCAATGGACGTTGCCACCAGACCATGCGCTCGGAGGAGCCTGGTTTAAACCACGAAAAGAGACTGGCCCCTAAAAAGCGACGGATCAATTCATCACTGGCACCCAGTGGAATATGCTCAACGATTTCCCAGGGCCAGATCGAATACGAAAGCATCATGGCCCGGTCATAAGGATCGGTGACCCATTGCTCAAAGAAGATCGGGGACAAATCACTGGGGATATCGCTCAACCAGCGAATTTCTTGCGGCAAGCCCAACCAGGTTTGAATCTGTTCTTTGCCAGCCTGACGAATCCAGGCCAGGGTGTCTTCGGACTCAGGATCAGTCTCGGTTTGCTCGGCCTGCCAGTGCATTTCTGGCTGGGGTATTGCTTTCTGCTCAGGCTGTGTCTGCGGCAGCCGTGCCTCTTCTGCTTCCCAGAGCGTCTCAGCATCTGGCAAACGCAAAAAGACGGCCCGTTCAGGCACCTGATGTTGCTCAGGCAAGGTCCAGGGCAAGATCGCTGGCTGATCAGCCGGCTGGCGTTCAAGAATACTTTTAGCCGGTGGCAAGGGATTAAACTGGACCGGAGAAGGCACGTACTCCTGAAAAAAGAACTTGGCAGAAGTCTCTGGCTTGTGAGCTTGTTGCTCGGGCAATAGCGCTGTCGATACAGGCTGTAATTTTTCTTCTGGCCGTAAAGGCTGAGCAACAAAGACAGCAAACTCATCCTGACGCACGGGTGAGACACTCACTGGCGGGATTAATATTGGATTGGATTGCAAAATCGAATGAAAGCCATCATTTAAAACCACACCCAATTCAACCAATACATTGCGATTATTGACTGGGGCTTGCACATACCATTCGCGTACCAGTGGGTGGCATTTGACTTCCCAGCTTTGATGCGAGTTCCGGCCATTAAAAAGCAAGTTGGTTACATCGTGCACTCTCAGCATAAAGGGCGTGTCTTCAGCTAACCAGGAGCGCACGTCAAAGAGAGTTTCCTCCTCAAAGTCCCAGTAAACATAAAAGCGCTGGGGATCAATCGACAAAGCAACCAATTCATCTTCGGCATAGAAATCAGGCAATTCAATCTCTTCGTCTTTTTCAAGAATATATTCTTCGTGGGTGCCTTTGTGTACAAAGCGAGAAGGCGCATGCAAATAACGCAGACGATGCTCTTGATAAGCTTCTTGCTCAGACTGGCGGCGTTGATCGACAAGCGCTTCGGCCGACAGGCCTTTGGGCGGGCTTGTCTCACTCTGCTGCTCGCGGCTCGTCTGGGCCTGGGTTTGTAAAATAGCCGGTTGGATTTGTTCGCTGATCGGTTCGCGCTCTTGCGCACGGCGAATCGCTCGCCGCAAAGTAGCCGGTGATTTGCGATAAAAATGCTTGATTTTGTATTTGCGCGCTAAACGACGAAGGGCTTTTTTATTCAGTTGTTGTAGCGGATCTTCCTCTGGTAGGGTTTTCATTTTGCCTTCTCCTCGTGTGGAACGGACTCCCGCTGCTGGAGTTTCTCTGGTTAATTTCGCTCGATTTGTCGCCTGAGTCCTCGAACGTTTCTTGGATCATTGTACCCTTTTTATGCGTATTCTGGGTTCAAAGCAGGGGATTTTAAGCAAGTGAGAACAGCAGAGTTGACTTCGGTTTTAGCAAGAGCGTGCTCAATTGTCTGCTGCTAAGATTCTAGTTTAAAACTTCAATTAACTGCGACACACCGCTGCAAGCGATTATTTTTTTTAAAGCAGGGTTCACCACATCCTCCACTGATTCATTTTTGAGTTAAGCTACACTTTATTTCCTGTCCTATTGGAGGCCAGATGTCTCAGCTTATGTTTGACTCAGAACGGCTCTGCTGGCAAGTCGCAGAACACACCCTATTACAATTAAAACGTCAGCATGCCCAGCTCTTTGATATTGTGTCCCTTATGCCCGAACGCTGCTCAGAATACCGTACAGGACTGAGTACTGGCTTGAAAAAATTCTTGAACCAGCATGAGGCGGAATGCCGTTTACTGGAACCGCCAGCAGATTCAAACTGGCGTAAAATATTACTATCACTAGGGCTCAACAGCTATCAAAAATTACTCTATAACCATGACTTAACTCAGCCCTTAGGGGATCCAGAGCTCAATTTTGAACTCGAAAGCCTGGCGAGTATCGGAGAGAGTGCTTTCATCGAAGATCTTGAACGCGCTTTTGAAGGGGATCCAGAAAATGATCATCAGGCTCCTGACTGGAACGCCAAAGCCGAATTTCAGGAATTGAAAGCCCATGCCGACAGTGCTTTTGATGCCCATAAGTGGTTTCGGGTCAGCTATCAGCAAACGGAGATTGGCATGCTATTGCCGCAAGTTTATGCTGATAAGCCCAGTGAAGGCACAGTATTTTATCTGGGAGTCTTTGCTGAGCAGCGACAGCAAGGCTACGGCAGAGCATTGCATTTGTTAGGACTCAGACAACTACAATCCAGAGGAGCCAGTCGTTATTTGGGCTCCACACATGCCAGCAATCTGGGCATGCAAGCGATTTTCAAAGCCAATGGTTGTGAGCAGATCCGTTTACTGACTTTTTTTAAACCCTAAAAATGCGGCTCAGTAATCGTCGGCGTTCTAATTGGAAAGCTAGCTCCTGGGGGCTGAAATCAGCTACAATAGAAGCAATCAACTGATAGAAAGAAATGCATTATGTCTGGAAACGCGCTGGCTATGATCACGGTAATAGGGCTGGCCTTTTTGATCCCGATTATCTTAATGGTGGTCTCCCACTTTCTGGGCGGCAAAACCAAAGACGATAGCTCAGGCAAATGGGCGGCTTATGAGTCCGGCATTATGCAAACTGTCGGTACTGCTCAAGATCGGATTTCAGTTAAATTTTACCTGACCGCGATTTTGTTCATCATTTTTGATGTCGAAGCGGTATTTTTGTATCCCTGGGCCGTCAACTTTAAGTCCCTGGGAAGCACCGGCTTAATCGAAATGTTTGTGTTTTTGTTTATTCTGCTGTCAGGCTATGTCTATGTTTGGAAAAAAGGAGCTCTCAAATGGGATTAGAAAATTTTCAAGGTGAAAGCTTTCTGGCAACTCGGATGGATGCCCTGCTGGATTGGGGACGCAAAAACTCACTCTGGCCTTTACCTTTTGGAACTGCCTGTTGTGCAATCGAATATATGAGCACCGTTTCATCAGAGTTTGATGTCTCTCGCTTTGGTGCCGAAGTCGTGCGCTTCTCACCCCGCCAGGCTGATTTATTGATCGTCGCTGGCACCATCAACTACAAACAAGCCCCGATCTTAAAACGAATTTATGACCAGATGCCCGAACCCAAATGGGTGATCTCGATGGGCGCCTGCGCTTGCTCAGGTGGTTTCTATAATAATTACTGCACGGTGCAAGGGATTGACCAGATTATCCCCGTTGATGTCTATGTCGCTGGCTGTCCGCCGCGCCCGGAAGCCGTGCTCGAAGCCCTGATGATGATTCAAAGCCGTTTACGTGAGCCCGAGCATGTCACCGAGCACCCGATTGGTGACGCAATAGCCCATAAGCAAGAAAGCCGCGAACCGATATTCATCGACTAAGCTTCTGCGAGCGCCCGCTTTTCTCCCTTTGATCAAGCGCTAGGCTTCAGGCTACAGGCCCGATTGTGCTAGCATGCACTATCGTTAATTTCAGGAGACACGCACCATGAGTATTCGTCATCATTTTCAGGCTTTGCAAAAGTGGCATCGCGAAGCCAATAGCGAAAGCGCCGAGGCATTTTTGCCGCCTTTAAAAGCAGACACACTCAGCAAAGCCCTCAAAAACTTCCCGTTTGATTTGCCTGCTGATGCCAAATTGCTCTATGAGCAAGCCGATGGTATGCAAGACAATGCCCCGCTGTTTCGGGAGTATACCTTTTACCCTTTGCGCGAAGCGGTCGATGAATACGAGCTGATGTGCGAAGTGGTCGAGAGCATCCCTGAGGCTGTCGAATGGAAACGTTCCTGGCTGCCGATTTTTGGTTTTCAGGGGGATTTGTTTGTAATCGAGTGCGATTTACTCAGTGCTGATCGGGGCCGGATCTATTACCGTGCTGCCGAAGATCAGCCTTACCCCTGGTATGACAATCTCGAACAAATGCTGCTCACGATCCGCAAATGCTTTGAGCAAAAAGCCTATTTTTACGATGAAGACGAGATCCTGACCGAGGACTTTGAAGCCGCTAATGCCATCCGGGAGCAACTCAACCCGCGCTCAGCCCGCATCGAAGTCCAAAAACCTGAACCCCAGGAAGAAACGATCGATGAGCAACCCGATGGTACCAAGCGCATCACCACCCGCTATAGTGAAGACCATTACAAGGAACAATTTTTTGGCCCTGATAATCGTAAAATGGGCCAATGTGAATACGCCCAGGGACAATTACTCAGCCGCGACACCTGGGAATACCCGGCTCCAGGCGAAGTCGAAATCACTTCAGAGAATATGATGGGCATGATGATGACTACCAAAAATAAAGGCACGATGGCTGCCGACGGCACCGTCGAGATTCAATCTATCAGCTCATATATGAACGGTGAACTGATGTTTGAACAAAACCTGAATGATGAAGGCGGCTTTGACCTGGCAGGCTTCGAAGAGCTTGAAGACGATGAAGAGAACGACGACACTGAAGAATAGGCTTGTTCCAAAATACAGGCGAAATGCTTTAGATTGGTACTTTTTAGGTTCAAAGACTCCAACTCGCCACGCCACATTGCCCTGGCCCTGAATAAACCTTGACCCGCAAGGCTTCAATTTGAAAGCTCTCAATCTCTGCTGGGTCAGACATCAGGCGCTCCAAAAACAACTGTGAAAAACACTCCACGGTGGCATTCACAATCGGCAAAATCAGCACGTCTTCAGCCAAAAATGGGATCTCTTTACCGTTGAACTCAGCTAAAACCTGAGCACCCGTCTCCCGAATCACGAGATAGGGCGACTGTCCTGGCAAAATAAAGTATTCATCCCAGGCATCACACAATTCACGGATGCGGCGTTTATAGATGCCATAGTCAAAGCCCATGCCATTGGCTTGCATGCGGGCGCTGATCTCAACCGCCACCCGAAAATTATGGCCGTGCAGCCGCTCGCGTTCTGTGGCAGAGAAAATCGTAAAATGACCGGCTGAGAACTTCATATCTTCTTTGGCTAGCTCAAGTGTAAACAGGCGTGCCATTAGTCCAGATCACCCAATTGCGGACGCAATAAAATCTCTTCGATCACGGTGCGGGGGCTGAGTTGACTGGCTTCCCAGATCGCCGTCGCAATATCTTCGGCGGGCATAAAGCGTTCCTCGGGCAAATCGACACCTTCCCAGGACGCTGTATAGGTTGCGCCAGGCAGCACCGAAGTCACCCGGATACCGTGAGCTTTCATTTCTTCGCGCAGCACTTTAGAGAAACCCAGCAAGGCAAACTTAGAAATACAGTACGAGCCCCCATTGGGGTAAGCCATGATACTGGCTGTGCTACAGATATTAAAGATTTGGCCGCTTTTGTGAGCCATCATCGCAGGCAAAACCCGCTTGGTCAAATAATAATTGCTAAACAAATTGATCTGCAACATCGTTTCGAAGTCTTCGTCAGACTCTTTGTGTAATTCACCCGGAATAAAGCGGCCGACATTATTGACCAGAATATCGAGGCGACCAAATTCCTGATTGAGCCATTCGCCCAATTGATTGACCTGGGCTTTGTCAGACATATCAGCCTGAAAGCTTTGAATTTGGGGATGGCTAGCTTTTACCTGAGCCAAACTGGCGGCAGTACTGGCTGAAATAGCCACCTGATAACCCTGCTCTAAAAAACGCACAGCGGTTGCCAGGCCAATGCCTTTGCTGGCTCCAGAAATAAACACCCGTTGAGGATCTGTTGACATCTCAGTGCTCCTTTTTTGCTGGCAGTTTAACATGAGATTAGGATGTCTCACGAGCCTGAGACAGCTGCCTTCCCCCTTGCCGCTGAAGCCGTGCCCCCGCTATGCTAGAGCCAAAACCAGAAGACACAGAAGGTGATCCCCCATGTCAGACCCCAAAACCCAGGGCCGTATTTTACTTAAAAAAGGACGCGATAAAATTGTACGGCAGCGTCACCCCTGGATATTTTCTGGGGCGATCTTAACGATTGAGCGGGATCCTGAACCCGGTGCAGTGGTCTCAGTCTTTAATGCCGGGGGAGATTTTTTAGCTCAGGGCTTTTATAACCCTCACTCACAGATTCAATTGCGATTATTAACAGATCAACAGATTCCGATCGATGCTGATTTTTTTAGAGCACGTCTGCGGCAAGCGATTGCCTTCCGGGATCAACAAGTGCCTTATCAAGCCCGCCGACTGGTACATTCAGAAGCTGACGGCTTACCTGGACTCGTGATCGATCAATACGCCGATTGTCTGAGCTTGCAGTTTAGCTCTCTGGGCATGTCACTCCAGCGTGAGCTGATCCTCGAGATTCTGCAGCAAGAGCTGTCCCCGCGCTTAATCGTGGAGCGCAGTGAATCGCCCTCACTCAAGCTCGAGGGCATGCAGCCAGCCAAAGGAATTGTGGCCGGCACTGGCGAAGCCCATACCGAAATCATCGAAAACGGTGCCCGCTTCGCTGTCGATTTACTGGAAGGCCAAAAAACGGGCTTCTTTGTAGATCAGCGCGACAATAGAGCATTAATTGGTCGCCTTGCGGCAGGTAAGCGCCTGCTCAATTGCTTTTCTTACTCTGGTGGATTTTCGATCTTAGCAGCTTTGCAGGGGGCGACCACTACCAGCGTTGAAATCTCCGCCACAGCCCAGCAGCTCGCCCGTCAAAACTTTGAGTTAAACGATCTCAATCCTGAGCAGCATCGCTTTGAGACCGCCAATGTGTTTGACTATCTGCGTGATCTGGATGATGAATACGACGTGATGGTTCTGGACCCGCCCGCTTTTATTAAGCGTCAAAAAGATCTCCCCAAAGGCAGCCGCGCTTATCAGGACATTAACCGTCTGGCAATCAAGCAAAGCTTGCCCAATGGCCTGATCTTAAGTTGCTCTTGCTCCCATTATCTCAGCTGGGACTTGTTTCAAAAAGTCGTTTTTTCAGCCGCTTTAGAAGCCGGTCGAGAAGTGCAGATCGTGCAACGTCTGGGCCAAACTATCGATCACCCGATCTCTCTGTTTCATCCCGAAGGGGAATACCTCAAAGCCCTGCTACTGCGTGTGATCTAAAAAGGCCGCCAGATTGCTCAGACGACCTTCAGATAAAAGCTTTGGATCAATATCTAAGTCGCGTTAATATTGGCACTTTCGTTGCTACTGTCCACACTATTTTCGGCTGGATCCAGCACGGTGCTATTGACTTTAATAAAGACATTGTCACCCGGTCGATACAGATCCAGACTGGCCCCATTGGCCAAAGCAGGTAAAAACAGGATTTTGGAGATTTGATTCATATAGTGATAACCTTCGATGATCTAGTGTGACCAGCAGTCTGAATAGTCGCATTTTTGATTGAGCAGCCAATTTATATTCAATTTTGATGCCGGGATAACGATAAGTCATAATCATAAGATAAGCCCATTACTAAAGTAAAGTCAGCCAAGGCTTAGTTTAATAAGTTATCAGGAAACCCTAAGCCAATACAAAGGATGACTATTGAGGTTTGGCTTGAAACTGCAAACAAAAGCTTTCTGAAAACTCAGACTCGCCCAGTTTCCAGGCGTCCAGACTTAGCTTGTTAGCACGGCCCTGAGACTGCGAAAAAGCCAGCTTGGCAGTATACGATTCACCAGGCAATAAACCATGTGAATAAAACAAATGACGGGTCACTTCGGCCATCGCTAAACTGCGGTCAATTAATTGTTGCTGATCATTTACTGCCCCACTGGGCCAGGCCCGTTCAAAGAACTCCAGCCCCAGCGGTTTTAGCGCATCAGTCTGCGTCTCTAGTGCAATCGCTTCGCTATCGAGCCACAAAGTTTGTGCAGAGCCATTATCTATCTGAAGTTCAAATAGATCTGTGTATTGCGTATAGGGGTAAACAAAGCGGGTTATCCAACCCCAGGGTTGCTTGGCTGTTGCCAGTGCTGGTGAAGGTCCGATATAGCTCAGTTTCCAGCGTAGCCCTTGTGATTCGCGCTCAAGCGATTGACATTCACAGGGGTTTAAGGTAAATGTGTTCGGCTGCTCTGGCGCTTTCTCTGCGCCCAGACTATAGCAAGAGCTGAGCAAACTGAGCCCAATCAATAAAAGACTAAACGGCTTTTTCACGA
>JBBKWI010000175.1:0-13554 GCA_037968875.1 Candidatus Sericytochromatia bacterium | reverse complement strand
CTTCTATTATTTCCTGAATCCTGACTATTTTAAGCACGCCAATAATGACGCTTATCTCAGTCAAAATGGTTTTGATGAGAGCTATAATGGCAATGTCGTCAAAACAGCGGCCACTTTTTGGGTGCGGCGACAGATAGATCAAACCGATCATGAGTTTTTTGAAGCTTTGCAGCAATTGCTCAAAACCTATGATCATCCGTTCTGGGGAGAACAGCCCGAACAGAACCTCGGTTAAGTACTGGCTTTATCGACTTCGAAGAGTAAGTACTCGTAATTGCTCCCACCAAACAAAGGCAGCTTGACTACTGGGGTGTTTTGCCACATTTCGATAAAGCTGTCTACATCCAGCTCCATATAAGGACCGCTTTGACTTTCGTGCATGATAATCGTATTGCGACGGGCATTATAGCCAGTCACGAGTACATAATGGGCCTGTTGCAAGGAACCAAAATCTAGCAAGACCATCACGGGCTTACCGGCCTGAATTTGGCTGACCAATACTTCCAGATTGCCGCCGCGATAGGCCTGTACAGAGAGCCCTTTGCTGCGCAGGTAGTTTTGAATGTCATCATAAGAAGTGGCGATATTGAGAGGATTGCCTTCGTTGACCACAGTCTGGTAATCAATATCGATACCCCAGTATTGCAAGAGCATCGTCATGACTGCCTGACCACAGGTATTGTCTGAGCCCTGGCTGACAAAAGGCACGTCGCCAATATAGGTGGCGCCATTACTCAGGCTGACCAGGCTGCGTCCATTAGGGGTAGTGGCTGTGCTTTGAGTTTGTAAGCGAAAGCGCGATCCCGTACTATTGAGGCTCTGTGAGCCTTGAGTAGGTACGATTGGGACCTGACAGGCCAGTAGTAGAGATAAACTACTTAAGACCAGTAAGCAAGAACGAAATTTGGAGACCATCATCTGCCGTGTTTCCTCTGTTTTAACCTGAGTATGCAGCTGGCATGTGAAGGGAATGTGTGTCCTTTGTAAGCAAGCTGTAAATAGCTTAATTAAAAACTTGCTGTATTGTCAAGTTTTTTCTTTGTCATGCTTGTTTAAGAAAGACCTGACTTAACGTTTTGCACCGTCTAAATGGCGCACGCTCCATTCACTTTCGGCGTCTAAACTAAAGACATTCCCATCGCGGAAGGCATCATCGGTCCAGTCGATCATCTCATCCAGGGTGCTATTGCGCAAGGCACGCAGTTGGCTGAGTTGGCCATCGTGCTCAAGTTGTTTGAGCATTTGCCAGATCACATCGTCAGATTTTATGCTGGTGCTAGACCATTGGCCCATCATGCTGCGGACAATACTGTCATCATTGCGGCTCTGACTACTGTATTGTTGCTGATAACGTTCCAAAGTATAGGCCATGACCTTGCCCAATTCGCCACGGTCTTCTAGTTCATTTGACAGGCGCTGAGGGCCTACCCGGTCGAGCAATTGGGTGAATTCACGGGGGGACGTTGTATCTCTGAAGATCTGATGAATCAGACTTTCGGCTTCACCTGGTGTCCAGCCGCTCATCAAGTCGCCAATAATCGCGGCCTTGCCCTGGCTATCGACCAGCTCCGCTAATTTGCCGACATAGCGCACATTGCTATCGTAATCGCCAAAGAGCTTGGTCCAGGTATTGTCGAGGGCTCCGACCATACTGCGTAAAGTCGAGAGCTTGAGCTTGCCGCGAATATCCAGATTCTGGGCTTCGGCTTCAGCGATCACGGCTTTGACGACTGCGCCGCCATTGCCAAAGTAGAAATCATTGCGCAAGCTCAGCATGGTATTGTCGATCTGGCGCTGACTGCCATGGGCCAGGGTCCAGGTGGCCAGTTTGGCTGCTCCCTGGCGATCGAAGTGGCTGATCTGCTGAGAAAGAGTGTCCAACATACGCCCGCCAGTGCGTGTGCCTGCCAATGATCCCATCTTGCGAATCCCGCTGACGCCTTGTAGCATTTCTAGGGCCCGCCCACTGTCGCCTGCAGCAGCAAAGTGCTTAAACAGAGTTTCGCGGGCGGCGGCTGGTAAGGCCACCTGGTCCGCTTTGAGGCCTGTCCAGGCACTTTGCAGTGTCGAGACCGCGGTTTGCTCAGTGTAGGCCGTAAATTGTGTGGTATCGCCATTGGCCAGTATGGCTTTGAGTAGCTGCTGGTTGCGAGCCGAGTTATCGTCAATCGCACGGCCCAAGAGGTGCCCGTTGACGCCCTCAAGTTGCGCTTGCAATTGCTTCTGGCTGCTCTGATCTAAGAGATGTTGTAAGGCCGCTCGCTCGTTGCCTGAAAAAGTCGCTGCGCCCCAGGCACTCAGGGCCTCTTGTGTCAGGTGCTGTAGGCTGGCCGGGTTGAGTTGGCGGATACGCTGGGCAGGGATTGCTGCCACCATATCTGGCCGCTGGCTGAGAGAACTCAAAAAGGCACGCTGACCTGGCCCCGGCGGGTTACTCTGGTCAAAATTGGCGAGTGCCGCTTGTAATTGCGAATCGGAGAGTTGGCCAGCGAGATAGTCAGAGACCTGTTGCGGCTGGCTGCGATCAGAGGATTGCAGCAGCAGCTCTAATTGCTGTGGGCTGGCGTGCTTGAGAATATCTGCGATCGCGGTCTGGGAAGCATCAGAAGTCCAGCCTTTGGTTAGGCTCATGGCCATATTCTGTAAGACGGTGGGGTGGAGCTGACGGATCACTGCTGGATCTTGACCGATCAAATCGCGTAGGGTACTACCCTCATGGCGTTCAGCCAGACTGCTGGCCAGGTAGCTGAATCCCATGCCGGTCTGAACCGAATCTTCACCAATCAGTTTTTTCATGAGCGCCCGTAAATGATCACTGTCGAGTTCACTGCTGAGCTGATCGACAAATTTCTTGCCGCCGACCTCGCTGTCGAGTAGTTTGCGTAATTGGCTCGGGCTGGTTTTTTGCAAGATATCGGAAATAGCGTCTTCAGAAGCTTCGCCAGTGTAACCCGCCATGATTTCTTCCAGCATGGCTTTAAGTACAGGTGGGTTAAGCAAGCGCATCGTGGCTTCGGTTGCTTCGGAATTGGCGGTACGGGCCAGGATTTGGCCATAGTCCCGTTGGGAAATAGCCAGTCCAAAGGAGTTGCTCGCTTCAATAATCTTGGGTTTGAGGGCCAGTAAGTGGTTCTGGGCCGTTGTCTGTGGGCCCGGTTGCTTTTCGATCTGTTCGAGCTGAGTGGCGAGCCGACCCAGACGAGACATCATGGTTTGCAATGGGTCCGCGTCGCCTGTAAGCGTGCTGAACCAGGCGGCTTCATTGGTTTCTAATTCTTTGCTGATCCAGCTGGAAAAGTCCTGATCGGCCAGCATTTCGGTAAAGGCAGCGTCAGAGGAATGTACCAGTAGATTGCTAATCGCTTGCTCGGCCCGGTTGCCCGTGTAGCCTTTCATCATGCTTTCGCTCATCTCTTGCAAAGCACGGGCGGGTAGCTTGGCGATCTGGCGCTGGTTGCTGGCTTTGGAGCTAAAGGCAAACAAGACATTGACATTGTCATCGGCACCCAGGCGGGTAGCGTAGGACTCAAAGTCTTCCGGGCGCCCGTCGCGGGCCAGCAGCTCAAAGACTTCCAGGGATTCGGCGTTGCCCTGACCGTCCTGCCAGAAATCTCCCAGTTCGTTGGCCAGTTTATAGCTGTCGATCATCGAAGCGAGAGCTTTGAAGTCGTCCGGGTTCTGGGCATGGGTATCGGTCAGCAGACGATGGATCACGCTTTCGGTACCGTCGGTGGTCCAGCCTTCCATCAGCTCGCTAATAATCAGCGCTTTCTGGGGATTGTCGAGGTTGGCTAAAGCCTGGCGATTACGTTTAAGTGCGTTTAAATTCTCTAGGCTGGGATCCTGGCGTAAGACCTGTAGTGCCGGGGTTTGGCTTAAGTCGAGCTGCGGACGAGAGGCCAAAAATGTTTTTAGAATGTCTTTGTGACCGGCTTCGATCAGGCCAAAGGCAAAGCGTTGGAAGTGGTGATTGGGGGCGCTTTGGCCGTCAACAAAGCGATCGAGTAGAGCGCTGGCCTGGGTGGTGCTGAGATTGGCGGGGACTTGTCTTATAAAGGTATCCGTGTTGGCATCGAGTAAGTAAGAAAACTGCTCCGGGCTGGCTTGCTGCAGCACCCGTACCAGGGCCTGGGTGCTTTCCTGGGTAGACCACAAGCTGCTGCTGGATAATTTGCCCACGACTTGTTCCAGGGTTTCGGGGCTC
Organism: Candidatus Sericytochromatia bacterium; assembly: GCA_037968875.1. Lineage (GTDB taxonomy): Bacteria > Cyanobacteriota > Sericytochromatia > UBA7694 > UBA7694 > JBBKWI01. The sequence continues at coordinate 9,350 of JBBKWI010000175.1, read as the reverse complement.
AGGTGTTTGGTGATTGCTGGTTGTAAAGTGGAGTTTAAGACGTCTTGATAAGAAGTGAACAGTGCATTATTGCTTTCGTTGGCCAGTTCTTGTACCAGATGGTTGAGGGGTACTGCTAAAGCGTTTTTTAGAGTTTTCTGCTCTTGTTCCAGAGCAGTGTTGGCCGGGCCGTTGGCCAGTTCGGCCTGTAGTTCTGTTAAGCGGCTGTCGATTTCGACAAAGCGCTGGAGCAAACGGGTGGTGTCGGTTTTGCGCAGTTCAGAAACCAGATCTTTGATCAATTGCTGATCGCCACGTCCCAGAATTTCGGCCAGTTTGTCGATCGGCTGATTGACGACGATACCAGCCAAAAATATTTCTTCTTGACCGGTGGTGATCCCCTTCATGACAGCCTGAGCCATGTCTTTAAGGGTGGCGGCTGAGTACTCCTGAACACTGGCCAGAGGCTTGCCGTTGGTTTGCTTGAGTAGATCCAGGCGGTGACCGTCCACCAAACCAACCGCAAAGGATTCTTCAGCAGCCTGGGCTGCCGGGCCGCTGCGGCTACGCAGGCTGCTGAGCAAGGCCTCGACAGGGGCGTCGTCGAGTTCGCTGGCCAATCGCCGGGGCGAAATGCGCTCCATAATGCGGTCAAAGTCATCCTGACCGTTGCTGTCAGCATTTCTACCTTCGGCCTGTTGCAACAGGCTATAAATAAAGTTTTCTTCGTCTTGATCGGTGGTTTGGTCGAGCAGAGCGTTGATCAGGCGGGCCTGTTCCGGGACGGGCTTGCTCAGGGCCCATTCTAGACTGGCTGTACTATTGATTTCCAGTTCATTATTTGATCCGCGAACGCGAAAATGGTCTTGAAAGTCGGCTTCTAAAGCGTCTTCTTGATCGCTAATGCCCAGATCGCGCAGTTCTTTGCGGAATTCACCGGTTTCGGCAGATTCAGCCAGCAGTGCATAGCCGGCAGAGGCACCGAGTCCAATGGCGACGGCTGCCAGGCCAATCGGTCCGGCAATCGCGGTGGCGGTGGCTCCAGCTCCGTACCAGGCGGCCACGCCCCCGGCAGCAGCACCAACCAGGGCTGCCCCGGCACTGATGCCTTTAAACCAGGCCCCGGCGGTGTCTTCGTTCTGGATTTCTTGACCCATGCTATAGAGTTCATCTAAGCCCGAAATCGCACCGGAGATCGGGCCAGCCCATTTAACGACGCTGAGTCCACCTAAGGACTTGCTCAGGCTACTGAGTCGGGTACTGAGGTTGTCAGCACCTGCCCGTTTGCTTAACCAGGCTGCAGTACCGGCCGCGTCTTTGGAAGAGCCGATCAAACTGGTGGTGGTTTTGACCATATTGATGCCGTTGCGCAGGGTCATTCCACTGGCTTTTAGGCCTTCTACGGAACGTCCCAGGCGGATCAGGCTGCCGACTGCGGCGACCGAACTCAATACTTGATGCAGTTCGCCATGCCAATCCAGCTGCAGCAGGTCTTGTTGCAATTGCGGATCGAGGCCTTCTATTTCACGGATCGCGTTGACCAGGCCATCGGCGTCCATGTTTTCGATATTCATTGAGAAATCGGCCAGGGTTTCACGCAATAGGAGGGCTTGTTCGGGTTTTAATTTACGGAATAAACTCTGTAAGCCTTTGGCCTGATTCAAATCACCGGCTGGGCTGTCGAGCAAATCTCCCAGCAGGGAATCAATATTTTCACGGACCTGTTGCCGGCCTTCGGGATTGAGGTGGCCCAGCTGAGACAGACCTTCGTTAACCAGAGCTTGTGCGCCCATGCTGCCAGCGATCTGTCTGGCCTGATCGGGGTTGAAAAATTGGACTTTGGCCAGTTCGTTTTGTAAAAACTGGGGCTGTTCAGTCAGGGGTAGGGCCTTGAGCTGTTCGCGGAAATCGTCACTGGTCAGGTATTGGGCCTGGGCTAGCAAGTCTTCTGGGCTAATGCCGGACTGCTCCATGGCACGTTCCTGAACACGGCCAAAGGCTGCTTCAATCTCGGGTTGTTGTTTTAAATGATCGACCAGATCGACAATTTCTGCTCTGCGCATCACTAAGACCTGTTTGGCTTCCGGGTCCTTAATACTGTCGATTTCGGTTTCGATTTTGGCCAGCAGTTCCATGCCTTTAAAGAGCTTCCATTTGTCTGAGCCTGCGGGGGCAAAGCGGAACTCTTTTTCCATTTCTTGTTTGCTGGTGTTTTGAAAGCTGTTTAAGGCCTGCTCAAATTGCTGATCTGAAATGGCAGAGCTGCGGGGGGGCTCTGCTGGGCTTGCATGTATTGCATCAGGGATGGACAGGTTTTCAGCAAAAGAGACATGGGTCGCCGCTGAGCTGCTGGCTGTTGTTTGATTGAGCTGATCGCTGGGGGTGAGCTCGGTGGCGGGCTTGCTTGGCGTTGCTGTGGCGGGTGTTGCTGATGTCGGTGGAGCGGGTGTTGCTGTTGGGAGTAAGTCTGGGGGCAGCTGCAGGGGGCCTGTACCTCGCACCGGTAAATTCGACATCGCTGACTCCTTTGGCTGATCGGGCTAATTTAGCTGTTATCTCTGATTGTCTAGACTTTGTCAGACAAACTTGTTCAGGGTCAGAGAAGCTTCACACTGATTTAAACTATTTTAGAGTTCGCCTTGCTCGTGTAGGTGCTTGAGCATCGGCCAGCTAAACCCGGCTGCCAGGACTATACTCAGTAAATATTCCCCCTGAGCCAGCATTTGATCTCTGAGTTCGAGATCTGCGCTGAGTGCCCAACCATGTGCAAAAACAATCAGACTGGGGCTGAATAAAGCCAGGTTCAGCCCAGCCCAGAGCAGGATCAGAGTTAAATCTATCTTGGGCGCGTTGTGTTGATAAGTGGCGATTGCCAGGCCGATACAAAAAGTCAGATTGAGGCCCAGATAAAAGGGCAGACCTTCAAAGATTAAAAAATCAAGCAAATTGTCTTCCGGCCAAAACGACAGGCTGAGCCCCAGACTGATCAATACAGGCACAAAAATGGGCCAGGCTTCACGTAGTCGTTCTGGGAAATGTTCTTTGACCAGCAGCCAAGCATAGACGGCATAGCAAGGCAGGGTGCCAAGAAAAAACCAGAACCGTAGTCCTTCATTCCAGCCAGCCGGAATCGAGCTATTAACGGGTGGCACGATCATTAAATAAGAGGCGCAGCCCATCGGTAAGATCAGCTCTAATATCACAAAGCTGGCAATCAAGACTTTCATGTGGAAGGGGCGGGGAGGTTGGCTCGCTGACATCTTATGAGTTTAGCAAAAGAGAATCTGTGCTGCTGCGAGGGAGATCACGGAGGGAAATCTTTAGCGAATGATGTGATCAGTGCAGCAGAGCTGAAGCATTGGACCAAAAATCCAAAACATGATCTAATTTATCGAAAACACTGTAAAACCCCGTCTCTTCAGGGCGGGGATATAAAGTGTAGCACTGGAAACAGTGCTCTCAGTATAGTATAATAAATGTATGCGTAAGACATTCAAATTTAAAGCCAAACTGAGCAAAGCTACAAAGCAAAACGCTACCGTTTGGCTGGGTCTGTGTCAGAATTTGTATAATCTTGCGTTAGAGCAGAGAATCATTGCATACAAGCGCTGTGGCATCAGTCTCAGCACCTTCTCTCAAAGCAATGAACTCCCTGATCTGAAAAAAGAATTTGCTGAGTTTAAACAGGTTAACTCCCAGACACTCCAAGAAACGATTGAACGTGTGGGTAAATCCTTTCAGGGTTTCTTTTCTCGCTTGAAACTGATTGGCGTAAAAGCTGGCTTTCCACGTTTTCGCTCCTATCATCGCTACGATTCATTCACTCTTAAAACTTCAGGCTGGAAGCTTGATGGCAGACATTTAAAAATTAAGGGTATTGGCATTCTTAAGTTGTTTCTTTCTCAGCCCATTCAAGGCAGAGTCAAAACGGTGACAATATCTCGGGATGCTTGCGGTGACTGGTGGGTGAGCTTTTCTTGTGATGAAGTTCCTGAGAAAGACTATCCTCACCCTGATGCTGAATTGGTTGGCATTGACGTGGGTATTAGCCACTTTTGCACAGACACTGATGGCCTGCATGTGGCTAATCCTAAGTATTACCGTAAAGCTCAGGCTGAACTCAGGCGAAAACAGAGGCAAGTCGCCCGGCGAAAAAAAGGATCAAATCGTCGCAAAAAAGCGGCTCAGGGGCTAGCAAGAACGCACCGTAAAGTGAAGCGAATGCGTCTGAATTTTTTGCACAAAACAGCAAATCACTATATCGAAAAATACCAAACCATCTGTGTTGAGTCGCTCAAGGTGAAGAACATGGTCAAGAACCGCCACCTGAGTAAATCTATTGCAGATAGTGGCTGGTCAACCTTTTTTGAATTGCTCTCATACAAAGCGGCAGAAGCTGGGCGAGAGCTAATCAAAGTAAATCCAAGGAACACCAGCCAAAATTGTTCGGGTTGTGGACAAAAAGTGCCGAAGTCATTGGGGACACGGGTGCATGACTGTCCGTATTGCAACCTGAGCTTAGACAGAGATGTTAATGCTGCGAGAAATATTGCAGCTATTGGGGCCGGGCAGGCCTTTCAAGCGCTAACGTAATCCATTAGGGTAAGCGTAGTTTGAGAATCCTCGTCCTTCAGGGCGGGGAGTATGTCAAAGCGTTGATGTGAACCAGGAACTTATCAAAGACAAAGATGCGCTCTTTACACTCAGTAATTGAATCGTTTCTGGGGCTGCCAAAGTCTCTATGAGAGTTCTCTTTGCTCTGATATGCTTTTTCCATTGCTGATGAATTTTAATTGACATGGTGTACTAAAGACCGTTAAAATCAGGAATAATAAAAGAAATTGTTTTAAATTGAGGTGTGCTGATGAAAATGATTCGTTCTGCAGGAATATTAGTGCTTGGATTGGCTTTGTTTTCTTGTCAGTCAGCACCGCTAAGCACATCGAATCCAGCACCTGCAATCCAAAGCCAGTCAGCGACCTCAGCGCGTTTGTTTGGGACTGCTAAAAGCGGTCTCTGGCGGGCCGATAGTACGGCGCGTCGCTGGGACAACTCAGCGCGCTTGAGCAAAGTCGAAGCCCGTTGGGTCGACGAAGATGGCAGCAGCTTTGACTGGATCTATTATTTTACGGCTCTGGGCAAAGACAAAGCCTTTAAAGTCGAAGGCTCTCGTGGCACAGAGGTTTCGGGCTTCTTTGGCTCTTCGATCTGGGAATCTTCCTGGCGTATCGATAGCGAGCAGGCCCTGGCCAAAGCCAAAGAAAAAGGCCTTAAAAACTTCCCGGTCTTTTCGATGGAGCTAGACGGTTTTATGACCTGGGAGATCCAATCTTCCAATGGCTTCTTTCGGGTCGATGCCCGCAGTGGTCAAGTCAGCCAATAAGGGCTAAGCATTTCTCTTTTTTTCAAACCGTATAGAGCTTGAATCATCTTTGCAAACCTTGCTGGGAGCTGTTTTTGAAGCGCAGCTACATACATGCACCAAAGCGATTGATACTGCGGCTGTGAATTGACTAATCCCTCAAAACAATCCGGCCACACTCTTACAGGGTGATTTTTGGCTGGGCAATTGGATCTGGCAGGATCAGCAGATTGGGCTTCTGCCAGTTCAGTTAATTTTCAACTATATAAAAGTTAATAATTGTTTAATTTTAGTTTATATACAGCCATTTTCGGGCATGATTCAAATTTTCTGAAGTACAAGTAAATTATTAAGCGGTTATGTGATTCAGTAAATTACATGATTAAAAGTAGAGGGTTCTATTATGTCAAACTTATCAGTTCAGTCTTCATCACAAATAGATTTAATCAAAATTATTGATAGCAATAAAGATGGCAAGCTTCAGCCGGGCTCAGAAATCAAAATGTCTGCGGTACAGCGCGCCGCGATTGACACCGACCAAAATGGTGAACTGAGCACCCATGAAATGTCCTCGGCTTTAGCTGAAGATCGTGTCACCATCAATTATACTGGCATAGGACCTGCTGAGATCAAACTTAATGCGACCCTTTCTCTAACGCCACAGTCTAATGCCGGTATGGTGAAACATTTGGATACAAATGGTGACAACACCCTTCAGGGTACCGAAGTGCATATGATCCCTGAACAAATTAAATTTATGGACAGCGATAAAAATGGCTCTCTGTCTCAGAGTGAAGTCCTGAATGCCCTCAATAGTGGTCAAGCTGTTATCGAAGAAGCCGTTAATGGCGATCCTACCCTACGTTTAAACACGACTGATTATAAAACATCGACTTATGATCCCGCTCGGGGCCATATTTCTCTAGGTGGTTTAGCTGGAGGAGCTCTTGGTGCAGGTGTCGGTGCTATTGTAGGCTCTCGTTTAGGTCTCCCAGTCAGTCAATCCGCTGGAACAGGTGCTCTGATTGGTGCTATTGCTGGAACTGTTTCAGGTGGTGTTTATACTTCTCTACGGGGCGAAAGTAGTCTGCGTGTGAGTGAGCTTTCGGGGCGTGACAAAATAAATGCTGACCCCAATGTGACCAAAAAATATATGGGTGTTGGCATGGGTATCGGTGCTGTTGCTGGAGCCGCAGTCGGTTGGGCGGTCTTTGGACGCACAGGGCTGATGGGTAATAAAACCGCTATGTTCGCTGGCGCTTCTGCTCTCGCCACGCTTGGCGGCGGCATAGGAAACGGGATTGGCGTTAGGGTATCGAAAAACCAGCAAGAAAAAGCTGCCGCTAATCAGTAATTTTTAACCGATCAAAAAAAGACTCCACAGTGCAAAAAACGCTGTGGAGTCTTTTTTATGGCCAGTTCTATTTAAATACGGCACTCAGCATCGAATCTCAGGCCTAAACCTCTGTTGGCTCCGTTAAATTCTGAGTGGTCTGGGCGCGCCACTGGGGCCAGGTCAGGGTGATTTGCAGGCCGCCCTTGCCATCTTCGGGGATCTGTAAAGCAATGCTGCCCTGGTGGATCTGCATAATCTTTTGAATGATCGCCAGCCCGAGCCCTGAGCCGCCGGTTTTGCGCGAGCGCGAGAGGTCCGTGCGGTAAAAGGCTTCTAAGACATGTTCCAGTTCAGACTCCGGGATTCCGGGGCCGAAATCCCGTAAACGTAAGACGTTCATCTCAGCCTCGCTGCTGAGACTCAGCTCAATCTGGGAACTCTGGGGTGCGTACTTAAAAATATTCGAGATGAGATTGTTTAAGACCCGGTCGAGCATGCCAGGGTTGCCTCGGATCCACAAGGGACCGGGCTCAAAATGGGTCTGGATCTGAAACTGGTGTTTTTCAAAGATACTTTGGTGTTTTTCGAGACTGTCTTGCACCACGCTGATCAGATTGAGTTTGAGCAAAGGGTAATTATGGGCTTCAGAATCGAGAGTGGCAGCGTCCAGAATATTTTCGATCATCTCGTCCAATTGCTCGATTTCGGCGATTGACTTATGGATATACTTGGGCTTGCCCTTGCCTTCTTTGTCTAAAAGCTCAAGACTCATGCGGACTCGCGCCAGTGGGGAGCGCAGCTCGTGAGAGACATCAGTAATCAGACGATCACGCTGCTGCAGCATTTGCTGCACTTTGGAGACCATTTCATTAAAAGCCAATGCAATGCCCGCAAACTCAGATTTGGGCCGGACGGGCACCAGGGTATTGAAATCACCTTCAGTGACTCGGGCTATCGACAGGCTGAGTTCTTTAAAGGGGCTGACAATATACCGCACATAGGGAATCAATAGCAGCGAGAACAAGAGCAATAGTAAAATCGCTGTGAAGTAAGGCAGCGGTATCCCAAAGACTTCGGGGCCTCTGGGTGGGCGTGGAAATTGATTAGATTCCTGGCCTGTATTTGAAACAGGACGGTGAAAAGGAGTGAATTGTTTTTGATCGAGTACACGAGCTTGCAAGTAAACGGGCTCTGTCCCCTTCTCAAACAATAGCGCCAGGGCCAGCGCTTCATTTTGCTTGCCAGCGAATAATTGCACATTCTGAGGCAGTCGCAAATCTCGTTCAGCTGTAAAAGCCAGACTCTCAGGGCTGCAGTGCAAGAGGCAATTCTCACCTTGCCAGATCGAGAGGTTCCAGTTTTGGACTTTTTCCATATGTTGCAGCATCGCTTCGGTGGCGTCGGGCTGTTCTAGAAAACGGCTGCTGATCAGCATCTCTTGAATCAGAGTGACATGCTCCTGTAAGCGCATATTAAAGGGTCTTTCGGACATGACACGAAAACTCTGGGACACCAGCAAGAAGCTGATCAAGAGAGCGGCGATCATGCTCAAAAACCCATAGAGATAGAGCTTGCGATAGAGCCGGCGGTAGAGTGTGTTAATCATTTGGTAAACAAATAACCGACATTGCGGATCGTTTTGATAATCTCAGGCTTGCGTGGGTTATCGTTCAGTTTTTGGCGCAGGCGACTAATAAAGACATCAATTGTGCGATCAAAAGCATCAAAGTCGACGCCACGCACTTTATTCATTAGATTGTCACGGGTTTGCACAATGCCGGCGTTTTCGAGTAGGCAAGCCAGCATATCAAACTCAGTACTGGTCAGTTCGAGTTCTTGCTGTTGATGCGTGACCTGACGCGATTGTAAATTGAGTTCCAAATCGTGCAGGGTGGAAGTCAATAAGTGCTCGCTGGCGACGGTGTGCTGGGCTTGAAACTGTTGGCTGCGCTCAAAACGGCGCATAATGGTTTTGATGCGGGCCAGTAGCTCGCGTGGATTAAAAGGCTTGGAGAGATAATCATCGGCCCCTAGTTCTAAGCCGACAATGCGATTATAATCGTCTTTTTTGGCGGTCAGCATAATAATCGGCAACAAGGGGTTTTGGGCTCTCAGGGCCCGGCAGGTCTCAAAGCCATCCATTCCCGGCATCATCAGATCGACCAACACCAGATCTGTATTGCTGGGCTGCACATGTTCGATGCCGGCTTGAGGGGTGGCCGAAGCCGAAAAATCAATCGGCTCATCAGCAAAATAATCACTGAGTAGCTCGTGCATTTCCTCATCATCATCAATCATATGGACACGAATCATAGTCAAACTCCCGCTATTTAGGCTGAGTTTAGTATACCCTCCCAATTGCAAACAGGGTTTGGTGGGATTGTAAATGTGATGTAAATTTATGGTTTTCAAATCTGGAGCGAATATCCGAAGGTGCCTTTCTGTTATGAGCGATAGTCTAGTTTGCCTGTTGTCTCAGCCATATAACGCAATAACAGATTTTAAAATACTTACTGTTAAAATACGAGGGAAGCGTGTTACAAGATTTATCCGAGGGAAGTGAATATGAATAGTGTTGAATGGGATAACTTGGTCTTTCCTGTGCCTAATTCCTTTTTAGAGATCTTGCACAAATGGGAGCAAACAACAGAGCTCGTTTTTTACGATGTGTTT